>JAKSMQ010000003.1 GCA_024400565.1 Bacteroidales bacterium
TCTCCAAACCAATTTTGCGCGATTTTGTGCGATTTTGTGCGATTTTGTCAAAAAAGATTAAGAAACATTAACCCGAAGAATATTGACAGATACATTATCATAGGTTCGAATCCCCATTTCCGGAAGACTCAATTATCAAAAATCACCCTCTTCCAATGCTTCTTTCTTTCCGTAGATAAACAGATTGATGAGTCTGTACTGTGGTACTTTGCACAAACACTCATTTACGAAATGTGAAATTGCATTTGCAACGCATTTCAAGCCGGCCATTCGTGGTCGGTTTGTTTTGTGTTATGTGCTGGATGGAGACCAGAATGTGGGTGGTAGTGGTTCATGCAGACAGAAAGGTTTGTCGGTCAATATTGTAAGGGAAGATTGTGTCGGAAGTGAAAAAAAATATTTGCCGTGGTGTGTAATATTTCTGGATGATGGCAGTTATTTTTAGTGAATTGTGAATTGTGAATTGTAAATTGTGAATTGTGAAATGTGAATTGTAAATTGTGAATTGTGAAATGTGAATTGATGCAGATTACTGATTACTGATTGCTGATAACCGATTACTGATTGCTGATTACTGATTGCTGATTACTGATTGCTGATTACTGATTGCTGATTACTGATAACTGACCACCAAATATGACAAAAGCCAGTCTTACCGTCTATTCTGCTTCGGCCGGAAGCGGAAAAACCTTTACCCTCGCTGCTTATTATATAGCCCAGGTGCTGCGAAACGATGTGCCCGACGATGAGTTTAAGCATATTCTTGCCGTGACGTTCACGGTGAAGGCTACAGGCGAAATGAAGGACCGCATTCTCGGTACGCTCTACAATATTGCCTGTATCTGTAACGAGGGGATGCCGTCGATGGAGAGCATCCCTGGCGACACGATGAGCTATCTCAACAAGATTGCCGAGATAGAGCAGGGGAGACCCTATTCGTGGGCTCAGATTGTGCAGCGCAGTCTGAAAGCCGACAGAGTTCTGAAGGAGATACTCCACAACTACGACCGATTCAGAGTGACGACCATCGACTCTTTCTTCCAATCGGTTCTGAAGGGCCTGGCAAGAGAACTGGGTCTCTCGGCCGGATTCCGTACGGAGCTGAACAACGAGGATGTGCGCAAACTGGCTGTGGAAAGAATAATGGACTCGCTGGCCGATAAGGACAAGAAGCAGGTGCGCATGCAGCTGGAGTCGTTTATAAAGGACAACCTGGTGCAGGACCAGAAGTGGAGCGTGGTGCGCCCGCTGGAGGAGTTCTCGGAATGGCTGTTCAAGGAGGGCTTTATACGCCATCAGGAGGATATCCGCTCGATGTTTGCCGACAGAGAGAGTTTCAAGGCTGCCTTGGATAAGATTCTTAAAAAGAAGATGAGTCTGGCTAAAGAACTGGAGCAGATCTATAAGGATTTCGTGACAGGGAGCGAGTCGTGGCCTGTGAACGATAAGGCCTTTGTGGTGGGGAGAACCAAAAATTCGTCGCTCAAGAAGATGCAGCAATGGCTGCTGCCTCTGAAGAAACTGGGAGAGCCCGAAGTGGAAGAGAAATATGCCGGCTATCTGGTTCCCGACGACGGCTCGGGACTGCTTCGCGATGCCAACGACAAAGACAATCTGCCTGTGGCCAAGAAGGCGCTCGACCTCTACAGGGATACGGTCTCAAAATATATGGAGACCAAATTGGAGTATAATACCGCTGCGCTGGCGATGGAGAATCTCCACCAGCTGGGTATGCTCAACGAGATTGACAAGGAGGTGAATCAGATCAATGCCGAAAACGACCAGTTTATCATAGCCAACACCGGAGCCCTGCTGTCTCAGCTGATGAACAGCGACGGCAATAATGTGTTTATATACGACAAGATAGGTCCCTACCTGCATCATGTGATGATTGACGAGTTTCAGGATACATCCAGTCTGCAATGGCGCAATTTCCTGCCCCTGATTCAGGAGATGGTGAGCTCGAGTCAGGATTGCCTGGTGGTTGGAGACATCAAGCAGAGTCTTTACCGCTGGCGCAACGGCGACTGGAAGGTGCTGTATAATATAGACAATGAAGCCGATTTTCAGAAAGGGACTGTAGAGAAGAAGCCTCTCGAAGAGAATTACCGCAGCGACAAGGTGATTATCGATTTCAACAACCGTGTATTCGGCGTTCCCGAAATGGTGGAGGATGCAGACGGCAACCAGCACCCTGAGTATTTGACCCTTCCCATAGAGATGGATAGTCTGCTGGGACAGGAGCCGGGTAGGGGAATTGCGTCGGGCATCTATCAGGGGGCGGAGCAGAAGCAGCCTTCGCACAAGAAAGATAAGCCCGCCAACGGCTATGTGAGAGCGACTTTCTATACCAGCAACGTCAAGCGCAAGGGCCACATGCTGGGTGACCTGACGAATCAGGTGGCCAGACTCCATGAGCAGGGTGTTCCATACGGCTCGATGGCGATAATACTGCGAAAGAAGACACACACACCCAGTATAATTGAGGCCTTCAAGTCCAATCCGGCAACCCAGAATGTGAAACTGGTGTCGAGCGATGCTTATCAGTTCCATTCGTCGTGGGCCATACTTGCCGTAATCGCAACGCTGAGACTGCTTCTCGATACGGAAAATAAGCTTTACAGAACCTATCTGCTGCCTCTGTTCAACGACGACGAAGATGCTATGAATGCCTTCATCCAGGAGATGGGACTGCATAAGAATCTGCCCCTGGTACAGCTGAACGAGAAGATTGTAGAGGCCTTGAAACTCGGCCAGTATAAGGATCAGTCGGAATTTGTGATGGCATACTTTGATGCGGTGGCTGAGTTTGTAAAGAACAACCCCGCAGATATTCACTCGCTGCTGAACTACTGGGAGGAAAGTCTGCACACCAAGGCTATTACCTCGACCGACAAGAATGCACTCCAGATTGTAACGATCCATGCTTCGAAGGGTCTTGCATTCGACCATGTCTTTATGCCTTATTGTGATTTCGATGTGTTCAGTTTTTCTCACAGCGATGTGCATTGGCTCCCCACCCAGGACAAGGGCAATCCCTATGAAGAAATACCGGTAATACCCGTCGATTTCAAGTCGCACGAGATGGTAGAGAACTCCCTCTTTGCTCCGAGCATACAGGAGGAGAAAGAGCAGATGGCTGTAGACAATCTGAATCTGCTCTATGTGGGATTCACCAGAGCCAAATCGAGCCTGTATATATGGGGCTCGCGTCAGAAGGGATCAATAGCCGAACAGCTCTACAAAGTGGTCGGCAATACGGATGCCGCTTCTGACAGAACGGATGTCTATGAGACCTACACTTTCGGAAATGAAGAGCGTGAATTTCCTTCGGCCAAAGAGGAGAAAGGCACCCGAATGGAACCTCTCTTTGCGCATAAGACCGAGGTCGGTATCGGCGAGCAGACCTACGAACCCGAATTCCGTCAGAGTACGGAGTCGAAGAGAATGGTGGGAGACAACCCCGAGGACGGCAAGAGTGTCATCACCGGAATACAGATACATAACATCTTCTCCTATATCGACAGCAGCAACGATATTGATAAGGCTATCAGCCAGTATGAGTCGGCAGATGTGGTAGAAGAAGAGACCTCCCAACTGGCCAGAAATCTATTCAGTAAGGGTTTGCAGAATCCTGTTATAGCCGAGTGGTTCTCTGAAGGATGGGAAGTACTCAACGAGCAGTCGATACTGGTGCCCGACGAGATTCAGGGCCGAACCATACGACCCGACCGAATCATGGTCAGAGGCCAGGAAGTTGTTGTGGTGGATTTCAAGTTCGCCTATGAGAAATATGTGCGTCATAACGAAAAGCAGCATCTCGACTATGTGGAGCAGGTGCAGGGATATATGAAGGCGTTGCAGAAGCTGATGCCCCAAAGCACAATCAAAGGATACATCTGGTATCTCCGCGACAGCAAAATCGAATCAATTGAAGTAGAATAAAACTAAACTCAAGCATATGAATAATTTCTTGCAGCTGATGGCTTCGAGCCTGTATGAAAAATTTGGAAATGACATGAAGCACGTAGTGGTTGTGTTTCCCAACAAGCGTGCCAGTCTGTTCCTTAACCGCTGTCTGTCCTCTATCTCGATGGAGAAAGGTGATGGTTCTCCCATCTGGGCTCCACGTTATATGACTATCAGCGAGCTCTTTCAGAGCATAATCTCTCTGCATGTGGTCGATTCGGTTGAGGCTGTATGCCGTCTGTATGATGTCTATAAGGAGCATATAAGCAATGCAGAGAGTATTGATAAGTTTTACGGATGGGGCGAAGTGATGCTGTCCGATTTCAACCTTATCGATCAGCAGATGGCCAATGCCAAGCAGCTCTTTGCCAATATCAAGGACGGTCATGTCGAAAATCCGCTCGAGTTTCTTGATGCCAAGCAGTTAGAAGCCCTTGAGCATTATTTTGGCAAGCTGTCGGACAAGAGTGAGCAGCAGCATCGTTTCCTCGAACTTTGGAATCAGATGCACGGCATCTATCAGGATTTCAAGAAGAAACTGCTCGATACGGGCAAACTATACGACGGAGCCCTGTGCCGCAAGGTCGTTGAAGAGAAGCTATATGAAAACATTGATACCGGTCTTACCTACGTTTTTGCAGGCTTCAATATGCTCTCTCCCGTTCAGGAGGCATTCCTCAAAGGCATTAAAGGATGCGCCAACTGTCTGTTCTATTGGGATTATATCCCCATGAGTTACGAGAAAGATTCTCTCAACGGACTCTTCTCGGATGCCTGTCAGTATATTCACAAATATATCGGATCGTTCCCCAACGAACTCTCCGAAGAGGAACTGGTGGCAGAAGGCAAACCTCAGCTACGATACATCAAGACCGATACTGTAAACGCTCAGACCCGTTTCATCAGCAACTGGTTCGAAGAGGTAGATTCGGATGGCGTCGCAGAAGAAAAGAAAGACCATACCGACAAGGCAATAGTGCTGGCAGAGGAATCTCTTCTGCCCCAGGTGCTGACCAATCTGCCATCGTGCGGGATTAATATTACGATGGGATTCCCTCTCGACAATACTCCTGTCATGAGTTTTGTGCGAATGCTTATCGATCTGCAGCTGAAGGGTAAGCGTAAAGGGGCAGGTACCGGTTCCGAACTCAAGGACCGATTCTATAAACTGTTTCTTCAGAAGATAGAGAAACATCCCTTCTATCAGTATATGGATGAGGGCGTGTGGGCACAATCCTGCGACGAAAAGGACGGCTCAAAACTCCTGCAGTATCTGAAAGAGAATATCGAGTCCGTGCTGAGTCTTATGCCGGTAAGAAACGAGGCTCTCGAGAAGGAAGGTACGGCACTCAATGCAGGTCATGTATACATGTACGAAGAGGCTCTCTTCCGTGTTCATAAGGCTATCTCACAGTTGCAGACCCTCGAAGTGGATCTGAAGGAGACCAGTCTGGCTACCCGTCTGCTCGACCGTGTGCTCCGATCAACCAGCGTCCCCTTTCATGGTGAGCCCCTGGCCGGAATGCAGGTGATGGGAGTACTGGAAACCCGTTCGCTCAATTTCAAGCACGTCTTGCTGCTTATGGCCAACGACGGAGTGCTTCCCCGCAGCTCACAGTCTGCCACCATGATACCCTACTATCTGCGTAGTGCGTTCAATCTCGATATTGAGAAAGAACAGGTGAATGTCTACGCTTACAACTTCTTCCGACTTCTCCGTCATGCTCAGGATGTTACCATTATGTTCTCCACCTCCGGCAGTAAGATGGGCCAATGCGAAATGTCTCGTTTCATGCGTCAGATACTTGCCGAAACGAATATGAACGTAGAGGACAGCCATCTTGATTTCTCTCTATCAGAACAAAACGATACTCCATCCAATCTCGTGCACGAAGGCTATGAAAAGACTTCAGCCCACGTTGCCTCTATTCTGAAAAGAGCAACAGGCGAGAGAGTAGGAGATGAGGAGCGTGATTGCCGATATCTCGATTTCTCCCCTTCTGCTATGAGCACCTATATCAATTGTCCGCTCGAGTACTACTTCAGATATATTGAAGGAATCAAGGTTGAGGAGGAGATTACCTCGACGCTTCAGCCCAATCAGTTCGGAACAGTATTCCATTCCGCAGCCCAGGAGTTCTATCGTGCTGTGGCTCCCGACGGAGAGGTTACAAAAGAAATCCTGCAGACGGTCATAGATGCTTCGAAGAAGGAAAAATCCCCCCTCATCGCAGATGCCGTAGACAAAGCATTTCATAAGGAAGTGTTCAATCAGCCCAGCTCCGAGATCAAAGGCTATGTGGGCGAACTTGTTCTTGCCCGCCAGGTAGTGGAAGACTATCTGCTCCGACTGATCAAGATAGATCAGGCTGTAGCACCATTCCGCATCCTGGCTACCGAGCAGCATTTCTCTTCATCGCTCCCAGTCCAGACCGACAAGGAGGAACGTCAGTTCTTCATCGGAGGTATAGTCGACCGATTGGATTATGTCTATCAGCATCCCCAGGCTGGCGGCAAACCAGTCATCCGTGTAGTAGATTACAAGACAGGAGGGAAGCCTTCGCACAAAGTGATGGATAAAGCCGACTACAATATTTTGTTCGATTCCACCAAGGAATCCGACAAACGACCTAAGAACGTGTTGCAGATGCTGCTCTACTGTAAAGCCGTTAAGGATAGTATCGATACTATTCCGTCCTTGGATCAAGAAGAGCGTAAGGCCGAAATCATGCCATCGCTCATCTATATAGCCTGTCCCGGAAAGCCCGAAGACTACGATGCCAGAGTGATTGTTCAGAATAAAGCAGTAGACAGTTACGATGTTGAGGCTGTGGCTTTCGAACCTGCGTTGAACAATTTTATCCAAGATCATTTACTCAACCAGGAAGAGACCTTCGTTCCGAAGAAGAAAGGGATCCGGTACAATTGCCAGTACTGCAAATACAAACTGCTCTGCGGAATGGTGGATGATTAAGTAAAACCGGCCATTCCGGCCGGTTTTATATATCTTATTCTCTGCTCTGTCTGGTCTGCTGCGCAACCCTTCGGGCCGCTATCGAAACTCGCTATGCTTCATCACATATGTAGAAATGGATCTGTATTTTTAGAAGGCCTCTATACTAGAGAGTGGAAAAACAGACTCTTGTATGGAAGAAAGCAATCGGATAGATTAGTTTAATCGTATGGGTTTGACTTATTTGGGTAAATAGAGAACTGTAGGAAGGTACTCCTTGATTGATTCTATACACTATGTTTTGTACTTCTTTGATGTACAAGTGCTGGTCCACTATGTATATCGTTACTTTTTTTGATTTTTATTCTATTATATAAAAAATTAATCGTATATTTGCAGAATTAATTGTTACGATACTTACATTTTAACTTATTATGAAAGAGATTAATAATTATATTCAAGCAAATCGCGACCGCTTCCTCGAGGAACTTTTTTCTCTCATCCGTATCCCCAGCATCAGTGCTGAGAGCGAACATAAGGAGGATATGGTACGTTGTGCCAACCGCTGGAAAGAGCTTCTTCTCGAAGCTGGTGCCGACAAGGCAGAGGTGATGCCCTCCGCAGGCAATCCCGTAGTCTACGGCGAGAAGATGATCGATCCTACAAAACCTACTGTACTGGTATATGGCCACTATGACGTGATGCCCGTGGAACCCCTCGCTGAATGGAGAACCAATCCCTTTGAGCCTGTTGTTATCGACGACGTAATTTGGGCTCGTGGTGCTGACGACGACAAGGGTCAGAGCTTTATGCACGCCAAGGCTTTCGAGTTCATGGTTAAGGAGGGTAAACTCCCCTGCAATGTGAAGTTTATGCTCGAAGGTGAAGAGGAAATCGGTTCCGGTAGCCTCTATGGTTTCTGCGAGGAGCACAAGGAGATGCTTAAGGCCGACGTTATCCTTGTTAGTGACACCTCTATGATTGGCAAGGACACTCCCTCCATCACCAGCGGTCTCCGTGGCCTCTGCTATTGGGATGTAGAGGTGACCGGTCCCAACCACGACCTCCACAGCGGTCTCTTTGGCGGTGCTGTAGCCAACCCCATCAATATCCTCTGCAAGATGATTGCCGACCTGCATGATGAGAATGGTCACATCACCATTCCAGGTTTCTATGATGACGTATTGGTGATCTCCGACGAGGAGCGCGCCCTCATGGCTCAGGCTCCCTTCAACGAGGAGGCTTACAAGAAGGAACTCGACATCAAGGCAGTTCATGGCGAGAAGGGCTTCTCTACCAAGGAGCGCACTGGCATCCGTCCTTGCCTCGATGTTTGTGGTATCTGGGGCGGTCACACTGGCGAAGGCTCCAAGACCGTGCTCCCCTCCAAGGCTCATGCTAAGATAAGCACCCGCCTCGTGGCCAATCAGGACTATGAGAAGATCAGCCAGCTCTTCAAGGAGTACTTTGAGGCTGCTGCTCCCGACTGCGTGAAGGTAACTGTAACTCCTTCCCACGGTGGTGCCGCATACGTATCTCCTCTCGACATGGCTGCCTACAAGGCTGCTGAGCAGGCTATGCAGACCACCTACGGCAAGCGTCCTATCCCTACCCGTAGCGGCGGAAGCATTCCTATCGTGGCTGGCTTCGAGCGCATCCTCGGCATCAAGAGCATCCTCATGGGCTTCGGTCTCAGCACCGACGACATCCATGCTCCCAACGAGAACTATCCTCTCTGCCAGTTCTTCAAGGGTATTGAGACCATTCCCTATTTCTACGAGAACTTTGTAAAGGAGTTGGGAAAATAATAGTTGGCAATAGCTGACCACGATGAGAAATATTAGACTATTCATACTCGCAGGTGTGGCCTCGTTTTTGATGGTTGGATGCGTATATGGTCCTCATATTGCGCATATCCCAATCTATGAGCAGAAGGGCGATATGCAAGTGTCGGGTGCACTCTCGGTATGGGATGGCGTCTCAGCGTCGGCAGGAGTTGCTGTGACAGATCATTTTGCTTTGCAGACTATGTCGTCTGTAACGCCTTTCAATGGTGTCATCAACACCCAAACATCGTTGGGCTATTACAATGCCTTTGATAATCATACTATGCTCGGTATATATGGAGGCTATGGAAATTGCAATGGTTGGGAATATTTTGACCACGGGGATTCCATGGGAGGCACATTTGTGTCAGATAACCGTTTATTCGTGCAGGTGGACTATGGTTGGATGAAACAAAGCTTTGGTGGCATTGCTGGCCGATTGACAGCAGGGTATATGCAAAGCGGATTATTCTTCCTGGAACCTGCTCTTGACATTCCAATCAAGATGGGACCTCTTTATTTGGCAGTTAAATTTTCGTGTATGATGATTAGCGAGAATTATGGAGATACATTCCCCATACCCAACGTAGGTCTAGGAGTCAGCTATAACTTCAATTTCAAGGAATGAAAACAAAATAATTAATCCTAATAAACAATTTAACATGTACAAGATTTTACGCAAAGAAAAGCTTACATCCAATGAGCTTTACTTGATGGAAATCCAATCCTCTTGGATTGCACAGTCCGGCAAACCCGGTCAGTTCGTAATTGTTATTCCCGAGACTAAGGGTGAACGCGTTCCCCTTACCATCAGCGACATCAACAAAGAGCGTGAAAGCGTTACTATCGTATTCCAGGTAGTAGGAGACTCCACCCGCAAGCTCGCTGCTATGAACGAAGGCGAAGAGATCTTCACCATCGTAGGCCCCCTCGGCCGTGCCAGCGAACTGATGGAAGTTCCCGTTGAAGAACGTAAGAACCTCCATGTTCTCTTCGTAGCAGGTGGCGTAGGTACCGCTCCTGTTTACCCCCAAGCTAAATGGTGCCATGAGAACGGTATCGCTTGCGACTGCATCATTGGTGCACGTACCAAAGACCTTCTCTTCTTTGAAGAGCAGATGCGCGCTGTTGTAGACAATCTTTATATTATGACCGATGATGGTTCCTATGGCGAGCACGGCCTTGTTACCAACAAGATCGAACAGCTTGTTTCTGTAGAAGGCAAGCAGTACAGCCACTGCGTTGCTATCGGACCTATCCCCATGATGAAATTCACCTCTCTCCTCACCAAGAAACTCAACCTCAAGACCATCGTTTCCATGAACTGTATGATGGTAGACGGTACTGGTATGTGTGGCGCTTGCCGTGTATCAGTAGGCGATAAGGTTAAGTTCACTTGCGTTGACGGTCCTGAGTTCGATGGTCACCTTGTTGACTTCGACGAGGCTGGTCGCCGTCTTAAGAAACCCGATGAGAGAAAATACCGTATTGCTACCGTTGCTGCTGAAGGCGGTCCCGTTGACCACAAGTGCAACCTCACCGACAAGGTTATGGCCGAGATCGCAAATGCTACCAACCGTCAGAAACCCGAAGAGCAGAATCCTAAGGTTCGTGCTACCAACTTCGAAGAGGTTTCCTACGGCTTCACTCCCGAGCAGGCTGTAGCAGAGGCTAAGCGTTGTCTCAACTGCAAGAAACCTCTCTGCCGTACCAAGTGCCCTGTAAGCATTGATATCCCCGCTTTCATCCACGCTGTTGCTGAGCAGGATTTCCGTGGTGCTGCTAAGATTATCGCTCAGGACTCCGCTCTTCCCGCAGTATGTGGCCGCGTATGTCCTCAGGAAAACCAGTGCGAAGGCAAGTGTATCCTCGGTGTTAAGGGTGAGCCCATCGCTATCGGCGCTCTTGAGCGTTTCGTAGCTGACTGGAATCGTGAGAACAAGGATGACAAGCCCGTTGAGAAGCCCGCTACCAATGGTAAGAAAGTTGCTATTATCGGTTCCGGTCCTACCGGTCTTACCTGCGCAGGCGACCTCGCTAAGATGGGTTATGAGGTTACTATTTTCGAAGCTCTCCAGCATGCTGGTGGCGTTCTCGTTTACGGTATTCCCGAGTTCCGTCTTCCCAAGCAGAAGGTTGTTGCTCCCGAAATCGAGAACCTCAAGAAACTCGGTGTTAAGATCGAAACCAACGTTATCATTGGTAAGAGCGTTACCATCGACGAGCTCTTCGACGTTCATGGCTTCCAGGCTGTTTACGTAGGTTCCGGTGCTGGTCTTCCCAAGTTCATGGGCAACCCCGGTGAGACTCTCGTAGGCGTTATCTCCGCTAACGAGCTCCTTACCCGTACCAACCTTATGCACGGCTACGATGAGGAGTATGCTACTCCTATCGTTCTCGGCAAGAAGGTAGCCGTTATCGGTGGTGGTAACGTAGCTATGGATGCTGCTCGTACTGCTAAGCGTCTCGGCTCCGATGTTACCGTTGTTTACCGTCGCGACCAGGCTAACATGCCCGCACGTCGTGAAGAGGTACACCACGCTATGGAAGAGGGTATCGAATTTGCATTCCTTACCAATCCTATCGAATACGTAGGCGATGAGGCTGGTAACGTAGCTGCTATGAAGTGCGTTAAGATGGAACTTGGCGAACCCGACGAGAAGGGCCGTCAGAAGACCAGCGTTATCGCAGGCAGCGAGTTCGAGATGCCTATCGACACCGTAGTCGTTGCTCTCGGTACCAACCCCAACCCCCTCATCAAGAGCACCACTCCCGGTCTTGAGACCGAAAGCTTTGGTGGCTTGAAGATCGACGAGAACACCATGACTACCCGCGAAGGTGTATTCGCTGGTGGTGATGCAGTTAGCGGAGCTGCTACCGTTATCCTCGCTATGGGTGCCGGTCGTGCTGCTGCTAAGGGTATTCACGAATACCTTCAGAACAAATAATCTATATGGAGCAATCTATTAGATAATAGATAGAGCCGCATTCTCCTGAGCGAGAGTGCGGCCTTCTTTTATTCGGAGAAAGCATTTTGACCTTTATCCTTTTTCTATGCCCAAGAAAAGCTTAACGCAGCCAAGATGGGAGTACAAAGTGGACAACTTGACCCGATGCCTGTCTGTGATGAATTTATTGATAACGATAATCACAATTGTCTGCACGGTAGGGTATCTGATTGTGTTGCCTGGCGAAATACCGATGGTTATGAAATATCATCGTGATTTAGTGATGGTATCAAAGTTCCGTATTCTCTTTTGGCCGGCATTCTCTGTTGGAGCGACGTTTGTCAATCTTATGGCTGTTTCTCAAAAACGACGAGCCTTCAGGAATTATTCACAATTTGCTTCAACCATAGACGAAAATCCCAGCTATCCTACACCAAGGGGTGTAAGGTTCGCTAATCAAAGCCTGGCGTTATTGTGCCTATGGTTTAATCTGTTTTCCATAAACGGATTGATTTGGAATACTCACATGGAATCTCGCCAATACTTTGTCCTGGTGTCTTTTTTACTTATAGTTGCTCTTATACTTTTTGCTATCATTTCTCCTCTATATTACAAGAAAAATAGTAAGTCCCAAGAATAAAACCACAATATTTAATAAAGGATATTCTACTTCATCATATTCATTACTTCTTTCTTAATATGCAATCTCTTGTCAATTTGCTAATCATCATCTGCCTGCTTTATGTGCTTTATCGTGTAGTGGGACAGTATATCCTTCCCATAATCACTCGCAGACGTCTGGATCGTTACAAACGTAAGTTCTTTGAAGAGAATCCTCATATAGATGAAATGCAGTATGAACGAAAGAAGCAGAACGACGAAGAGAACGCTCCCCTTTGGGGAAAACGTCGTAATTATAGAATCTGAGGTGTTCCTTTCCTCAGTTTGATTCCCGACTACTTATCTGGTATTTAGCAAATATTATCGGTGAGCAATATAGTATTGCTCGATTTTTTATATTCTAGATTTGACACCAATACGGTGTCGAATGGGTGTCTATCAACCCATTCGATCAAGATAATAAGTCTTATGCACTACGACCAATAATTCTTTGTAATAGGATAAAGAGATACCTATCAGAAAGTTGTGCTAAGGTGAGAAGGTAATCCTTCTTAGGAATAATCAGTTATTAGAATCCGGGAAGTGTAATAAATAGGGTGGGGAGGATGAGCAGGAATCCAATAAGTATTAATGCAACAAGAGGTTTCCACGCCCATTTAAGCCAAGTTCCATAGGGAATTCGGGCAATGCCCAAACAACCGATAAGTACACCACTTGTAGGGGTAAGCATATTAGTAAATCCGTCACCAAACTGGAATGCTAGCACAGTCGTTTGGCGAGAAACATTAATAAGGTCGGCAAACTGAGCCATAATTGGCATAGTAAGTGCTGCTTTAGCACTTCCGCTTGGCATTATGACATTGAGAAACGTCTGGAAAGTGTACATAACTCCTACAGAAGCAATTTCTCCAGTCTTGGCCAATGATTTAGTCAAACCGTAAAGGATAGTGTCGATTACATGTCCATCTCGCATGATGAAGATGATGCCGCTGGCTAATCCTACAACAAGGGCTGCACTCATGATATCCTTGCAGCCGGCAAGGAATAATTTAGCCAAAGAGTCTGCACTCTGTTTGTCAGCAATGCCACTCAACAATCCCATTGCAAGGAAGAGAGAAGCAATCTCTAGAACATACCACCCATATCCCAATACTCCAACTACAAGAAATGCAATAGTGAATAAAAGAAGGTCGAGGATAAAGAAATGAACGCTCTTGCGAAGGGCAATGAAGCCTGTTATTACAAAAAGTGCCGATAGAATGGGAATAATGCTTAATGAGGTACTATTGCTACCGATGGTGATTGAAGTAGAAGGATACTGAATAGAGAGATATCCCAATACAACTGCAATGGCAGCGTATACGATCCATGCTATTCTGGGTGTGTAGTATTCAACAGGAGTCTGTTGTTGCTCTTCAGCACGTTCGCGCCAATAGGAGTCAAGTTTATATACGGGAGATTTCTCGGGGGATTTTTTGACTTTCCTGGCGTATAGAAGTACAAAGATGATGGCAATAGTAGTGAGGATCAACCAGCATAACAGTCTGTACTCAAGTCCCGAAAAAATTGGTAGTTCAGCAATACCTTGGGCAATTCCGATGGTAAATGGGTTAAGAATAGCACCAGCAAATCCAACGTGGGCAGCAACATAGCACATACATAAACCCACAATAGAATCATATCCCATTGAGATAGCTAAAGGAATGAATACAACTACAAAGGCAATTGTTTCCTCACTCATACCAAATACTGCACCGAAGATACTGAACATTATCATAACCAAGGTAATGATGATATTCTCAACGCCTATCTTCTGAAAGAATTTGAACCTGTTGAGTTTCTTGACCTTATTGAGGAATGCATATACTCCTACATCTATTGAGTGGCTATTGTTAAGAATCCAAAAGGCTCCTCCCACCATCAGAATAAATATAATGATGTCGGCCTTGTCGCAGAAACCATTAAATAGCGCCGAGAATATCTGCCAGGTTTGAGGACTGCTTTCGACCCTATGAAATGAATCGCTCCGCACTACTTCTCGTGTACCCATAGTACCATCAGCATTTTGCACAGCGATAGTCTCTCTTACAAATTCTCCGCCAGGAATAAACCAAGTTAGTGAAGCGGCAATAAGGATAAGAAAGAAAACTATTGTAAATGTATGCGGAATCTTTTTCATTTCTGGATTATTGATATTGAAGGGAAAGAAGTATAAAAAACTGCGCACTCAAATGGTTGGGATACGCAGTTTTTTGTTATTATCTGTAATATGAATAAATACAGATGTTAGATTAGTTATTTGCTAACCATGCGCTAACATTCTTCTCAATACGAGCAGCAACATCGGTACAATCCTCACATTTCTGGAACTTCTCACCGGTAATGTGTTCGTACAGTTCAATGTAGCGTTCGGTAATGGAGTTGACAATTTCATCGGTCATTTCAGGAACCTGCTGTCCCTCTTTGCCCTGGAAACCATTCTCCATGAGCCATTCGCGTACAAATTCTTTGCTGAGCTGACGCTGACGCTCGCCTTTGGCCTGACGTTCTTCGTAGCCTTCTGCATAGAAATAGCGGCTGGAGTCAGGAGTATGAATTTCGTCAATCAGATAGATCTTACCGTCGCGCTTGCCAAATTCGTATTTGGTGTCTACAAGGATAAGACCCTGTGCTGCTGCAATCTCGGTTCCTCTCTGGAACAGAGCAAGAGCATACTTCTCAAGTTGTTCGTAGTCTTCTTTTGCTACAAGACCGGTTCTGATGATCTCTTCTTTGGAGATATTCTCATCATGGCCTTCATCTGCTTTGGTGGTAGGAGTTACGATAGGAGTGGGGAACTTCTGGTTCTCGATCATACCTTCGGGCAACTGAACACCACAGAGAGTGCGGGCACCTGCTTTGTATTCGCGCCATGCACTGCCTGCAAGATATCCGCGAACAATCATCTCAACGCGAAAACCTTCACACTTCAGACCTACAGTAACCATAGGGTCAGGAGTAGCAAGCTTCCAGTTGGGAACAATATCCTGGGTTGCATCAAGAAATTTGGCTGCAATCTGGTTCAATACCTGTCCTTTGTAGGGAATACCTTTAGGCAAGACTACGTCGAAAGCAGAAATACGGTCACTTACTACCATGGCCATATACTTGTCGTCAATATTGTAAACGTCACGAACCTTACCTACATAAAGGCTCTTCTGCTTGGGAAACTGGAAATTGGTTTTTACTACTGCGTTCATGATAAAAAGATATGAGGTTTTGTAGTTGTTGGTTTTTATAATATTGTTTTTGGATGATTATTCTTCATCAAGTTTCATCGCAAAGAAGGTAAAGTTTACCTTTCCGTATGCACGATGTTGCCAGAAGTGAGGATGTTCGCTGAAATCATATTCCTTCGGATGCTCCAGAATAAAGATACCGTCTTCGTTTAGAACATTGTGGTCAAATACAAGGTCAGGAAGTTGAGCCAGATCTTCACAGGCATAGGGAGGATCTGCAAATACGATATCAAATTTCTTGTATGCACGTTTCAGCAAATCAAAGACGTCAGCCCGGACCACATGAATGTTATTGACACCAAATTGGTTGGCACAGCTCTTGATAAACTCTGTGCATTGGTTATTGATCTCAATCGACGTTACGTGCTTTGCTCCACGGCTGATGAATTCAAGCGATACTGCTCCTGTTCCCGCAAAGAGATCCATTACTGTGCATTCTTCATAATCAACATAGTTATTAAGTATGTTGAACAGACTCTCTCTCGCCATATCTGTTGTAGGGCGAACGGGAAGATTCTGCGGAGGATTAAGTCTTCTACCTCTCAGGCTGCCTGCAATGATGCGCATAGATTATCCGAGGATTGAAGCAATACGATGAGTATGGATAGTATACATATCGGGGTTTCCGAACTGCAGAGGACGACCCTTGTAGAGGTTGACCTTAGAGAAGAAACGGCGAGCCTGGGTGAATTGTTCGCGATTGACATCTCCGCACAGCCAAAGTTCCATTTCTGCTTCACCAAGATGCAGTTGACTGGTAAGATTGAGAGCATGATAAACAGCCTCATCAAAATTGGCACAGCTATAAGTGTTGCAGAGCTGGAGTTTCTTGTTGCAAAGAACAATAAAATCGCTGATACCATCACGAACCTGAACAAGCAGTATACTCTTAAGGTCGCTTTGAAGAACAGAATATTCGTTCAAGAGAGCAGCGTATTGGCAGGTAATCTTGATACCAGGGATGGCAATCTTGAATGCCGATACCCATGCATTGTCTGCTGTAAAGACGATACGGGCCTGAATCTGGTCGTTGTGGTAGTTTAAGACAGACTTTCCGATAGGGATGGGACAGACAGCTGCCAGTGCCATACGGTCATTACCCTCCTGATAAAGACTGTCAGGAATCCATACGAACTGTTCTGTTTCAACAACCAGGCGTGCACTATGAAATCCAAAAAGAAGGATACTGTTGTCGGCAAACACCTGCTTCACGATTGCAATGGCTTCAGTCATATTGGGCGAACCCTCAATCTGAAAGTCGCCGAATGTGAGAAACTCATTCTTTGTACTGGTAATGGTAAAAGCAAATCCATCATTCTTTAATATTATAGAAAGATCTTTCTCAAATGATGGTACTACTTTTTCGGAAGTAATGAATGAACGAGTGGAATAGTTCATAAGTATGGAATACTATAATAATGTATTAAACAGATAATACTCTATCAAAAAGAGGCAAGTTTCGGGCAGGCCTACATAGCGTAGTCACCAACTCGAAACTTGTCAATGGGTTTTCGACCAGCGACTACTCGAAGTTACCCTCGGTAACAGCCTGCTCCAAATCGCCAACCTTCCAGCCGGCATACTTGGTGCTTACGCGCTCGATTTCAGCAATCTTGTTAGCAACGGTCTGTTTGTCGAGGTCTGCAAGAAGGTCTACGAGAGAAACTTTGCATTCAAATACGGGAACGCTGTAACCGCCTTTGTCAAGAGCACCGGCTTTCAGTTCAAACTCTTTCTTCTCACCCTTAGGATAAGGGATGTAGCGGAGGTCTTTTATTTCCTGATCGGTGAACTCATGGCTAAAACCATCAGCATCGGTATAGTTGAGTTTCTTCTGCTCACGGAGCTGAGCGATGGGATTTACGTAAGCCTGCTGAAGGGTGATGTAGCCTTTTCTGATAGCTTCGCCCTTTTCCATATCGGCGATACTTACGTCGTCAGCTTTAGCTTTCTCGTGGTTTACGATTTCCTGCTTGATAAGAAGGCTGTCTTCGTTGAAAAGACGGTTGATGAGAGTGTCAAAACTGCCAGTATAGCAACCATAGGTAAGTTTGTACTGGTCCTCAAGTGTACGGATAGCTTTAAGCTTGGTAGCGCAGGCATCGCGACGGGTATTGAACTCGTCATTAAAGCGCATAGGCTTCATAATACTGTCAAATACCAGATAGCCGAGACCGATAATTACGGCTGCCAAAATGATTTGTAAGATGGTTTTGAGTTTCATTATTAGTAATTTATTTATTATTATTCAATTGTAATGAGATTGCAAATATACATATTTTTTTTGTAATAACAGAAAGTTTTTTGTTTTTTCTTTCAGTTAAATTCAATCTCAACTTGTGTTCAGGCCGAAATAATGCGATTATTTGTCCTGTTCTATGTGTCGCAGAACCACCCTGCAGTCGTAGTTCTGGCGTATGTAGGCGGCCATTCTTTCAGCGCAGTAAACCGACCTGTGCTGACCTCCGGTGCAGCCGAAGTTTACCATCAGATGATTGAATCCGCGTTCAATATAGTTCTCTACAGCAGGACAGACCAACGCTTTTACATGGTCAATATAACGCTCCACCTCAGGCTTCTCCTCCAGATAGTCAATAACAGGCTTGTCCTTTCCGTTCAGCATCTTATATTGCTCATAGCGTCCGGGATTGGGTAAAGCACGGCAGTCGAATACAAAGCCGCCGCCATTACCGCTCTTGTCTGGTGGAATGCCTTTCTTGTAGGAGAAACTGAACACTCTGACCGTCAGCTTGTCCTCGCGGGGCATAAAGTCTTCATGCTGGGCAATGGCGTTCCACACCTTGTTGAGCTCTGGAATATCGATGGGGAACTGATGCTTCTTGAGTACATTCCTCAGGTTGGCTACAGCCAAGGGAATACTGCGTACAAAGTAGTCTTTCTTCTCGAAATATCCTCTGTATCCGTATGCACCCATGGCCTGCATCATACGAACCAGCACATATCCGTAGAACTTGCTTCTGAAAGCATCCTTATCAATGTGTACAACCTCAGACAGTCGGTCTATGTAATAGTCAAGCAGCAGCCCTCTTATCTCGTCGGGAATCTCGCTCTTGGCGCTATACAGCAGCGCTGCTACATCGTATTGGGCAGCACCTCTTCTTCCGCCTTGGAAATCTATATAGTAAAGTTCTCTGTCAGGTGCAATCATGATGTTACGTGCCTGGAAATCCCGGTAGAGGAAATAGGAGCAATCCTCTTCGAGCAGATAGTTGATGAATCTGCTAAAGTCGTTTTCAAGTAATTGTTCGTCAAAGGGGATGTAAGCCAGCTTTAGAAAATAATATTTGAAGTAGTTCAGATCCCATTGTATACTCTGACGGTCAAAATCCGAACGGGGATAAGCATAGGCGAAGTCCAGGTCTCGGCATCTGGTCTGCATGAGGACCAGGTCGTTGAGTACCCGTTTGTACAACGCTATCAGTTCGTCGTTAATGTCTTCTCCCGATTTCTTCTTCTGGGTCAGGAATGAGTATAGTGTAGTGTCGCCCAAGTCTTCTTGCAGATAAATCGTACGATCTGCATTGACAGCATATATTTCGGGCACACGGATGCCGCGTTCTTTCATCTCTTTGGCATAGTAAAGAAAGGCTTCATTCTCTCTTACGTCACCATTGACAGCAGCTATGCAGCGGTGTGTCTCCCCCTCCAGACGATAATATTGACGGTTAGAACCATTGGCTGAGATGGACGAAACCTTTATGCAGGATTCTCCCGACCATTGTTCAAAAAGTGTCTCCATATTACGATTGCTATTAGATAATTTGTTTTAGTTCCAGCGGTTGAAACTCTTCTTCCTCCAGTATAGAATCAAGACGATACCGAATAACATACCTCCCAGATGTGCAAAATGGGCTATACCATCGCTGGTGCCGGCTATACCGTTGTAGAGTTCAATAAGACCATAACCTATTACAAACCATTTGGCTTTGATGGGAACAAGGAAGTAGAGGTATATTTTATTGTTGGGAAACATCATGCCGAATGCCAGCAGCAGCGCATATACAGCTCCCGAAGCGCCTACGGTAGGAACGGCGGCTTTGGCATCGACCAGGCTTTGTACCATAGCGATACTTCTTTGCGAGTAGTCTATACCACCTTTCCATTGACTAACCACCTCCGAAAGAACCTGAGGGTTGTATAACCCACGAAATGAATGCTGGCAGAGCTGAATGAAATTGTCGGGGTTGGGGTCTTGTGCATAGAGGTTGACAGCATTCTGTGCAATTTGGATACCGATTCCGTTGACCAGGGTATGTGTCAGACCTGCACCCGCGCCGCATATCAGATAATAGAGCAAAAATCTCTTAGTGCCCCAGTAGTTCTCCAAAACGGTTCCAAACATCCAAAGCGAGAACATATTAAGGAAAATATGGGCGAAACTGCCATGCATAAACTGATAGGTGAGGTATTGCCAGACTCCGAAATGACTGCTTTGGACGGAATAAAGAGCCAGATATTCATCGAGATCATAGCCTAACGAATTGTGAACTACAACCGTTGCCAGATAAAAGAGCACGTTGATGATGAGCAGGTTCTTTACGCCTGAGGGTAATTGGCTGTATCCTTGGGGAGAGTATTGCATAATGGTTATTGTTGGTTATTTGAGTTTTTCTTCAAGTTCAGTTTCGTTCAGTATGTACATGATCTTTTTGCCGCTGGGCGAGATATTGGGACATTGGCACGAGAAGAGGTCGGCCAGAAGATGCTGTATTTCTACCGTCTTGAGTGCCGTGCCGCATTTTACTGCCAGCTGTCGTGCTAGCGACAGGCAGAGAATCCTGTCTCTGTCGGCAAACTTCTGCATCACACCGCCCTTGTAGTCTGCCAGCATCTGGTCAAAGATTGATTGGAGTTGGGAGTCCGCAACATCAGGCGGGGTGGCCGAAACCACAAATGTGCCCCTGCTCGAGGCCAGCGGTTCGATGGCAAAACCTAATCGTCTCAGGTCTTCGACCATCTCATTCATCAGTTCTCTGTCAGAGGGAGAGAAAGTGCAGTTGACAGGGAAAAGAAGCTGTTGTGCACCCGCGGGTGTCGTCATCTCTTTCCGATTCATGAACTGCTCGAAGAGTATGCGCTCGTGAGCACGTTGCTGATCAATAAAGACTACTCCCGATCGTAGTGTAGTGACGATATATTTGCTTGCGAAACAGAAGGGAGACGACTCTTCCGTCGTGCTGATGGAGGGCGTCTTTGCCTCTATGGGCATAGGTTCGGAAAAGTCGAGTTGAGATTCGGTCTCAGGCGTGGTGTCAAAGAAATGTTCCTTAGCCTCTATTGTACGGGGTGAACTGCCTGAGTCGGAGCGGAAGCTCGATCCGGAGTGGAAACTCGATCCCGTGTTGAATGGGTTGTAGTTGGGGTTAAATGATACCTTAGGTTGGTCAGGAATATATCCTGTAGGGGCAGGGGAGAGGTCAAGGCTCTCGGGCTGGTCGAAGGTGAGTTCGGTGGCTAGGTCAAACTGCCCAATAGCCTTCTTTGTAGCCGAGCGGATGATGGCAAAGAGTGCATGCTCATCCACAAAGCGAACCTCGGTCTTGGTGGGATGTATGTTGACGTCAATCCTCGAAGGGTCTACCTTGATGAAGAGGAAATAGCTCGGATAGGTGCGCTCGGGTATCAGGTCGGTATAAGCCTTCTCAACGGCTGCTCCCAGCGCCAGATGTTTGATGTAGCGTCCGTTCACAAACAGATACTGTTCTCCGCGGGTCTTTCTCACATGTTCGGGCTTCCCTACAAAACCTTCTACGCTGACGATATCGGTACTCTCCTCAACGGGGAACAGTCTTTCGCTGGCCCCCATTCCGAATATGGAGGCAATTCGCTGTGCTTTGTTTCCGGCCTTGAGGTCGTAGAGTAACTTCCCGTTATGGTGAACGCTGAATGCTACATTATAGTTGACAATGGCTATTCGGCGGAATATCTCGTCGATATGAGAAAATTCAATGGTATCTTTCTTGAGGAAGTTTCGTCGGGCAGGGATGTTGTAAAATAGATTGCGTACGGCGATGGAGGTGCCTGCAGCACAGGTGCAGGGCTCCTGTTTCTTGACGTCGCAACCTTCTATTACCACACAGGTCCCCAGGTCGTTCTCGTGTTGTCGTGTGCGTAACTCTACCTGGGCTACGGCTGCTATCGAGGCCAGCGCTTCCCCTCGGAATCCCATAGTGCGGATAGCAAACAGGTCGTCGGCTTTGTGAATCTTGCTGGTAGCATGGCGCTCAAAACAGAGTCGGGCATCGCTGTCGCTCATGCCACATCCGTTGTCAATTACCTGAATCAGCGTACGTCCAGCGTCTTTCACTATCAGCTGTATCGAGGTCGCACCGGCATCGATGGCATTTTCCACCAGCTCTTTAACGGCAGATGCTGGGCGGTCGACAACCTCTCCGGCTGCAATCTGATTGGCTACACTATCAGGAAGTAGATTGATGATATCGGACACTTTTCTTTCTTACTTTATATAAATTATCTATTATTAACGTACCTTTTGCTCCTTTATTGCTTCAGGAACTAAAGTTTTTCTTTTCCACCCCATCAGACAGACTGCCAATCCGGTTCCGAATCCCCAATAGAAGGAGTCTGCAGGCAGATTCAGCATCTGTGCTGCGAGCAGCGCAGCGGTACCCGAAATCATGGATGCCAGAGCAAACCGGCGGCTTATCCGTTGGGGGAAGAACAAAGCGCATGTCAAAGGTATCAGTACGGCTGTAGCTCTCAGTCCCAGAGAAAGAAATCCCAGGTCGTTGATAAAGGATTTTGCAACCAGCAGCGATATGGCCACGGCAATCAGCAGTAGTACGACGATGATGACCCGCAGCTGGCGCAGACTCTGACTCTTCTTCTTTCGGAGTGGAGCCAGAATGTCTCTGTTGATGATGGTGGCACAGCCCAAAGCAAGTCCGCTGCCGCCTCCCACAATGGTTACAAACAGCGTCCCTAGGACCACTCCGCCAAAGAAGGGTGGCAGGTGGTGGGTAATGAAAAGCGGAAAGGCCTGTACCGACGATTGCATCACGCCCATCCCTTCAGGCAGGATTCCCCCAATCTGTTCCAGCTCTGCAGCCGTAATGTAGTGAGCTCTCATATACATGCCTACTAAGGTGCATGCCGCTCCGATGGGAGGAATGAGACAGGCGCAGAGAATACCGCCTCTGCGCGAGGCACCAAGCGACCTCCCCGCCCAGATGCCCTGAGCATAGGTCTGAGTGGCCAGAACTCCGAGTGCCAGCGACAGGCAGCCTCCCATGTCTTTGAGTGGTCCGCGGGCAAAGAGATTGGCATACCGGCTGCTGATTACCTCTTCGGGTGCGGTTCCCTCCTGGAGGGGAATGTTGGCAAATAGTGTCTCTATCGAATGGAGCAGACCACTCAGACCGTCGCTATGTCTCCATACGAATACTCCGGCCACGATGCTGGAGATGTAGAGCAGGGCCATCTTCACGATACCGCCGAGTCCGGCCCCCCACAGACCTCCGAATACGACATAAATCATCATGAGTGCAACGGCAGCAAGGGCTGCCCACAGATACCTGATGGGCAACAGCGTGGTGAGGAGGGCCGATGAGGCGATTATCTGGGCCACGATGCTGATGAAGATTCCTATCAGGCAGAGTGTCGACCCCACCACCTCGGCTTTGTGACCGTATTCTCTGGCAACTATTTCCAGAAGGGTGCTGCATCCTGTGTCTCTCAGCGGTTTGGCATACATCACAGCCAGCATCAGGCATCCTATTGCTGCTCCTATGGTAAACCACCAGGCGGAGATGCCGAAACTGAAAGCCAGCTGTGCTGTCCCCACCGTACTCTGTCCGCTGACAATAGTGCCCATAATGGCTCCACATACAACCCATCCGCTTGCACGTCCGCCTCCTGTAGTAAAACTCTCGGCGTCCTTGGCCTTTCGTCCCGATAGGATTCCTATGCCGATAATGAGTGCTATGGTAAGTATCAAGCCTAAGATCATGGTGGTAGTGCGATAGTTTGTGGAAGTATGGCTGGTAGTATTTGTGGCAAAGCAAAGACGGGGTCTTTGCCCCGTCTCGTTGTTGTTCTTTATTGATTGCTGCCGAGCCCTTATTCAGGGTTGATGGCTGTAATTATCAGTTCTGCCTTGATGTCGCGGAAGGCCTGTCCTTTGTTGAGGGCAGCAGCGGCGGCACGCTTGATTTCGTTCTGGGTCATACCGGCAATGGCGATACGGTCTGAACTGATACCGTTTCTTACAAAGAAATCCTTCACGGCCTGGGCTCTGGCTATAGACTGCTGGATGTCGCGCTCAATGTCGATTCCGTAGCTCTGAACGTAGGCTTTTACGGTAAAACTGATACTGGGGTGAGTGCGGAACATGCTGACATAGCCGGAGAGAACGGTGTCGCTTTCGGGCAGCAACTGGGCGTTGTCGTCAAAATAGATGTCATTGATGGCAAATTTGGTACCCTTGGTAGCCTTGTTGAGATGGAAACGCATCAGGGTGTCCTCTTTGAAGATGTTGGAGTTGAACTCTTTGTGAACAGAGAAATATCCGTCTTTCTTGGCATAGAGGCTGTAGGTGAATCCGGGAACGAATTTGATATGACCGCCACGGAATTTGGGGTTCTTCACGATGGGGCGGTTGTCGGTGTTCTTTTCAAGGATAAGCAGGTCGACTTCGACGTTTTTCTTGATGGTAGGGTCGTAGAAGAGAACCATAGGGTCAAAACTCTCGACGGTAATACCCACCTTGATGGTGTGGCCGGCAGCACCAGTCTTGTTGTCAAGGGCGATATAGTAGACCTCGCCTTTTTTTACGGGGATTGATTTCAGGAAATTGCCCGATCCGTTAGCGCCGATAAAAGTCTTTGTGCCCTCGGTCGACATACCGATAACGGGAGATTTGACAGCGGTGTCGATAGCGGCGAGATTAGAAGCGATGGGCTTTACGCGACCCTCGATGATGCGGTTAGAGAAATATTCATCCGTGTAGCGGAACAGGAGAAAATCGTAGTCATCCTGGGGGTTGGTGGGGGTGATACGGATATCAAGCATACCGTTGTAGGGTACCTTGAATTTGTACCATACCGAATTGTGCTCGTACTGGAATACGTTGGGGTTATTCTTGTCGGCCATTACATCCTGGATGCGTCCGCCTCCTTTGGGAGCGGTGGTAGGACCGAAGGCAACGTCGGGCTCCAGCTGGATAGCAAATATGCAGTCGTTGCTGTTTGCGGGGAGTTCGACCTCTACAGGCTTGGGCTTTCCGCCAGCGGGATTCTTCTTCTTGTCGTTCTTGCCCGATTTTGTAGTTTTAGTGGTTTTCTTTCCCGAAGAGGACTTCGATTGAGCCTGAACATCGTAGGCACACATCAATAATGCGCCGACCAGTAATAAGGTGAACAAGCGTTTCATAGCGTTGTGTTTTAGTTATTTATGCTATACTTATTTCAATACACGATGGCTTGTTGGGCCATAGTTTTACTTTGCAAATATACACAATTATTTTAACCTACAAATAAAAAAGGCCGAAATATTTCCCCGTTTTGGCAATCTCGCGCATCAAAAATCGGATTAGTGGTGCCTCCTTGCCACCATATATTTCCCCATACATAAGAATGGCTTTGTAGACAAAAACATAGATAAACCTCCTTTAATGGGGCTCTCTCTGAAGCTGTTTCGCATCTTTAGCATCTGTGTGATAAAGGTTTTCCTTGTGAGCAAGCTCTCGGAAAACTTGATCCCACATCTGCGAGCCCCATCAAAGGCGATAAACCAAGATAAACCCTGGTCTCAATTCCAGATGCTGATATGAATGATATTATACACAAGAATAATTTATGAATTAATTTATGGATAATTTATGGACATTCGTGTTGCGCCGCAGGCTTTATTTTTTACATGAATTGCCATGAATTAACCATGAATTTTTCAAAAATAATTTATTGGCTTAAGAAGAATACTTTATGAATTAATTTATGGATAATTCACGGGCATTTATGTTGCGCCGCAGGCTTTATTCTTTGCGTCCACCTAGCGTCCACATAACGTCCACATAACGTCCACATAACGTCCATATAGCTTCCACCTAGCGTCCACTTAGCGTCCCCCTAGCATCGGAGTAGCGTCCCGAAACGAGCCCGAAAGTGGACGCTAAGTGGACGCAACAGGGACGCTACCCTGTGGCAACAGGCTGCCGGCCTATACAGAACCCTGCAGCAACGGAACACCAAATCCTTCTCCCCGTCTGGCTCCAAACCACCTCGAAGGACATCGGAGAGAAGGTCAGCTCTAAGGTAACAGCAGTCTGTTCCCAGTCCCTATCCGGTTCCCTAAACAGATACTATCCAAGTTCAACCCAAGCCGAATCCAAGCCGAACCCAAGCCGAATCCTAGTCAAACGTAAGCCAAACACAGGAAAATTTTAGGCAAATGGCAGGTAAGAATAAATCAACCCTGGCCGAATGGTGGCCGAACCCAGGCCGAACCCAGGCCGAACGTAGGCCGAACCCAGGCCGACAGCCATTGCCAATAGCCGAACCCAGTCCGACAGCCAACAGCCAATGGCTATTAGAGCATGAATCTGATGTGGCGACGGGCTGTTTTGGGACGGAAGAATTCATTTTTTATTCTGTTATTTCAAAATAATTATTAATTTTGCATTTCTTTAACTGAAAAATTAAATCATTCAAACTATGCGCAAAGTATTTGTAATCATGATGATGCTGGCAATGGTAATGACCGTGTCGGCTCAGAAAAAATGGAGCTATAAGCTCGGTTTCGGTGGCGAATTGAAGTCAGGTAACGTCAATACCACCATATTCAACACCAATGCCGGCGTTGAACGCAACGACAGTATTTTGGCTTTTGATGCTGGTGTAAGCTATATGTATGGCTTGAAAGAAGGCGAACTCTTCGAGAACAACTTCAACGGCAGCATTAAATTTGATGTCTGGCAGTACGACCGCTGGTCTCCCTTCCTGGCTGCTACCGTTAACTGCAATCCTCTCAAAATGTACGACTATCGTCTCAACCTCCTCGCTGGTGTGAAGTATCGTATCTACCATAGCGCTATCTGCGACTACTCTATCAGCGGCGCTTACGTATTTGAGCACACCCAGTACTTTGAGTCGATCAAGAGCGACCCCGCTCTCGCTGACAAGGTAAGCCGTATCTCTCTCCGCTTCAAAATGCGCCAGAAGATTACCGACGTGCTTTCTATCAAGCACACCACCTTCTACCAGCCTGCTGTTACCAACATCGCAGGTGACTATGTAATCAACTCTGTTACCAGCCTCAACGCTCAGGTAAGCAAGAATATGTCGCTGGGTCTCAACTTCACCTACGAGCACAACGAGCTCGTCCCCGCAGGTGTTGAGAAGAACGACTACATTACCTCTGCTAGCCTTAATATCAAGTTCTAAGGCCTCCTTAAAGCATAAGGTTACCTTAAATATCGGGCATCAGCCTCCGGTCGAACGGGTGGCTGATGTCTGTTTTTCTGCCAAATGGATGGCAGATTTTGGCAAAAAGTCTGCCATTTTGTCATAGATGAGGCTCGTGGCACGGTTGTTGAACTATGATAAGCAGGAAAACTTAAAACCCAAAACGACTATGACAATCGATAAGTTTACAATCAAGGCACAAGAAGCTGTTCAGAAGGCACAAGAGATTTGCCTGTCGAATCAACACCCGTCTATTGAGAAGAGTCACCTGCTAAAGGGAATTCTCTCGGAGGATGAGAACGCTACACCTTATCTGCTTAAGAAACTCGACGTAAATGTGGCTCGTCTGCAACAGGCTCTCGATGCAGTCCTTGCAGGATTGCCGAGAGTAAGTGGCGGAAATCCTGCACTCAGTCACGATGCACAGCAGGCTCTGGTAAAGGCGACCCAGCTTGCAACGGAGATGGGCGACGAGTTTGTTAGTATAGAACATCTGCTGCTGGCGCTTCTAAACGGAAGTGACACTACTGCAAAACTTTTGAAAGACAGCGGCGTGAGCGAGAAAGGCCTGAAGGCTGCCATCAGCGACCTGCGCAAGGGAAGCAAGGTGGGCAGTCAGAATGCCGAGGAGACCTACAACGCCCTGGGAAAATATGCCAAGAACCTCAATCAGCTGGCCCAGTCGGGTAAACTGGACCCCGTGATAGGCCGCGACGATGAGATACGCCGTGTGCTGCAGATATTGAGCCGGCGCACCAAGAACAATCCTATACTGATAGGCGAACCGGGTGTGGGTAAGACGGCCATAGCTGAAGGTCTGGCCCATAGAATCATCAGCGGAGATGTGCCCGAAAACCTCAAGACCAAGACCATCTACTCGCTCGATATGGGTGCGCTGATAGCAGGTGCCAAATATAAGGGTGAATTTGAAGAGAGACTGAAGAGCGTGATACGCGAGATCAATGAGGCAGACGGAGAGATAATCCTCTTTATCGATGAGATACATACCCTGGTGGGCGCCGGCGGTGGCGAGGGGGCAATGGATGCAGCCAACATACTGAAGCCTGCTCTTGCCCGCGGAGAACTGCGTGCCGTAGGTGCTACTACACTGGCTGAATATCAGAAATATTTTGAGAAGGACAAGGCTCTTGAACGCCGATTCCAGAGCGTGCTGATAGACGAACCCGACGTGAGCGATACCATCTCCATTCTCCGCGGACTGAAGGAGCGCTACGAGGTGCACCACAAGGTACGTATCAAGGACGAGGCTATCATAGCTGCTGCCGAGCTCTCGAACAGATATATCTCCTCGAGATTCCTCCCCGATAAGGCTATCGACCTGATAGACGAGGCTGCAGCCAAGCTGCGGCTGGAGATAGACTCGGTACCCGAAGAACTGGATGATATCGAGCACCATATCCGCCAGCTCGAAATTGAGCGCGAGGCTATACGCAGGGAGAACGATCTCGACAAGCTGTCGTCCCTCAACTCCCAACTGGCATCGCTCAACGAGCAGCATTCGCAGATGAAAGCCCGCTGGCAGAGCGAGAAGGAGGTGGTAGAGGCTATTCAGACTGAAGTGAAGAATATTGAAAGCTACAAGTTTGAAGCCGAACAGGCCGAACGCTCCGGCGACTATGGCCGTGTGGCAGAGCTGCGCTACGGACGTATCAAAGAGGCTGAAAACAGAGTGGAGGAACTGAAGGAGAAACTGAAGACCATGCAGGCTGACAATGCACTCATCAACGAAGAGGTGGATGCAGAACAGGTGGCTGAAGTGGTGAGCAAATGGACCGGAATACCCGTTACGCGTATGATGCAGAGCGAACGCGAGCGTCTGCTCCATCTCGAAGAAGAACTGCACAAGCGCGTAGTAGGGCAGGAGGAGGCTATCAGTACCATCTCGGATGCCATACGACGCAGCCGTACGGGTCTCGCTGATGCCCGAAGACCTGTAGGCAGTTTCCTCTTCCTGGGTAGCACAGGCGTAGGAAAGACCGAGCTGGCAAAGGCGCTGGCTGATGTGCTCTTCGACGACGAGGAAATGATGGTACGTATCGATATGACTGAATACCAGGAGAGTCATTCGGTATCGCGTCTGATAGGAGCGCCTCCGGGATATGTGGGTTATGACGAAAGTGGCCAGCTCACAGAGGCTGTGCGCCGCAAACCCTACAGTATCGTGCTCTTTGACGAGATTGAAAAGGCTCATCCCGATGTGTTCAATATCCTGCTGCAGGTGCTCGACGACGGGCGTCTGACCGACAATAAGGGCCGTACGGTAGATTTCAAGAACACCATCATCATTATGACTTCCAACCTGGGCGGACAGATAATCCAGGAGCGTCTGGCGGACATACAGGGCGTGAGGAGCCAGTATCTGATTGATGAAACCAAGAATGCCGTGCTCGA
Organism: Bacteroidales bacterium; assembly: GCA_024400565.1. GTDB lineage: Bacteria > Bacteroidota > Bacteroidia > Bacteroidales > P3 > Colimorpha. Next base: position 29,449 of record JAKSMQ010000003.1, read on the forward strand.
TCTGCTCAAACAGCGTGTGCGTCCGGAGTTCATCAACAGAATAGACGAGATTGTTCTCTTCCAGCCTCTGTCGAAGAATCAGGTGTGCGACATTATCCGTATTCAGATGCATCAGGTGAGCAAGACCCTCGAAAAGAACGAAATCCTGATCACTACTACCGATGAGGCTATTGCGCATCTGGCCGAGATAGGCTACGATCCGGCTATGGGTGCCCGACCCGTGAAGAGAGTCATTCAGAGAGAGATTCTCAACGAGATGAGCCGTCAGATACTTCAGGGAAAGATTAACCCCAAGGATAATATTATTATTGATGTGGTCGACGGACATTTCTACTTCCGCAATCCCAGCATGTAACGTCTGTGTAGGGACCTTATAACGGGCAGGAGGGGACTACGAATCCTCCTGCCCATACTTTCTATGTTGAAGTATGGACGAAAAAGTGTCGAGCCAATATGGTAAAAGTGTTGTTTCAAGAAACATTGGTAGGAGACCTGTTGAGCCAAAAACATGTAGGAAAAGTTGTAACGAATAACCTTGATTTTTGAATATCCATGGGGCGAAAGAGGAGTTTTGCGACTGTTTTTTGATGTGGTTGTCTACTTTTTTTTTAATGCAATTGGTTTGGTAATCAAAGAAAAGAATGCCAGGTATGCGTAAAAGGATAAAAAATATTTGGCCGGATGAAAAAATGTTTGTACTTTTGCACCCGATTTCGAGAGAACGAAACACCACAAATGCCGCATTCGTCTAGTGGTCCAGGACGCCGCCCTCTCACGGCGGAGATCAAGGGTTCGACTCCCTTATGCGGTACGAAAAAAGACTTTGGATGATTCCAGAGTCTCTTTTTCTTGTATTGGATTTCGCAAGGAAAAGAAACGTATTCGAGAACCGAAATATATTAATCCTAATGATTATGAAGAAAAGTTTATTACTGTCAGCTATTGTTGCAATGGGTCTGATGACAGGTTGTGGCACCAGCAATTCTAAAGAAACGAATTCAGATACTATGCAAGATGATTCTTCTGTAGTATATTTCACCAGCGAGATCTCGCCCGAAGCGCTGGTGAAAATCTATAAGGCATTGGGCAAAGAGGCTACCGGCAGAGTGGCTGTGAAAATCAGTACCGGAGAGGGTGGAAACAACCATTATCTGAAGCCCGAACTGATTAAACTTCTGGTTGATGAAGTGAAGGGTACCATAGTAGAGTGCAATACTGCTTACGCGGGAAGCCGCAACACCACAGAGGCACATTGGAAGACTATCAAGGAGCATGGATTCCTCGATATTGCCAAGGTGGATATCATGGACGAAGAGGGCGATATGCAGATTCCTGTAAGAGATACCACCCATATGAAATACAATATTGTAGGCAGTCATATGGTAAACTATGACTTTATGATAAACCTGGCACACTTCAAGGGACACCAGATGGGTGGTTTCGGCGGCGTATTGAAGAATCAGAGCATCGGAGTTGCCTCCTCGAAGGGCAAGGCCTATATTCACAGCGCCGGTGTAACAGACAGTCCCGATGAGGTATGGAGTAAGCTGGCTGCCCAGGACGACTTTCTGGAGAGTATGGCGGCAGCAGCCCAGTCGGTACATGATTACTTCAAAGGCAACATCATTTACATCAACGTGATGAACAATATGAGCATAGACTGCGACTGCAACGGTTCTCCTGCTGCTCCCTGTTTGAAGGATATGGGTATTATGGCCAGTCTTGACCCCGTGGCTCTGGATCAGGCCTGCCTAGATATGGTGTTCGGTCATCAGGACAACAAGGAAGGCGACGACAGCCAGCCCCTGGTGAACAGAATCAAGGAGATGCACGGCACCCATACTGTCGACCATGCAGCCAAGATCGGTCTCGGAAAGAAAGAGTATAAACTGGTCAGACTCGATAAATAGCCGCAATTCATATTCAATATCAAAGAGGGTAGAGGGACAGACTATCTATCCTCTTTTTATATTGTATACAAATATTTATTTGCAAGATTCGTGGAAAAATCGTATCTTTGCAGATTGAATAAACATTTGAATAAGCACACACAATGAAACGTATTTCCTTAATATTTATTCTCTTAATGGCCATTTGCTGTTCGGCATGGTGTCAGCGAAATATTACTATTCGCGGAACTATTGACGGCGGCAAGGGCAAGAGAGTGGAACTCTATCGTTATAGCGACAAGATTTCGCGCCATGAGGTAATGCTCGATACCTTCCGTCTCGGAGACGACCAGAAGTTTGAGTTGCATATGTATGCCAACTATCCTACGCTGGTGTTTATTCAGGTGGAGCGCTATTCACAGTCCTTCTATGTAGAGCCTGGCCGTACGTACAACACTTATGTTGACAGTACTTTTGACTGGAATCAGGATGAGAAATACAACGTGTATCTTGAGCCTGCTGCGCTGGAGCTTCAGTTTCTGGGATTGCCAGGAAACGATATCAACCTCTTGGTTGACAGTCTTGACCGTACGGTTGCAAGATATCTGCAGGCACACAGAGGGGCGTTTGACCAGCGCTTCCGTCCCCGTCGCCATTACTTTGACAGTCTTATGACCTATGTAGACAAGCATTGTCCTGATGTAGAAGACTGTGATTTCTTCAACCGCTACAAGCGTTACTCGCTGGCAGAGATGAAACTGAATATGCATCTCGATTCGCGCAAGCATATCTATGAGACTTACATCCAGGGTCAGCCTATTCTTACCTATGACGAGAACTATATGCAGCTCTTCTCGTCGCTCTATGCCAATGCCATTTCGAAAGGAACCAAGAAGATAGACGTTCGTAGAATCGCCCATTGGGTATACAATCATGACCTGGAGACTTTTGTTGACTCCATAGGTATGGATCCTCTGCTGCGTCACGAACAGGTGCGAGAACTGGCAATGATCCAAGGCTTGAAGGAGGCCTATTACAATTTCCATTACTACGATGCCGATATGGTAGTCCGTATGCTTAGGACTATAGGAGAGAGGACCAAGTTCCCCGATCACAAGCGTATTGCCAATAATGTGATAGCCGGTTTCAAGACTACCGACAGCGAGGAGAATCAGAAGATATTCCGCCTGCCCGACCTTAACAAGCATCTCATTACGCTCGACACTTTTAAGGGATACTGGACCTATATCGCTTTTGTGAGAGTGGATGACCCTAACAGTCTGGGAGAGATAGAGACAATGGCTCATTTCTTTGATACTGTTTACCGTTCAAGCGACAGTATTGAGTTTCTGACCATAGTTTGCGACCGCGAATTCCAGAAGATGTATCATTTCCTCCGCAACTCGAAAAACGATGACAAGTACGATTGGTCGTGGCTCCATTTCGATGGTAACTATGACTTCTTGGCTCAATATGGTGTGTGCAGTTTTCCTTGGTTTGCACTTCTTGACCCGCAAGGGCGTCTGCACTATGACGTGACACCAGCTCCCTCGACAGGAATACTGCTCTCTCCCCCCTGGACTACCAAAGAACCGGCAGCCCCACGACGCAGTCTGCTATTCCAGCACATACAGATGCAGCAACAGAAACAGAAAGAAAAACAGCAATAAATAACATCTAAATAACTTACCATGCTCGAACAATCTATTTCGAAAGCACTCAAGAATCTTTACAATCTCGACATTGCTCCTGAAACCATCTCACTCCAAACCACCAAGAAGGAGTTTGAAGGCGATTTTACACTTGTAGTATTCCCTTATGTAAAAGCTGCCCGCAAAGGTCCCGAACAGGTGGCTAACGAAATAGGAGCTGCTGTTAAGGAACTGGCTCCTGAGGTCGAATCCTACAACGTGATAAAGGGTTTCCTCAATTTTGTTATTGCCGACAGCTACTGGCTTCAGTTTATCAACGACATCTATACACAGGAAAACTATGGTCTCAAGGCTCCTGATGCCAGCGAAGCACCCGTAGTGATTGAATATTCATCCCCCAATACCAATAAGCCTCTCCACCTTGGCCACGTTCGCAACAACCTTCTCGGATGGAGTGTTGCTCAGTTGCTTAAGGCTAACGGCAACAACGTTAAGATGGTTAACCTTGTCAACGACCGTGGTATTCATATCTGCAAGTCGATGCTTGCATGGTTGAAGTTCGGCAATGGAGAGACTCCTGAGACATCGGGCATGAAAGGCGACCATCTGGTTGGTAAATACTATGTAGAGTTTGATAAGCATTACCGTGCAGAAATTAAGGAACTGGTGGCTGGCGGTATGGAAGAGGAAGAAGCCAAGAAGCAGGCTCCTCTGCTACTCGAAGCACAGTCTATGCTCAAGAAATGGGAAGATGGCGACAAGGAAATACGTGATCTCTGGGAGCGTATGAATGGTTGGGTATACAAGGGATTTGACGAGACCTACGAGCGTATGGGTGTTGGATTCGACAAAGTATACTATGAGTCGCAGACCTATATGCTGGGCAAAGAACTGGTTCAGAAGGGTCTTGATATGGGTGTACTCTATCGCAGAGAAGATGGTGCGGTATGTGCAGACCTTACCAATGACGGACTTGATCATAAGGTGCTGCTTCGCAAGGATGGAACCTCTGTTTATATGACTCAGGACCTCGGTACCGCATTGCTCCGTCACAACGACTTCGGCGCCGAACGTCTCATCTATGTAGTAGGAAACGAACAGGATTATCACTTCAAGGTGCTGAAGATTATCCTCGGCCGTCTTGGCTTCGATTGGGCAGACAAAGTTTATCACCTCAGCTATGGTATGGTCGAATTGCCTAATGGTAAGATGAAATCACGTGAAGGAACTGTTGTTGATGCAGACGATCTTATCTCCGAAATGGAGCAGACTGCGGCTGATATGAGTGCCGAGCACGGCAAGAACGATGACCTCAGCCCCGAACAGCAGAAGGAACTATTCCACATTCTTGCTCTCGGTGCATTGAAATATTTCATCCTTAAGGTGGATCCTACGAAGAATATGCTCTTTAATCCTGCAGAAAGTATCGACTTTAACGGAAACACAGGTCCCTTTATCCAATACACCTATGCTAGAATCCGTTCTATCGTCCGCAAGGGTATGGCTCAGGGATATCAGGCAATCAACGACCTCAATGGCATTGTTCTCAACGAGAAAGAGCGCGAAGTTATCAAGAAACTCCACGATATGCCCGCTTCGATAGAGGCTGCAGCCCAGGCCTTCAGCCCTGCTCAGGTAGCCAACTACGCATATGATCTGGCTAAGTCGTTCAATAGTTTCTACCAGGATACTCCAATTCTCAAAGAGGAGAATGCTGCTGTCCGCAACTTCAGAATAGGACTTTGCGCTACCGTTGCACAGGCTATCAAGAATACTATGAATATTCTCGGTATTCAGGTTCCTGAAAGAATGTAATCAGCAAAGACTGACCTATTGTTGCTACACAATACCGATACTACCAATAACGTAAATCATGATCTACGAAAAGCCATTTACAATCTACACGCTGCTTAGCGACCGCTATGCACGTATAACCCCTCAGGCTACAGCACAGTTGCTTCAGGAGGTGGCTGAGATGCATTGTACTGAGACGGGTATAGGCTATCACGATATCATCAAGGAAAACAAAATCTGGGTTCTTACCCGAGTAAGTTATCGTTTTGTCGGCCGTTTCCCAAGACTCGATGAGCAGGTCAGACTTCGCACATGGAGTAAAGGATGCAACGGACTGATAGCTACCCGTGAGTTTGAGATACTCTCTTCGATGAACGAGGTGCTTGTTGCTGCTACATCCCAATGGGTTGTAATGGATATTCAGACTCGTAGGGTATGCCGTTTAGGGCAGGATTACCTGGCTGATTATGAGCATCACGACCGTTCGGCCCTTACTTTCGAAGCTCCTAAACTGAGATTACCCGAAGGTATGGAGACTATTGCGGAGATTCCTGTAGAGTTTTCCAATATCGATAAAGCGCAGCATGTCAACAACTCTGAATATATCCGCTGGGCTATGAACTATATGCCTGCTGAGCATCAGGAGAGTGGCTTGCGCGCAATTGATATCAACTACAACATGGAAACACGCCCCGGTGAGACTATCAAGATTCAGAGTAAGACTGAAGGGAAAGAGACCTATTTCTCTTTCTCCAACGATAGAGGCCTGTCTGTAAATTGTAGAATGGAAGCTCGATAAGGTAGTTCTATATTCAAAACTAGATAACAAGAATGGTACGTGAGTCGATACTTGACCTGTGTACCATTCTTCTTTTTAGGATTCTGGACGTTCTTCTCTTGAGTTAGAAAGGCGTTATTTCATTATGTAGATATAAGCTATAGTTGTATCTTAACTGGATTCCTGTTAGCCTATAGTTCATTAAGAATTATAGGCTTATCCGTTACGGGTAGTTTATCATACTTGAGGTAGACGGGTTGTCATATATGAGATGGAAAAGTATACTGGTCGGGTGTGATAAGTATGCTGTTTGAGTGTGATAAGTATGCTGTTTGAGTGTGGTAAATATGCTGTTTACAAGTGATAAGAATGCTGTTTAGAATGGCTGTTTACCATGCTTGTGAGTTAGCTCCAGTTGGACTATCTATCCGTTATTGATAGTGTGAACAGGAGAGAAAAAGAAGAGAGGTACCCGATAGGGGGGACCTCTCTATTATTCAGTCTTTATGTTTCTTCTTCCTGTCGAAATATAACATTCCGATTGTCCAGAGAATGGCACAAAAGAGTGCCCATGCGGCTCCTGTCATAATGGTCGTTATTTGATGATAAAGCTACGATAAGTATCCCAGTCTATCATCCAATTGCGGAAGGTTTTGTAGTGTTTCTTGTTAGAGATGATGTCCTGTTCTATCTTCAGATAACGTTCAACGGTAACAATATTGCCTTCCTGAGAAATGTTGATTCTCATCTGTCCAAGGTCTTTATTCTTCTTTTCAATGCTGACAGGTTTGCCTACCATGTGCATTCCTTCGGGGAGGGTTATCTTATAGATATAGCATTCATCCTGTTTACCTACTGCAAGAGGAGCAGTACGATTGGCAGTAAGAAGTCCAGCGTTTATTCTAAAGGATTTGTCGTTAGGAAGAGTAATCTTGTTGTATCTGCCTGCCATGGGAGAAATCAAGTCCTTATAGTCAAGCTGAACGGTAGGATTCTTGTTTTCGCTATTATCCTTGCTGGGGGTTACATTGTTCTTGCTGATAGGTGAGAAGTCGTAGTTGGTACCATTTAGGGGCAGTCTGACTTTAATCATTTCGGGAATAACATAGCTCATCTGGCTGAATCCTTCGGCAGAACCTTCGATAATAGTGGCCTCTCCAAGACCAGCTTGGCGGAAGAGATTGGCAAGCAAGAAAGCCTTTTCTATTGCAGTACCACAATTATCCTTCCAGGTTTTTGAGGGTTGGGAGGTCTCAAGAGCCATCTCTATGGGCGAAATAGAATTGTAGTGTACATAGTCTACAACATAATCTCTCAGTTGAAGAGCAAAGGTGAGAGGGTTGTCGTTGTGGCAGGTAGCAATGATGTCTTCTGCTTCAGCAATAGGTTCGTATTCCCATTTTGTGGTTTCTTTCTTAGGATAATTGGAAATACCTACGATAGGATAGAGTTCACGTGCCTGAGGTAAGTAGGATGCCTGGTAGGTTTGGGCGATATCTGTAAAGATGAGATGGAAGTTGTGGGAGTCATCGTTAATCTCCTGGCATTTGAAATCAAATGTCGGATTACTTACAGTATGGAAGTATTCGCTCTCTTTATTGTTGAAATCTGCGATGATTTCATATTTCTTTACAGGACAATCCTGAGGGATGACAAAGTAATCTTGAATGATGTTAGACTTGAGGTTTGTAATTGTGTAGTCGAGTACAATTGTGCAGCCAATCTCCATTCCACAATGAACAATAGCCATTTCACGTATTCCGTTCAGATGAGCACAGTCGACACAGTTAGAAGGTAATTGCTCTACATAGCCCTGAGGGTTCATCTCAACGCGTTTGCCATCAGCCTGAATGGTGTAGCATTCGTTGATAGTCACCTTCTGGGTGGCGGGGTTCCATACAATAAAACTCTCTCCCTTGTCAGCATAGGCAGTAAGTGCACGATTGCGTAGAATCTTTATTTCTTTGCGATATCTGATAGAAGAGGTGTTGTCTGCATTGGATTTGTATTCGCGAAGTATCAGCTGATATTCAGCATCAGGGCCATTGTTTGATGCTGGAACATAAACTCCATTGTAGAGACTGTTGCTCTGAGCCATAGTCGCAAGGCCAATGGCCATACAAGCTAAAAGTGTAAATAAGTGTTTCATAAGTAGGGTAGGAGTCTTTTATTTGGTTAATACAATGTTGGTTGTTGCAAGAGTCTTCTGATTTTTGACAGCCTGTCTGAATGCAGACCAGTCTTCAGACTGATAAACACGCTTGTTGAACATGGCGCATTCTCCGAAATGGAGAGTCTTACCATCGTCGCTAAGCTGGTAGCCGCAGCCGAAATCAACAGCAGGATGAACTACGCTCTGAACAGCGCGAGTGTTGCTGCCAAACTCAAACTTGGTATATTTACCAGGAAGTTTTATTTCTTCCTTGATGTCAACCAAACGGGAGCAAGCATCGGCAAAAGCATATTCGCGCTTCTCGGTATTCTCATCAAAATAGAGATGGCTCATGGCGCGCTGATAGAAATTGCGTGCGCTGAGAGGTATAAAGACGAGATTGTCTCCGTCTACTATAGCATAGTTGGGTATTTCAAAGGTGTAGGTGATGCATACAGGCTGGTCTAGATATCGGTCTGGGTTGGTATGAGATACCGACTTGATAATGGCAGCAGGGCATATCTTGGTCAACTCCATGGCAAGATTGCCCTCCCATTCAGAGGTGCGACCTCCCATTACGCTACGAACAGCCTTGTCACTCTGGCCTTCAGCAGTAATAGTAATAGTACCGGAGAGGGTTCCTTTGGAGTTAATCTTGGTGTCTGCTTTAATACGAACATAATGTTTTTCGGCAGGAGATACGGGCGTGTACATCAAGTCAGCGCCTTGAGGCATGCCGATAAGATAACCCTGTTGCTGTTCGGCACTACTCCAAAGTTCTCGCACATTGGGTACCCAAGTAGGATCGAGCATTATCATTTCTCCATTGCGACGCTGTACGGCACATACGCTATGGTTGAACTGGTCGGCAGGAATTGCATCAATACGTTCGTGAGCCATAGTCATAGCTGCATAAGCTTTGAAACCTGCTGCACGCAACATAGTGACTAGCATACCGGCTTTGTCTTTGCAGACACCACAACGATCATGCCAATTCATCTCTGCATTGTGAAGAGTAAAGCCTTCACCATCTCCCATAGAGATACCAGCATAGCGCATATTATCAGCTACCCAATGGGTAAGAACGCTGATAGAATCCAACTCGGTTTTGGCATCTTTGAGTAATTCTTTGACCTTAGCAGTAACCTCAGGAATGGTGTTGAAGCTGCCATAAGTCTCATTGACGCCATAGAACCATACACTCTTGGCCTGCCAGTTGGGAGAGGTAGAGAGAAGAAGTTTACACAGAACATCGTTGTCGGCAACCATCTGACGCTCGTGCTTAATGGGCATGATGTCTTTCTTGGTGAAAGTATAGACAGTTCTATCGCCTTCTACACTATTGGTAGTAGTCACTTCGCCGTTGTATACCTGGAAATGAAGATTCTTGTTAGTAAGTACATTTACTTTATAGAACTTTTCCTGAACAGGCTGTTCGCTCCAGAAAGGTACGATATCATAGAAGTGTCCCTTCATAGGAGGAATGTAACGGCTATCGTCACCCTGAAGAAGTGCATAGGTAAATCCTTTGCGGAAGGTACGATATTCAATCTCATCATTAGGTTCGAGATGTCCGACAGATATCATCTTCTGACTGGCACCCCAATATATCATACGTGCAGGAGCAATATAGTTAAATACTTCTGCCGTGCCTTCAATGCGGTTACCCTTCTCGTCGGCTCGGTATAATACTTCTTTATCGCCACCAGCATGATGGATAATTACTTCGCGAAACTCGACAAAAGCACTTTGAGGGTCGTAATCAAGCTTGATTGTATTGTTGACTTTTGCACCCTCACGGTCGAGAATACAGATTCGTTTGTGGTTGTTCACATAGCTGAGTCCGCTCTCTTCCATATAGACATCGGTAGAGTCGTAGCGGGTTACCTGGTGATAACCTTTGTATTTAGGCAGAGCTTGTTCCTGGGCAGCAATCGAAAAGCCAAAGGCCATCAATGCTGCAAAGATAAGTGTTCGTTTCATTCTTGTTTAATAATAGATATGAGACTTTAGTTTTGTTTCAGTATAAAATAGGTATTACATTAATATTATGCAAGAGTCTTGCATCAATTATTAATGTTTCTGCACTTGTCAAGAAGGCGAATAAAAAGGGTTAATGCTATCGGAAATACTGCTGCATTGAAACTCTGAGGCAAGAACCAGAATCCGATGAGGGTAACCAGTTCGAGCAGCATTCCGAAATACAGTACAACTTTATTGCTCTTTCGCAGACGAATAGCATAATAGATAAAGAATGGGTTGGCCCACAATATGTTCCAATTAAGCTTGGTGCAATAGTGGTTTGTGGCGAACCACATAAGAATGAAGAGAATAGAAAGAAGACTAACTATCCAGAATAGAATCTCATCCAGCCATACTAAGCGTTTCTGCTTAGCCCATCCGAATATTGTAAGTGCCAATACAATAATGAATAACAGCCAAAAACAGAGTGTAGGACTGAAACTCTCGGGAATAGGAGGAAGGTCTGAGTTGAGTAACTGGCGCTTTTCTCCAAGAATGAACATAGTATTTCCTAAACTATCCACTTGAGGAATGAGTTTCCCGTTTGCATCCTTTATCTTGAAAGCTGTTGTATCAGTTTGTATCATCATCTCCAAGGGAGAGAAGAGATACTCGTTGCTATTGCAAAGCTTATCACATCTTTGTCCCAAGAGAAGGTCTACACCCAATCTCCACCATAGGAGTTTCTCGGTAGGAGCGTAAAGAAGGTCTCGATAGGTTACAGCATTATCTACGTCAGAAGGCTCAAATACATAGCGATGGCACAGACTGCCATTGATGATATCGCGTATTCGAGTGGCGCAATTATCGCGGAAGAAATCATATTTGTAATATCTGTTCTCAGGAAGATAGTTGTGCTCTAGGAGAATGAACAGATTGTTCCTTTCCTGTCTAGTCAGGTTGAGATGCTGTTCCCAAACACTACGACGTTCGTAGTTATATGCACCTATAAAATCAGAATATCTGTCGCGCGATATGCAATAGTCTAATCTTCCCTGTGCAAACTTCAGATAAAAGTTCTTTGTAGAAAAATCAAAAGTTCCGTAATTGTATACTAAATCGATATTAAGAGTGCTATCGCAGACTCGAATTGCAGAATGTCCCCAGGTTGTATAGAATTCTTCTCCTGGTCCGCATGTAAGCAAAGATACGAATGATGAATCACCAAATTGGGCTTCAATCATTTGAGCTTTTAGGCCTGGCAATGTCACAAGTGTGAGCAATATCAAAAAAAATGTCTTTTTCATTAATGCCTTCTTCTAGGTTTAAAGTATGGTTTTACTGAATAAATTAGAGAAAAATCTTGATAAGAATCCACGTAGACCCAATACCAAACAGGTGGATCATATTCGCAGAGTTCGGGATGGCTTAACGTTAAAGTAGAATCTCTTTCTGAGGGGATGAACCAATCATCTCGACTCTCACCACATAATGCAAAGGTTGCATTACGGTATTTCAAATAGCCGTAAGCATTAGCATCCATTAATGTATCTATGCAGTTGATCTCAACTCTAATCCAATATGCATTAGTGTCGGATTGGCTAAATGGAGACTTCTTGCTAATAAAAAAATTGAAGTTATAGTTTTCGACCCATAGAGGATTATGGTTGTTGCAAGTAGAGATAATATCGTTGAGAAGAGGATAGATTCTCGGATGAACTATCTCATATTCTTGAATGGTTTTCTCAATCGTGTAATAGTCGGTTGTACTATCGATTTGAGCCTGAGCAGGATAATCCCATAATACAACAGAAATGAGTGCCAGAAGGGAAAAAGTATGAAATAGTTGTTTCATAAGATTATTATTCTGCATTATTTACACCATGCACCTGAACCTGGGGAAACGGAATCTCGATATCGGCATCATATAGTGCATTGTAAATATTTTCACGTATACGTTTCCATACTGTCCAATAGTCTTCAACCGTTACCCACATCCACATAGAGAAATCAACAGAGCTGTCACCCAGATTGCTGACACAGACCGAAGGGGCTGGGTCCTGAAGTATAAGTTCGTCGGCTTTGATAACATTCATCAAGACTTCCTTGGCTCTTGTGAGGTCGGTACCATAAGCGACAGAAGCTACAACTTCGAGTCGTATTTTGGGCTCGTCTGTATGGTTGATGATAGTTGATGTGGCCAGTTGTGAATTTGGTACAATGATAATTCGTCCGTTGAATGGGCGGATTATAGTGTTGAATATGCGGATATCTTTTACATATCCTTTATATTGACCGCTTTCTATGTAGTCACCTACGCGGAATGGTTTCAAAAGAAGAATAATTACGCCAGAGGCAAAATTCTGGAGAGTGCCTTGCAAAGCCATACCAATAGCAAGGCCTGCGGCACCAATGATTGCGATGAATGATGTTGCTTTGATTCCGATGACATCCATTGCCATTATCACAAGCATAACTTTCATCAATACGTCTACTAAACTGGTAAGGAATCCTTTCAAGGATGCTTCAGCACCACGTTTTTCTAATAGCTTTGTGATGGATCGCTTCAATACACGGATAAGTTTGAATCCGATCCATAGAATAAGGATTGCTCCAATTAGTTTTGGTACAAACTTAAGAGTCAGTTCGATGAGAGAACTGATGGCATCTATTATGATGGGGTTTTGGCCGGTTACAATATCTTTTACATCTGAAAAGGACGAGATATTGGACAAGGAATCTCTGACAGCATGGTTGATGCTGTCGGCCTGGGTGAGAACATTATCTATAGGTTGAGATACCTTTTCTGCATTTTGCGCAGTTGCCTGTTGGGCTGCTGCTGCCAAAATGTTAGAACCGTCGTCAGATTGAAGCATATTACACAATGAGAGATTTTATTAGTAATAAAATAGCCGAAGAGCCTGACTGATGTCAAGCCCTTCGACTATAAATGGTTGAACTAGCAGAGTTCGTGGATTACGAGACCGGAACGGAGCTTAGGCTCGAACCAAGTGGTCTTAGGAGGCATGATGTTGCCAGTATCAGCGATGTCGATAATCTGCTGCATGCTCACGGGATAGAGAGCGAAAGCAACTTTCATCTCACCATTGTCAACGCGACGGCTGAGCTCGCCGAGACCGCGGATACCGCCAACGAAGTCGATGCGCTTGTCGGTGCGGAGGTCCTTAATGCCGAGGATCTTGTCGAGAACGAGGTTGGAGAGGATGGTAACGTCGAGAACACCAATGGGGTCAGCATCGTTGAAGGTGCCAGGCTTAGCGTTCATCTTGTACCAATGACCATCGATATAGGTAGCGAACTCATGGAGTTTGCTGGGCTTATAAATCTCGGTACCCATATCCTCAACAACGAAAGCTTCGTTGAGAGCGTTGAGGAACTGCTCTTTGGAGAGACCGTTGAGATCCTTAACAACGCGGTTGTAGTCAATGATGTTGAGCTGGTTGTCGGGGAAGATAACAGTCATGAAGAAGTTGTACTCCTCTTTGCCGGTGTGGCCGGGGTTGTTCTGCTTCTTCTCCTGTCCTACGAGGGCAGCAGCTGCGGAACGGTGGTGACCGTCAGCGATGTACATAGCAGGAACCTTGGTAGCGAAGAGTTCAACGAGTTCAGCAATCATAGCTTTGTCGTCGATTACCCAGAAACGATGACCGAAGCCATCTTCAGCTACGAAGTCGTAGATGGGCTTCTGTGCGGTAACGCCTGCAACGATCTCGTCGATACGTGCAACAGCGGGATAAGCGAAGAATACAGGCTCAACGTTAGCGTTAGTGATACGAACGTGCTTCATGCGGTCTTCTTCCTTGTCAGCGCGGGTGAGCTCATGCTTCTTGATGATCTTGTTCATGTAATCCTCAGAAGCAGCGCAAGCTACGATACCATACTGCCACTTAGCGTTAGCGTCGGTGGGGTTCATGCTCTGAGCATAGATGTAGAGTTTTTCCTCTTCATCCTTAACGAGCCAACCATAATCCTTGAAAGCGCTATAGTTCTTAACAACCTGGAGGTAAACCTCGGGGCTGTGCTCATCGGTACCCTTGGGGAGGTCGATTTCAGCTTTGGTTACGTGGAGGAGGCTATAGGGATTACCCTCGCACTCTACGCGAGCTTCTTCGGAGTTAAGTACGTCGTAAGGGCGGGAAGCCAGCTTCTCAACGATATCTACGGGAGGGCGGAATCCCTTGAAAGGTTTGATAATGGACATTGTTGTGTATTTTTGGTTTTTGAAAAATCAATTTTGTATAAAATCGAATACTGGATTAGTTAGCGTAGAAAGGCATCTTAACAACAACAGCCTTCACCAGTTTCTCACGGATCTTGATGTAGATCTCGGTGTCAACCTTAGCATGGCAGTTGCAAATGAGAGCAGTACCGATGTTCTTGCCGGTGCTGGGGCTGGGGCTACCGGAGCGAACTTCGCCAATCTTGTTGCCTTCAGCGTCGCATACGTCGTAACCACCACGAGCGATACCACGGTCAACCATCTCGAAGCCTACAACTTTGCGCTTCAGACCAGCTTCCTTCTGTGCGATGAAGAGGTCCTTGTTGATGAATACGTTCTCTTCAGCTTTGAGTTTGGTAATCCAACCAAGACCAGCTTCGATAGGACTGATAGTGTCGTCAATCTCATGACCATAGAGACAGAAACCTTTCTCAAGACGGAGGGTGTCGCGGCAACCAAGACCAGCGGGCTTGATGTCGAATTCTTTACCAGCCTCGAAAACAGCGTCCCAAACCTTCTTAGCCTCAGCTACGGGAATGTAGATTTCGCATCCGCCAGCACCAGTATAACCGGTAGTGGAGAAGATGATATCCTTAACGCCAGCAAACTCGATAATCTGGAAGGTGTAGTATTCCATATCAACAACGTTAGCGCTGGTCAGTTTCTGCATAGCCTTCAGAGCGTTGGGGCCCTGAACTGCGAGCTGTGCCCACTGTTCGCTTTCGTTTACAAAGTCTTCGCCAAGCTTCATGCCCATCTTGTCAGCAATCTGGCTCATCCAAGCCCAGTCCTTGTCGATGTTAGCAGCGTTGGGAACCATAAAATATTCGTCGTCGCTTACGCGATAAACGAGCATATCGTCAACGATACCACCCTGACCATTGGGGAGGCAGGTGTACTGTACCTTACCATCAACGAGGTCGTAAACATTGTTTACAGTACAATACTGCATGAATTTCTTAGCAACGGGACCTTTAGCGCGGAACTCACCCATGTGGCTAACGTCGAAAACGCCAACATTGTTACGTACATTGTGGTGTTCAGCCTGGAGACCTTCGTACTGAATAGGCATATTGTAGCCAGCAAATTCAGCCATCTTTGCGCCCAAAGCGATGTGTAAATCGGTGTAGGGAGTAGTTTTCATTTGGATTGTGAATTTAAGTTTATATTTAGATTAATTATTATTTCTTTCAGGAGTAGGTGTTCGTAGAAAATACTTTTTTATTATACTATGTATATATATGTTCGGCTTTAGTTTACATTAATGTATTGATAAGTCGGTCGTTATTGACACGAACGCATAATAATTCAATCCACAAATATACGACTTTTTATTCAAATACCAATACTTTTCTTCAAAAAAGTTGTGTTATTCTATCTCTCATTTTGTTTGAAGAACCTGCTTTGGGAGATTTGATGTCTAAGATGTTTTATAATATTATACATTTTAAAGTAATGGTTGTTGACTCTGAAGGGTGGATACAGATATTTTGTTCGGTTTGATAGAGTAGGGGAAATGTGTCTCGCGGATTACTATAATATCAAAATCATGCTTTCCTTGTCCATCAGAGTGAATATTAGATTCGATTAGCCTCTCTTATTCTATTTTCTTTTGCATGACTAATAATAGTAGTGAAGGTTTCATTGTTCATTATAGTGTATAAGGTCCATTTATCCAGCATATAGACTCTACTTAGTCTCCTCTTACTCTGAATCAATACTGGAGAGAAGTGGCTCTCAAACGGGTGCAACAAGGAACATAGGAATACTCTAGGTGTATTAATGGAGGTACACTTGGTTGATGCAAAAGGAACTACTGAGTGTTTTTGTTCAATCTAACAGGTGTTTTTGTGCTGTTATTGACTTGAATAAAGTTTAGATACATAAGTATTTCATAACAAAGATAGCTAAATACAGAGGTTCCTCGTAACTTTCTTTCTCGAGACCATTCTATTTGTGTAAGATGGTAAACAATAAAAAGTTGTGCCGATATCAACCTACGGCACAACCTTTCGGAAAAACAGTATTGGGCGATTTACTTGATCGGAATCTGAATCATGGTTTCCCATTCAGAAACAGAGTGTCTGTCCCATGGACCATGTAGATAGGAGAATCGAGGATTGTCTGCAATGGATAGATTGTGTTTCTCAAGGTAATTCATTATCTCTGCCATTGATTTGTCGAAAGTGTCGTAACCACCAAAGTGAGAGTAGCAAAGTGCTCGCTCTACAACAGGAATCTGTTTGAAATGAATCAAATCTGATTCTAGATTGTTGTGGCTGGAAACGATCTCGCAATATTCAAGATCAATATTCTCTGGGTTATAATTCTTGTTGTGGTCAATTGTAAAACAATATTCAGTTTCTTTAGGACATTCGCAACCTAGTCTTACGGACTCTGGATAATATTTATCAACAAGGAATGGACCAAGTTCAGAGTATCCATTCATTTTCTTTCTGAAGTATGCTACAGTACCACCGGGAAGAGGTTTAATAGTGATGTTGTTCATAGGTAATGAGTTATTTGTCGTAATTCTCATTCTTTCTAATGCTTCAATACGCATTCTGATCAGATTCATATCATTTCGGGCTTTTGATAGCGCTTGTTGAACCATATCTAGGGTAGGGGACGAGAGTCCGTCTTCTTTTAAATCACGAATCTCTTCGAGAGAGAATCCAAGTCTTTTAAGTTCCATAATATTATGCAACTCATCCATTTGACTGGCAGCATAATATCTGTACCCAGTCCATGGGTCAGTCTCAAAAGGTTTCAGTAACCCGATTTTTTCATAATGACGCAATGTCTTCACGGTAACAAAGCATAGTTTTGAGAATTCGCCAATTTTGAATTTGTTTTTGTATTTCATTGTAAAGGCCTTTATTTTCAGTTTGCAAAGATAAGCCCTTCCCTTGGGTACGAGTCAAATGATTATGCTGATTATTTTTTAATATCTTCCCTATTGTACAGATTAATAGGTGTTTATTTGAACTGATATTGGATGTTTTTATCTTATATTTTATATTTGTTTTATTGTTGGGGTAGTTTCAAAAATTAAAAATAGTCCAACATATAAAAGAAAAGACCGCATAATCTTTGCGGCCTTTATTATATATTGAACAACTATATGTTATTGTAAAAGTTCATCAGGATAGTCGTTGTTCTTGTTTTTCTTTGCTGCTTTAGCCTGTTTCTTTGCAACCTTCTCTGCTGCTTTAGCTTGCTCTTTTGCATTCTTTTCTGCTTCCTTAGCTAGTTTCTCGGCTGCAGCCGATTTCTCCTGTTCTGCTTTTTGAGCATCTTTGGCAGCTTTTTCTGCCTCTTTGGCCTGTTCCTTAGCTATTTTCTCGGCTTCTTTGGCTACTTTAGCTGCCTCTTTGGCTTTCTCGGCAGCAGCTTTTTCCTTAGCAGCCTTATCTTTTAATGCCTGTTCGTTTGCTTTTGCCTGTTCTTTAGAAGCCTTATCTTCTGCTTTTGCTTTTTCTTTAGCTAACTTTTCATCAGCTTTAGCCTTCTCTTGAGCGGCTTTATTTGCAGCAGCTTTTTCTTTAGCAGCTTTCTCGTCAGCTTTTGCTTTTTCTTTAGCAGCTTTTTCTGCTTCTTTAGCTTTCTTTTCTGCTTCCTTTGCTACTTTCTCAGCTGCAGCGGTTTTTTCCTGTTCAGCTTTTTTTGCTTCTTTAGCAGCCTTTTCGGCCTCTTTGGCTTTTTCATCAGCTGCTTTTTTCTTGGCAGCCTTTTCTTTTAAGGCCTGTTCGTTTGCTTTCGCTTGTTCTTTAGAAGCCTTTTCTTCTGCTTTGGCTTTTTCTTTGGCTAATTTTTCGTTAGCTTTAGCCTTCTCTTGAGCGGCTTTATTTGCTGCAGCCTTTTCCTTGGCCGCTTTCTCGTCGGCTTTAGCTTTTTCTTTTGCTAATGTCTCAGCCTCCTTAGCTTCTTTGGCTGCCTTTTCAGCCTCTTGAGCTTTTTGTTTGGCGGCTTTCTCTGCCTCTTTAGCGGTCTTAGCTGCTTTTTCTGCAGCCTTGGCTTTTTCCTTGGCCGACTTTTCTTTTAATTCTTTCTCTTTTGCGGCTTTTTCTTTCTCAGCAGCAGTCTTTTCTTGGTTAACTTTCTCCTTGGCTGCTTTTTCTTTGCTTGGGTTTACTTGTTCTTGTGGTTTCTTCTGGCTTTTCTCGTTCTGTTGAGTCTTATTGTTCTTTTCAGTTTCTTTCTTTACTTCTTTCTTGGTCTCTTTTGAAGGCTCCTTTTTTGCTTCTTTCTTAACAGTACCAGCTTCTTTCTCAGATTTCTTTACTTTAGTCTCTGCTTTGGGAACTTCAGCCTTCTCTTTCTTGGAGGTCTTTCCTTCTTTTGCTTCCTTTACTTTCTTTTCTGCTTTCTTTTCTTCTTTTGCTTTTGCTTTTTCTGCTTCTTCTGCTGCCTTAACTGCAGCTTTTTCTTCTGCCTGTTGCTGGCGCATCTGGGCTTCTGCTACTGAAACAGCATCGCCACCACGATGGTAGGTAAGAGTACGGAGAATGGCTTTTTCAAACTTGGTGTCCTTGAATTCAAGACGCATTGTCCAATTGTTGCTTTCGTCATATTTGTACTCATATTCGTAAATGGTAGTGCTATAAGGAGTCTGGTAGGTTACTTTAACAGGATCGCCCTCGGTATTGTTCTCGTAGGTATAGGTGTCGTTGTAAGATCCACCCTTTATAGTCATCTTCTTAAGGTTGTCTCTATTGTCGTATACAAACTTTGTAACAACTCGCTGAGGATGCTTTGTGTCAAAACAATAATCAAGAAATTCTACTTCTTCAATCTGATTGCGATGGTTGTAGGAATAGTTATATGTCTTGGCAGGCATTGAGTCAACATAGAAGTAACGTGTTGAAAGCGGTTTTCCGTTGTCAGCCCATTCTATACGGCATTTCATATCAAAAGCATAACTGGATGTTTTCTTTGCACGTCCGATATCACTCGAAGTATAGGTATTACTCTCTGCATAAACATCGATATCGTTACCATTGCGTATCAACTTATAGCCTTCGCCGATGAGTGATGCTATACGACCATTGTTATAAGTGCATGTGGTAGTACGGATGTTGGCACCACGAAGAGTATAAGTGTGTGAAAGCATAGCGCCGTTAAGGTCAAAAGTGTAGATGTTTCCACTCTCTTCCATAAGACAATTACGCAAATCGTCGCGGAACCATTTACGTTGAGGCCAGTCTTCACGGAAATATTCTTTGCGTACCAAGACGTCTTCGTCTACAGAGGCTACGCGATAGCGTAAACCCTGGCTTTGAGCATCCTGACGTAAATTTACAATATCCTGAGCAAAGGTTGCTGAGGTGATGCAAAGTGCTAAAAGTAAAACAGATAGTATGCGTTTCATCATATGTGAAAAATACGTTATTAAAATGCAAAAATACTAATAATATTTAATATAACAAAAATATTCTTTCTTACAACCCTAAGATAACTCATTTAAAGACTTATGAAGATTCTTTTGAGAGGACTCTTACGCCAATCCTGCTGGATTGATAATTATCCCCGTGACCATTAAAATTTCTAGTCACGGGGATGAATATTATTGAATATCAAAATTCTTATTCTGGCATCTGCTGACTGAGGCAATGGAATGATCCGAGACCCCAGATTATATCTGTGCTGTCAATACCAACTATCTGTCTGTCAGAGAAAACCTCCTCGAGAATATAAGCGGCTTTGGTATCGTTTTTGCATTTATATGTGGGGAATATCACAAGACCATTGGCAATATAGAAATTTGCATAGGATGCAGGTAATCTCTGGTCCTCATAGATGACTGGATCGGGCATCGGAAGCTCAACAATATTAGGCTGCTTTCCATTTGCTAATCTGCATGATTTAAGGATGTTGAGATTCTCTTGGAGAGGAGCATAGTTCTCGTCATTCTTGTTCTCTTCAACAGCTGTGATAATTGTGTCTTCGTTTACAAAACGGGAAAGGTCATCAACATGGCCGTCTGTATCATCGCCATCAATACCATCGCCTAACCAGATAACATTGTCAACGCCATAGTAATTGCGCAGATAATCTTCTATCTGATCTTGGTTGAGATGCGGGTTACGGTTTTCGTTCAGGAGGCAGGCTTTTGTAGTGAGAAGGTCTCCGTAGCCATTAACGTCAATAGATCCTCCTTCCATAATGATGTCGGGATGAAAAGATTCCATTCCAAAATGGTCTGCAATTCGTTGGGGAATCTGGTTGTCGAGGTCGTAGGGATATTTTCCGCCCCAGGCATTGTATTGCCAGTCTACCAGAGCTCTTCGTCCATGCTCTTTTCGGTTGAGTAGGAACGCAGGACCATGGTCGCGGCACCAGGCATCATTTGTAGGAAACTGGTGAAACTCAAGATTCACCATAAATGCCCCGGCGCTCTTGAGAGCGGCCTTTACAAGAAATTCCATTGTGTCGTCGAGTACATTTATGTGTACCGTTTCAACCTCAGTAAGTGTCTTGATAAAAAGGTTGTAGGAAGGGACTATGGTTTCAATTTTTCCAGGCCAGGAGTTCTGGTTGTGAGGGTAAGAAAGCCATGTTGCCTCGTGACGTTCCCACTCGGCGGGCATGTAGAAACCTTGTTCTTTAGGAGTCATATAGTTAAATGATAGTGAGTAATAGTCAATATTGATTTATTCGTCCTCGTCGAGGAATCGTTTTGTAATAGGCTGGTAACTATCTATACGTCGATCGCGCAGATAGGGCCAATGGCGGCGATATTTATCGCTGTCTGCAAGGTCCAACTCGTGTACATGAATGCATTCGTCGTAGTGAGGAGCCTGATACAATAATCTGCCGAAAGCATTAGTCATAAAGCTTCCGCCCCAGAACTGCATGTCACCTTCGCGTCCGGTTCTGTTTACGCTGACAACAGGTACTCCGTTGGCAACTGCATGGCTGCGCTGGATAATCTGCCAGGCCTGGTATTGTTCGCGGTTGGTGTCCTCGTCCTGGTCAACTGCCCAACCAATAGCCGTCGGGTAGAAGAGTATTTCTGCTCCGCGGAGAGCTGTAATACGGCTGGCTTCAGGATACCACTGGTCCCAGCATATCAGAATACCGATACGGGCAAACTTAGTGTTGAATACTTTGTATCCCATATCTCCTGGAGTAAAATAGAATTTCTCGTAATATCCGGGGTCATCGGGAATATGCATTTTGCGATATTTTCCGAGATAGGAGCCGTCTGCGTCAATAACGGCCGTCGTATTGTGGTAGAGTCCTTCGGCGCGTTTTTCAAACATGGAGCATACGATAACCACGCCCAGCTCTTTGGCCAGATTCATGAAATGCTGAGTGGTCGGACCATCAGGAATGGCTTCTGCAAATGCGAAATTGTGGTAGTCTTCTACGTCGCAGAAATAATGGGCTGCGAATAGTTCTTGCAAGCAGATAATCTGGGCTCCTTCAGCGGCCAGCTCTCGTACGCGCTGGGTGTAGAGTTCAATGTTCAACTGCTTCTCCTTCAATGGATCGGAATCGGTAAGGACGGCTACTTGGGCAAGTCCTACTTTTACTTTTCGGGTGTTGGGATTCATATCTTAGGGGTTACTTGAGTCATAAAAATGTTGTTTACGTGGAAATATTAAGCGAAATCCACTCGGCGTATTATCATCGCCATTGATAACCGACGGATTAATAAGCTCTTTGGCATTCTGTTGTATGTCGGATCTGATTATCCTATGTTCGCGGTTAATGGTGTCTGAGATAACCATTTCGCTTGCATTACCGGTCATGTCATAAAGCCCTAGTTCGTTAGGAATGCGCTGTCCGACATTATGCAATTGGGCTCCGCTGTTGTCTGAGTACCAGGCAATATGATTCGGATTGTTGCCTCCTGCATACAGGTACCCTTCTGAATAGTGGCCTCCTTTGGCTGCAAAGAACCATTCTTCGAGGGTTGGAAGACGAAATCCCACGTGGTAGATACTGTCAAGCTTTTGTATAAAGCGTTCTATTTCCGAAGCCGTACAGATGGCGGGAAGACTGTTTCCTATTTGAGACCATGCACAACCGGGTTTACCCATCAGCGACAGGTATTGCTCTTGAGTAATCTCCTTTGTGGTCATCCAGAAGCCGTCAAAAATAATATAATAGCCCTGATTCAGACAGTCGGACGTATCTGTGGCTACATACACGTATTCAATCGGAAAAGCGCAATCTTTGTCCTGTGGCAGGCACATACCGTCAATCATGTCTGTAGGCAGATTCCATCCCCATTTTGTTGAGTCAGCCTTTTCTATACCAAACCACCTGTTGCTTTGGGCAGAAGTCTCAAAGCAAAGGAATAGGCATGATATGAAAAGGAGTAGTCTCATCGGGTTGCGGGATTGTCTGGTTACTGGGCAATAATGTAATAGGGAATTCTGGCCTGAAGGGTGGGTTCTGCGGTAAGAGATTCCATATCGCTCAAAAACTGTTCTTCGAAGGTTGCGAAATGATGGCTCTTGTTCTTCATGGCCTGTTTTGCCCAAAGGATGGCGCTGAAACGCTGGCGGAGGCTGAAGTTATACTCGTCATACTCTTTGTTGGAGTTTCCGGAGAGTTGCATAAGTTGGGTCATCAGATCCTTCTTTGCGGGGAATCTGACGGCGTAATAGTTCTCTACGCCGGCAAGGGATGCGGCTGTCTCTATGGCATCGTAGATACCGCCAATCTTGTCGACCAGACCCAACTTCTGGGCGTCAGTACCGGTCCATACACGACCTTTGGCGATATTGTCAACATATTCGTATTTCAATTTACGTCCATCGGCTACGGTACTAACAAAGGTTACGTAAAAGTCCTCAACGTTACGTTGCATCATATTGCGGGCAGCTGGAGAGAGTGGCGCGGTAAGAGATAAACCGGTGGAATTCTTGTTGGTTGAAGCGGTATCAAAGGTGATGCCCAGTTTGTTCTTGAGCATGCCTCCTATTTCAGGAATGGTTCCGAATACTCCGATAGAGCCCGTGATGGTGGTGGGCTGGGCTACAATACAGTCGGCAAGACAGGACATCTCGTAGCCGGCGGAGGCGGCATAGTCACTCATGCTGACCACAACAGGCTTGTGGGTTTTGGCACGTCGTACGGCATCGGTAATGCTCTGGCTGGTAGTAGCTGCTCCTCCGGGAGAGTTGACGCGAAGCACAATAGCGCATACATTGTCGTCAACAGCGGCTTCGTCGAGCGCTTTGACGAGGGGCTTGGTATAGATCCCCGATCCGAAACCGGGATTTTCGCCGGCCTGAACATTTCCATAGGCATAAATAACGGCAACTTTCTTTCCTCCGTGCTTCTCGGCGGGAGCAGCCTGAGCATATTTCTCTGCAGAGATGGTATGCTTGCGTTCAAGGCTGTTTTTGGTATATTGAAGCACGTCGTGCTCAAAGAGCAGAGAGTCTACCATCGCATTCTTATAGGCATCTTTGCCTAAGGATGCAATCAGATTGTCAGCATAATAGTTGATGGTGTCGAGGGGAAGGTGGCGGGCTTCTGCTATCTGACTGCTGACGTGTTTCCATATAGAGTTGATGTATACGTGGATCTGTTCGCGGTTGGCCTCACTCATGTGGTTCATCGTATAAGTCTCTCCGGCACTCTTGTATGCGCAGCTTGCGGGACGGATAAGGTCGACCTTGACACCCAATTTGTCAAAGAGGTCTTTGTAATACATTACCTGCGAACCGATTCCCCTGAAGTCAATCATTCCGTCGGGGTGGAGGAAGATATGCTGCGAAGCAGTTGCCAGATAATATTCGGGCTGGGAGTAGGTCTCGCCATAGAAAACCACATCTTTCTTTTCGGCAAAGTCCTTGATTGCGTTGCGCAACTCTTCGGTCAGTCCCCAGTTGAGACCCGAGGTGCCGCCTACAGTTACATAAAGACCTTTTATTCTTGAATCCTCTTTTGCGTCGCGGATACTCTTGAGGATAACATCTGCTCCGTTGGTCTCGTTGTTTGAGAAAAGATTCTCTAAAGCAGAGGGGGCGGCTTCCTGAACGGGTTTGCGAAGATCGATATGTACGTACGAGCCGTCCTTTACAGTAATGCTCTGGTCGTTGCCGATAGAGCTCAGCAAGACAACAGTCATGATAATGGATATAACGAAACTGATTGCGGAGAGTATGAGTCCGGCAATCAATACGCCGACAGCACTTGCCAGCATGGTAAGCCCAAAACCGAGAGGTTTACGTTCCTTCTTGGGTTGGGAATTGGGGTAGGGGTTAGCGTAATTCTGGTTTTCCATTCTTTTTCAAATTTAATATTAATAACGCAGCACTAAATATATTATTGTACGTATGCGCTTTTTTTTATTAATATTGTCAATTTGACCTCTTTTGAAAGCGTCTATCCTTTACGTTGTGTCTGCATAGCGTCCATATAGCGTCCACGAAAAATGCGATTTGCCGACCTAGAGTGGGGGCTAAGTGGACGCTAAGTGGACGCTATATGGACGCTACAAGGACGCTAGGGCGAGAGAAAGTCATTTTTAGTGGGGAGAAAAGTGGCTCGATAGAGTAGTCAAAAACTCGAAGAAGAAATAGAATTTTTCTGCTGCACAATAATTTTTTCATAGTCTCGTTTTTAATCAAGTAAAATTATTATCGATAATGAAAAAAATCACATTATTGCTCGTGGCAATAGCAATGGTTGCAGCACAACCTGCTATGGCTCAGAAGAAATCGCGCAAATCCAAACAACCTGAAGCAGTTGCGAATGCGTCCGATACTAATCGTGCCTGGCGTAATCTCAACGAGACTTTCGGCTTGATAAACAGATTTTATGTTGAAAATCCCAATTTCGGCAAACTCTCCGAAACGGGTATCCATGCCATGCTTCGGGAACTTGATCCTCATTCAATCTTTATTCCCGAACGTGATGTAGAAAAAGCTAATGAGAGTCTGAATGGAAATTTCGAAGGCGTTGGTATTTCCTTCCAGATTGTAAAAGATACTATCCAGGTGGCAGACGTTATTGTCGGAGGCCCTTCGGAGAAAGTCGGTTTGATGATCGGCGATAAGATTGTTCGTATCGACGGCAATCCGGCTGTGGGCGACAGCGTCAACAACTCGTTTGTAACCAAGCATCTCCGTGGCAAGAAAGGCACAACTGTCGTTCTTGATGTATTGCGAGCCAATCAGGTAATCTCGTTTAGTATTGTCCGCGACAAGGTTCCTATTTATTCGGTCGATTCTCATTTTATGATTGACAGTACCACGGGTTATATCCGTCTCACCCGATTTGCCCGCACGTCGGCAAGCGAGATGTATCAGGCTATCAATGATTTGAATAAGCAGGGAATGAAGAAACTTGTGTTTGACCTCCGAGGCAATGGCGGCGGATTTCTTGATATTGCATTCAATATTGCCGATATGTTCTTGCCTGCAGGCAAATTGATTGTTTATCAAGAAGGAAGAATGCAGCCTCGTCAGAATTTTATGTCTACCCGCCGTGGCGCATTCCAGCAGGGAGAGCTGGTTGTGCTGATAGACGAGTCTTCTGCTTCTGCATCCGAGATCGTAAGCGGCTGTCTGCAAGACTGGGACCGCGCTACTATTGTAGGCCGTCGCAGTTTCGGTAAAGGCCTGGTTCAGCGTATGTATCCTCTCAGCGACGGCTCTCAGGTCCGTCTTACTACGGCCCGTTATTATACCCCTTCAGGACGTTGCATTCAGAAACCCTACGACAAAGGTGTTGATGTCTATTTCCACGATCTTGAACGCAGATACAATAATGGAGAAATGGTACATCCCGATTCTGTCCGTATGCCCGATTCGTTGAAATTCCAGACTGCCTCTGGCCGAACCGTTTATGGCGGCGGCGGTATTACTCCCGATGTGTTCGTACCGCTTGATACTACGAGACTTTCGGACTATTACCTGAACCTTCGCTCGAAGGGTCTTATTAATGACTTCTGTAACGATTTTGCCAATCAGCATAGAGGTCAGGAAAACCTGGCTGACTTCAATTCTTTTATGGCTCATTATGATGAAATGAAGGTAGATGATCTCTTTGCTGCCTATGCAGAGTCGAAGAATGTGTCGAAAGTTGAAGTCAAGGGCGAGTGGGTGGCCGCTTGGGTTGCAGACCAGTTCAAGAAACAGCTGAAAGATTCTACCAACGCTATCCATGCCGAGGATTATGCCTCCTATGTGGCACAATGGCAACAGGACAAAGAGTTTATGGAGTCTATTGCAGAGAAGGCCCGCAAGGAAGACAAGCGCCGTCTTGAAATCAATCGCCGAAGCGAAGAATATCTTCATTATATGCTCAAATCCCTCATCGCAAAAAATCTCTACGGAATAGAGTATTACTATAAGGTGATGAAGGATCAGGATGAAGGTCTCAAGGCATCTTTAAAAGTTCTGAATCACTAGATTAGGGCACTTTTTAACAGGCAGAGGCGTCGAATTCGGCGGCCTCTGCTCGTTTTATTTTTATCTTGCTGATATTTAGAACGGAACATGCGAATTTGAAAAATAATGCTATCTTAATGAAACAAAATCTGATTTCTTGCGTTAATAAGAAAGATATTAAAATAAAATCATGAGAGACTTTTATTTCTTTTTATCGTCGTTTGGATTTGGTGTGCTGGCAGCATTAGCCTTTTCAGATATTGTCCGTCATGGATGGCGCTTCCCTTACAAGTGGAACGCAATCATCTTGCTTTATATGGGTTGTTCAGCATTGTCTTATCTTCCCTCTTTGGACAAACTTTATTATGGAATGCACAAGTTGTATGTACTCCAGGATATTCTTACCAGTCTTCTTGCTCCGTTGCTTATGACGGGAATCACCCGGTTGTCTCATTCTGTCAAAAAACTGACCTTCCCTAACATATTGTTTATCTGGACCCCATTCCTTTGTCTTCTATTCTTCTTCCATTTCGCTCCAGAAGTCAAGGGACTGCTCTATGCGACTTATGTGATAATGGTTCTTTGCTCAATATATTGGGTTAACCGTATCTGGGTTCGCGTCAAAGATTACAGCCTGTCTCTCCAGGATTACGTCACCGACTCAAAATCAACAGACCTGCGTTGGGTACGCATTATTGCACTATTTGTATCTGTATGCACCATAATCTCGTTTGGTACTCTAGTCTTCTTCTCTGTAACATCTAATGTTGTATTTAAGCCCGATCTGATTGTATTGGTTTGTGTTTATATGCCTGTTGTAGTCACGTTCTTTTCTCATTACAGCAAACAGGATGTATTTTCCGGCTTTGACTATGCAGATGTTCCTATCGGAGATTTGAGCAACAATCTGTTTGCTTCAGGAAGTAAGATAGAGGTGATGCGCAAAGAACGCAAGGAACGTCAGACAAATCGTTCCAATCTGATGGATGGTATTGCGTCGGCCAAACCTCGCAACTCTATTCTTCCTTCCAAGGAAGAAATATCGCGTATGGCTGCCAGCGAGAATGTAGCAGACGATCCTCAACCCGAACTCGTTAACGAGCGAAAGAAGCAGAATCTGTTTGTTTCGAAACTTAATCCAGAGGCATCTTCGGCTGCAACACAAACTGCATTCCGTGCCGTAATAGACGAAGATGATCCTAAGTCGATGGCTGAATATATTGCAAAAAATCTGGCAGAACTCGAAAAGACGACGCTGTTCTATCTGGAGAAGAGTCTTACGGTTGCAGACTTGGCCAAGCAGCTTAATGTGAGCCGTACGGCATTAAGTACCTATTTCCATGATAAGGGTACAACCTTCTTCGATTATATTGAAGAACTGCGTATTATCTATGCTGCCCAACTTCTTGAGAGAATGCCCGATGCAGGTCTTGATATGATTGCGTTCAAGAGTGGATTCGGCTCCCGCAGCACCTTCAACCGTTCCTTTGTCAACTATTTCCATACCAATCCTGCCGACTACCGCAAAAGCCGTGGAATCGGCTGATAGATTATCTCTTGACTTAAGCCTATGCGCAAATTTATCCTTATCCTGATAACAACCCTGGTGTCGTCATTGGCCATCGCTCAGGATGTGGCCAAACTGGTGGCAGACGGGCAGAATGCCGAAAAGTTGGGATTGCTTGATTTGGCACAAAAATATTATCAGCAGGCTCAGGCTGCGGAAGGAGAAAATCCTTTGCCCTATTTCTATGAAGGAGTTCTGTCCGAAAAGCGTTGCCGATTCCTGCAGGCTGTCAGTCAGTTGCGTATGGCACAGTCTCTCTCCGAAGAATCGAACGACGTTCAGTTCAGGGCTTCGGTCTACGAGCATCTTGTGCTCTGTATGATAGAAAATCAGGATTTTGGAGATCCGTCTCAGCTTATCGAACTGACTGAGAAAGCTATAGAACTCAATCCTTCAAGTGCTTCGGCCTATGCCTCAATGGCCTTGATTTATTGTAATCAGAAAAACTTTACCAACGCAATAACCTGGGCTAAGAAAGCAATTGAGGCCGACCCTAAATACCCAAGAGCATACAATACACTCGGAGTAATTTACTATCACAGGGGTAACGACAATGATGCCATTGCTCAGTTTCGCAAGGCATTGGCTACAGACCCTGACAATATTGATGCCTATTATAACTTAGGCGTAATGTATGTTCAGCGTAATAACTTTGAGAGTGCTATCACAAACCTGAAAAAAGGTCTCCAGCGTGACAATAAGAGTGTCCGTCTGTATTATTATTTAGGTATAGCCTACATTCAGAGAGGAGATACTCAAAAGGCAATATCGTGCTATGAAACCATCATCCAGCAGATAGATTCTCTATATACACCTGCCTACAACCGGCTGGGGGCAATCTTTTGCGGCAAAGGCGACTACGATAAAGCCGTAGCCTATCATCAGAAAGCAACCCGTATTGACCCTCAGGATCCCGAGTCGTACAAATGTCTGGGTAAGGTAAATACCGACCGAGGTGATTATGTTAAGGCTTTGAGAAACTATCAGAAAGCCGTTCAACTGAACGACAAAGACCACGAGACCTATTGTCTTATTGCCAAACTTTATGGCAAGCAGAACAATAAGGCTCGTGAGACATCCTCCTACAAGAAAGCTGCCAAGCTAGGCAACAAAGAAGCCCAGAGCTGGATGGTCTCCCAGGGAATGGCCTGGTAGCATTCCCTCCCAATACTAAAAAAGAACAATAACAGACTTATTATTTTGTTGGCAGATGTTATTTGGTCCAACGTGTTCCGCATGATTTATCCGAAGAAAATCGGTCTGTAGAATGTGTCTGAAAAGTTGTTCGCAAAAAGGATTGGTTTCCGATAGATAACGTTCAAATACGTCTTGATAAAAAATATTATTAAAATAATTTTGTATTTCATTAATATTTGTTATTTTTGCATTCTAATTCTCTAGAGGATAACTATGCCTATTCAGATTGATAACGAAAAGATTGCACGCTTCAAACAGCTTGTAGGAGAAAGCGAAAAGATACTGATTCTTTCGCATATGAATCCTGATGGTGATGCTGTAGGCTCACTTTTGGGTATGGCACACCTGTTGGAGAAGAATATTTCTATCCCCGAGAAGAATCTCTTTTTGCTGCTTCCCCATCCATGTCCGACCTCTTTCCATTATCTGGAAGGAAGCGAAAGAATAGTGGCAGCCTCGGTTGATATGGAGGCGTGTGCAAAAGCTTTTGAAGAAGCAGATCTTATTATCGGAGTAGATTTCAATAGTCCTGGTCGTACGGGAATATTGGGACAACTGCTTGAAGAGGCCAAGCAACCCAAGATTCTGATAGATCACCACCACAATCCGGCCAACGAGTCTTTCAATCTGATTATATCCTATCCCGATATCTCTTCGGCTTGTGAGCTGGTACATTGGGTGGCCTATGATGCTTGGGGAGAAGATGCATTTGATTTCAACTCAGCCCAGGCCTTGTTCAACGGCATAGTGACTGATACGGGCAGTTTTGCTTTCAGTAATGAACACCCTTCGCTCTATGAAGCTGCTCAGCGCCTTGTGAAATTCCCTATCGGGCCGGCACGTATTCACAACGAGGCGTTCAATTCGCTCTCGGTCGACAAGATGCGGTTCTTTGCTTTTGCTCTTGACAGGAGAATGAAAATATTCCCCGAAGAAGGATTCTGCTACATCTATGTGTCCAAAGAGGAGTTTGACCAGTTTGGTCTTGATTCTAACGGCACGTCAGGCTTGGTTCCCTATACCTTGATGATGCGTCCTATCCATGTGGGCGCTCTTATCCACGAGGAAGACGATCGGGTTCGCATCTCTTTCCGCAGTAAGAATGATTTTGATGTGAATGATTTTGCCCGTCGTCATTTCGAGGGTGGCGGACATACAAAGGCTGCAGGAGCTACTTCGCATCTTTCCTTTGAAGAGACTGTTTCATTCGTAGAGAAAACTATGCTCGACGAATTGCGTCAACATAATGCCAACAAACAATAACCAATCGATATGAAACGCTCTATTCTCCTTTTCTTAATCTTGGCTCTGATGGCAATATCGTGTGATCGCACTCCTGTGATTACGATAGATCCCAATGCCAAAGACCCATACAAGGAGAATATGATTAATGCCAACAAGATTATCTCTCAGTCGGAAAATACTAAGATTTCCAGCTATATAGAGCGTCGCGGTTGGGATATGAAGCAGCTTCCTAACGGAGAATATCTTCAGGAGGTTGAAAAAGGGAAAGGTGGAGCTATTGACTTTGAAGATACCATATCGGTCAGTTATAGTGTATCGTTCCTTACGGGAACTACCGTCTATCCTCACGAAGAGGAGACTTTTGTAGTAGGGCAGCATAAGCCTACCGTAGGTCTTGATCGGGCTGTGCTGGAGTTGCGTCATGGTAGTAAAGCCCGCCTGATATTACCTTCATCGCTCGGATATGGAGTAGTGGGCGACGGAGACAAGATACCTGGTCGTGCTGTATTGGTATATGAACTGGAAGTTTTATAAAAGAAACATATTATCGGATAAATACAATACATAATAATGAAAACTCAAATCAAGAAAGCCATCCTTATGGCAGTAGCAGCTCTGGTAGTTGCATCTTGCGGTTCCAAATCGGACCTCCAAGGCTTTAAAAAGACCCCCAATGGTCTGCATTACAAGTTTGTTGAGAAGAATGCTAAAGGCGAGCAGATTCAAGAAGGTCAGGCTCTCGTTGGCGAGACTATGATTATCTTCAAGAACGATACCCTCTCCTCATGCTTCGGTAATCCTACCCGTATTGCTTTGGTAAACAATACCTCTGCTTTCGGTCTTCTCAACGAAGGTTTCCTTATGATGCATGTTGGCGACTATGCTATTTTCGCAATCCCCGCCGACACTATGGCAAATTATTTCAAAATGCCTCCTTCGTACGTGAAAGGCGAGAACGAGAAGTTCTTCTATCATGTTAAGGTTAGTGATGTTATCTCTCCTGAAGAGTTGAAAGAAGAATACGAAAACTTCATGGAGAACATGAAAGAACGTCAGGAAAGCGAACCTGATTCAATTGCTAAATTTATTGCCGAAAATAAGATTACTGTCAAGCCCAATGCAGAAGGCCTTTATGTGATAGTAAAGAAGAAAGGTAATGGCCCCAGAGTTGAAGCTGGCAAGACTGTCCAGGTTAACTATACCGGTCGTCTGCTTGATGGTACCATGTTCGACAGTAGCGTAGAAGCTGACGCTAAGGAAGGTGGTATCTACAATTCCCAACGTCAATATGTTCCCATGTCCTATAAGGTTGGCGTTGATGGCCTTATTCGTGGCTGGGACGAAGGTGTTATGGGACAGCCTGAAGGCACCAAACTTACCTTGGTATTCCCCTCTGCTCTTGGTTATGCAGAAAGAGGTGCCGGTGAACTCATTCCTCCTTTCTCACCCCTTACCTTTGATATTGAGATTTTATCTGTTAAATAATAACATCAATTTTCACTTATCATATGCTTAACATAGTATTATTTGGAGCTCCTGGTGCTGGCAAGGGTACTCAGAGCGACCTTTTGGTTGAGAAATACAAACTCAATCATATTTCCACCGGAGACCTTCTCCGTAAAGAAATTGCAGAGCAGACTGAACTCGGCAAACGTATCAAAAGCATTATGGATTCCGGTTCTCTCGTTAGCGACGATATCGTTATTGAGATGATTGACAACGCTATTGCACGTGATACTCAGGGTATCCTTTTCGACGGATTCCCCCGCAATGTTGCTCAGGCAAAAGTACTTGACGAACTGCTCGAAAAGCATGGCCGCAAACTTACCTGTATGGTAAGTCTCGATGTTCCTCGTGAGGAGCTTATCCGTCGTATGCTCGAACGCGCTAAAACTAGTGGCCGTGCCGACGACAACGAGGAGACTATCAAGAACCGCCTTGTTGA
The DNA here is from genome assembly GCA_024400565.1 of Bacteroidales bacterium. Lineage (GTDB taxonomy): Bacteria > Bacteroidota > Bacteroidia > Bacteroidales > P3 > Colimorpha. The sequence goes on from JAKSMQ010000003.1 coordinate 62,229, forward strand.
ATACGAAAACAAGACCCTCCCCGTAGCCGATTACTACGAGAAGAAAGGCCAGCACGTTAAAGTAAACGGCTTTGGCGATATCAAAGAGATTTCTGCAGCTATTATTGCTGAAGTTGAGAAACGTAAATAGAACTCTCATTATTAAGGAAAAGGGCAGGACTGTCTAAGCCTTGCTCTTTTCTTTTGTTATCTCCCGTTCTCTCATTTAACTACTTCAATATTTTCTTGTAATACTAAACACCCAACAGATATGACTACCAACTTTGTCGATTATGTAAAGATATTCATTCGATCAGGAAAAGGTGGCGCTGGTTCGGCTCATCTTCTACGAGTAAAATACAATGCAAAAGCAGGTCCCGATGGCGGAGATGGCGGTCGCGGTGGCCATATCATACTGAAAGGCAACAGTCAACGGTGGACTCTTCTGCATCTCAAATATACCAAACATGTGTTTGCCGAAGATGGTGAACATGGAGGCGAGAACCTTTGCACAGGACGAACCGGTAGAGATCAGATTCTTGATGTACCTCTAGGATGTGTCTGTAAGGATGCTGAAACAGGCGAGATATTGGGAGAGGTAACTGAAGACGGCCAGGAAGTAATTATTGCAAAAGGTGGTCGTGGAGGATTAGGTAATGATCATTTCAAGTCGCCTACCAATCAGACTCCCCGCTATGCCCAACCTGGTGAGCCGTCAATAGAGCGTTGGATAATCATAGAGCTTAAGATGCTTGCCGACGTAGGTCTTGTTGGATTTCCCAATGCTGGCAAGAGTACATTCCTGAGTTCGGTATCTGCCGCACGTCCTGAGATTGCCGACTATCCTTTTACTACCATTGTGCCTAATCTGGGTATTGTGAAATATCGCGACGACCGCTCGTTCTGCATCGCAGATATTCCAGGTATCATCGAAGGTGCAGCAGAAGGAAAGGGACTCGGATTACGCTTTCTCCGTCACATTGAACGCAACTCCATTCTTCTCTTTATGGTCTCTTGCGAGAATATGGATATTAAGAAAGAGTACAAAGTCCTGCTCAAAGAACTGGAAAAATACAACCCCGAGCTTCTTGATAAGAAACGTATTCTTGCTGTAACCAAGTGTGATATGCTTGACGAAGATCTTATCAAGCAGATGAAAAAGACGCTGCCGCGCGGAGTACCTTCTGTGATGGTGAGTTCCGTTACAGGTCTCAATATCCAGAAACTTAAAGATATGATTGTTGAAGCAATAGAAGTTACCAATGCTTAGTTATCTCAACGAACTCGACACCCAACTGTTTTGGTGGATAAACACCCACTACAATACACCCTTAGACTGGATAATGTGGTTAGCAAGCAATCGTTGGGTGTGGGACGTACTTATACCTATTGTTGCAATATTTTTGATGTATAAACAGGGCTGGAAGCGTTGGTGGCTTATGGCTTTGGGTGTGATATTATGTTTTCTGCTTAGCGATCGCATTAGTGTAATGGGTTTTAAGGATGTAGTACAACGCCTTCGACCATGCTATGAATTTGAGGAAGGTGTACGAATGTTCCGGACTAATAAAGGTGGACTATATGGTTTTGTGTCCTCCCATGCGGCCAATTGTATGGCTGTAGCGATGTTTTTTACATTGATTGCGAAATCTTTGCCAAATAGAACCAGGTTCATTAAGATATTACCATATCTTTTCTTTGGCTGGGCATTACTTGTATGCTATAGCCGTCCTTATTTAGGCAAGCATTATCCTGGAGATTGTTTATGTGGTTCTATACTCGGACTGGCCGTAGGTGCATTTGTTTACTTTGTTTATGCAAAGGTTATAGGAAACCTGGAGCGCAGGTCTAAATCAGCTCCTTCACCACAAGAGGAATGAAAACTGATTGATTCTTCATTCTAGTCTCCCATATTCTATTTGAAGGATTCCGATTATCTGTCTACTATAATAGCGACAAGAGATAAATAAGTATATTGCTTGAGTAGTCTAAACAGTATGGTTAGACAACATAAGTATGCTGTTTAGTATATGTAAGTATGATGTTTTAAGTTTGCAAGGTAGTATTTCTCCTCAGGTAAACATATTTTCTCCAAATAGAAAGCCCATCCATATCGGATGGGCTTCGGTTATATCATCTGTCGTTTGGATGAATATTGAGGCCTAATTCTTCTGTGTAGCGATATCGTAGGTCTGAAGGAATGCATAGAGAAGACGTATTCCGAACCCGCTAGCACCTACTCCATAGAAACTTTCCTTCTTGGGATAATAGGCTACTCCTGCTATATCGAGATGTATATAGGGGTGTTTGGCAAAATGGGCAAGGAATTTTCCTGCTGTTATACATCCAGCCTGCGCAATACCGCAATTCTTGATATCGGCTACTTCGCTCTTGATTAGTTCGTCATATTCCTTCCAGAAGGGGAACTCAGCTATGCGTTCGTATACCTGGTTGCTGACGATGCGTAGCAGATTCATGGGGTTTTCGGCGTTCTGCTGCATAGCTGCAATACCATAAGTGCCTATAGCACGAACGGCTGCACCTGTGAGGGTGGCTGCATCAATGATGAGTTCGGGGTTGAACTGGTTTGCATAAGCAATTGCATCAGCAAGGATAATACGGCCTTCGGCGTCGGTATTAACAACCTCAACAGTCGTTCCGTCGTACATAGTAATTATATCATCAGCAGCATAGGCATTGCCCGAAGGACGGTTGTCGGTCATTGGCAAGAAGGCCATAATATGGATGGGAAGCTGGTTGTCGGCTGCAGCCAACAGGGTAGCAGCCATAGTAGCAGCACCTGCCATATCGCTCTTCATCTCCTGCATGTAGTCTTCGGGCTTGATGTTGAGTCCACCTGTGTCGTACATGATCCCTTTGCCAACGAGTGCAATGGGGTTAGTGTTGAGAGGACGTTTGGGTTTGTATTCCAAAATAACAAAGCGGGCTTCGTCTACACTACCTTTGTTGACGGCAATAAGACCACCCATCTTGAGCGACTCAATCTGTTTCTGTCCGAAGACAGTTACTTTGATACCTGCCTTTTCGCCTTCTTCTTTTAGAATGTTGGCGAACTTCTCGGCATTGAGTGCCATAATAGGTTCGTTGACCCAGTCGCGGCATTGGCAGATACGGTTCCAGAGTCTTACACTACGGTCTAACTCATCCTGCTTGAAGAATCTATTGTCTACAATCACCTCGCTTAAGAGGGTTTCCTTTTTTGCTTTATAGCGATCAAAACGATAGTTGGACAGGGTCAGACCTTCGAGAAAAGCAGCCATCTCTTCGGGTATTATACCCTCGCCACTCACGGCAATATGTTCTATTTTAGCCTTGCTCAAGCGCTCCTGTATGGTTGCTGCTGAACGACGAAGCTTCTCTTGAGATTCGGCAGGGGAGAGGTTTGCATCAAAATTCTGTACATAAATGCTAGTGCAGATTCCTTCTTTATTGTACCGGTTGAGAACAACGAGCGCTTCTGCATCTTGCTTACGGCAATTGAGAAGGTAGGCTATCTCTTCCTTTTTGAATGGTAATACTTTAGCGGGGACCTCATCTCCGAAAAGGAAGATGCTGTCTATTGCGGGGATTTCGGTAGTGGGGGAGAGTTTGAATTGTATCATGATTGGTGTCGTTTTATGCTATTATGGGATTAATAAGGATGAGATTAGGGTAAGATAGTTGGTGTAATTCTCTAATCCGCAAGCCTCACAGCGATCTGCGGGATCGTGATATCCGCCATAAGGATGACCCATAGTTAGAATGTACATAGATGGGCAGAGGCTAGAGAAAGGATAGTGGTCGCTATTGGGAGAGTTTGTTCGCGGGCGGAGTTCGGGTGCTACCTGAAGTGCATCATTCAAAGTCTTGAGTCTTTCAAAGTAGGGTTTCGTTTCGTTACTTTGGGCGTTGAACATCATCAGGCCTTCATTACCACCGCAGAAGAGATCTATATTCAGAAGAAACTTTACCTTGTTAAAATCGACAAGAGGATGTTGAGCAGCATAAGTGGATCCTTTCAGTCCGGCTTCTTCGCCACTGAAGAACATAAAAACAAGTGTGTAATGAGGTTTCTCCTTGCTTGCCAGTCGGGCTAAATCCAATACAGCAGCTACTCCGCTTGCATTATCGTGAGCACCAAAGAAAGTGATGTCACCCTCATGTTTGATTTCGGCGCCTTCCATATATTTATATCCATCACCCATCGTGCCCAGGTGGTCGTAGTGAGCAGTAAGAACTATCATGGTGTCAACTTCGCCAGGAATGAGACCGCATACATTCTGTGTTTTGTAGTTGGGTCGGAACTGGGTATTAATACAGATGCTACTCTGTTTTATTTTCTTGGGCATAACGGACGAAAGAACCTCGATATAGGCGTATGAGTGCTCGCTTTCGCATTGTGAAAGCGAGTAAGTATTAAGAGCGGATCGTCCAATGATGATACCTCTAGAGCCGAAAGGGTTGCGCTTTTTTAGTTTTGCAAGTTCGGCAGAGGTAGTTGGACTCATCTTTATCAATCGTGGAATTTCGATGTAAATAAAGCAGTCTGCGAGGGCTTTCTTGCGTTTGGATATGAATTTCTGCAGTTTGTCATTGTCACAGAATGTCTCAAAGGGCAGATATACAATGTCTGCCTCTGGAAGAGTAACAGATGCTGACCATGGGGCAACGCGGAATTCGTGATAGTTCTTTAGGCGTTTTCCGTTAATAGAAATCCAGCATTGCCCCTCCATCGAGAAGGTGTTATAGGTGTATCTCTGATAATAATCAACGCCCAAAGGTTTTACTCCCAATCTCCTGAATTCGCGTCTCAGATATTTTGCGGCTATTGAATCGCCACTATAAGAAGCTCCTCTGCCATACATTCCTGGGGAAGATAATTCGCGGATGATGCGTCGGGCATAGTTCGTATCCTGAGCACAAACAGAACTGATGATTCCTCCCATCAAGAGAACTAAAGTTAGAATTGGGATAATACGAACGTGTTTCATAGCTGACGAATAATGTGTTAATGTATCAGTTAAGGAAATAGGACTCTCTTTTGAGACTATTTCTATCAAATGCAAAGATACTAATAATTATTGAATACATAATAAAAAAATATGCTTTGCACAAGGTATTTGTTAATACAGAGGTTGGACTCCGGTATAATTATGCTAGATTACAATTTTATAATAATGGATTTCCTTTAGGAAATATTTCCTTCGGACTACCTCACTTCATAAGAATAATGCAACGTTATCATTCTTTATAGAAAAACGAAGCCCATAGTCTGTTGAACTATGGGCTCCAGTTATTGAAACTTATTATGTTCTATTCAAATAGTCTCAAAGGTTTAGAGCTTAGGACCAGCTGCTATGAGAGCCTTTCCAGCTTCGTTGGTGCTGAACTTGTCGAAGTTCTTGATGAAACGTTCTGCAAGATCTTTTGCTTTCTTTTCCCATTCGCAAGCGCAACCATAGGTGTCGCGAGGATCAAGGATATTGGTATCTACGCCAGGAAGCTCGGTAGGTACTTCGAAATCAAAGTAAGGAATCTTCTTGGTAGGAGCCTTAAGAATGTCGCCGCCAAGGATTGCATCAATGATTCCACGGGTATCCTTAATGGAGATACGTTTGCCGGTTCCGTTCCATCCGGTGTTTACAAGATAAGCCTTTGCGCCACTCATCTGCATGCGCTTAACCAACTCTTCTGCATATTTGGTAGGATGAAGCTCGAGGAAAGCCTGTCCGAAGCAAGCAGAGAAGGTGGGAGTAGGCTCTGTGATACCGCGCTCGGTACCAGCTAACTTAGCAGTAAATCCGGAGAGGAAGTAATATTGAGTCTGCTCGGGAGTGAGGATACTGACGGGAGGCAATACGCCAAATGCATCAGCGCTGAGGAATATTACGTTGTTGGCAGCAGGTGCTTTGCTGACGGGACGTACAATCTTCTCAATATGATTGATAGGATAGCTTACACGGGTGTTTTCGGTAACGCTCTTGTCTGCGAAATCAATCTTGCCATTCTCGTCAACAGTTACGTTCTCGAGAAGTGCATTACGACGGATAGCATTATAGATATCGGGTTCGCTGTCTTTGTCGAGGTTGATAACCTTAGCATAGCAGCCGCCTTCGAAATTGAATACGCCATCGTCGTCCCAACCATGCTCGTCGTCACCTATAAGGAGACGTTTAGGATCGGTGCTGAGGGTAGTCTTACCTGTGCCGGAAAGACCGAAGAAGATAGCGGTATTCTTACCTTCCATATCGGTATTGGCGCTACAATGCATAGCAGCAATACCCTTGAGGGGAAGGTAGTAGTTCATCATGGAGAAGAGACCTTTCTTCATCTCACCGCCATACCAGGTGTTGATAATAACCTGTTCCTTGCTGGTTGTGTTGAAAGCAACGCAAGTTTCGCTGTTGAGACCGAGTTCTTTGTAGTTCTCTACCTTTGCTTTGGATGCATTGTAGACGATGAAATCGGGGGTAAAGTTCTTGAGTTCGTCCTCGGTAGGAACGATGAACATATTCTTAATGAAATGAGCCTGCCAAGCAACTTCCATTACAAAGCGAACAGCAAGGCGGGTGCTCTCGTTAGCGCCGCAGAATGCATCAACAACATAGAGATTCTTGTTGCAGAGTTCCTTTACCGCCAGGTTTTTAACAGTTCCCCAAACCTCTTCGGTCATAGGGTGGTTGTCGTTCTTGTATCCTTCGGTAGTCCACCACACTTTATCGTGGCTTTCTTTGTCATCAACAATGTATTTGTCTTTAGGAGAACGGCCTGTATAGATGCCGGTCATTACGTTGATGGCTCCGAGTTCGGTTTCCTGACCTTTATCAAAACCAGTAAGTGAAGGATCTTTCTCTAGTTTATAGAGCTCCTCATAGGAGGGATTGTAGCACACACTCTTTACGCCGGTGATACCGTAGCTTTCGAGGGCTTTGTGGATATTGTTGTTTTCCATTGAAAAACTATTTTTATTATTATTACTTTTTATTATTGGCGCAAATGTTGTTGATTGTTATTTCTGCTTGGCATTGGAAAGGGAATGTGCCACTTTTCTGTGTTGGCAACATTCCCTTCATTATCTGTGTTGTAGGGTTAGCAGATTATTTGTTGGTCCAACGCATCCATTTCTTGTTGGCGATGTTTGCCTGAGCGGCTGCCAAACGAGCAACAGGGATACGGAAGGGACTGCAGCTTACATAGTCGAGACCAATCTGATAGAGGAATTCAACAGATGCAGGATCGCCACCATGCTCACCACATACACCACACTTCAGCTCATTACGCTGCTGGTGACCACGCTTAACGCCATAGCGAACCAACTGGCCAACACCCTTGGTGTCGATGGTTGCGAATGGGTCGTTGTGGAGAATCTTAGCGTCAACGTATTCCTTAACGATGGTGTTAACGTCGTCGCGGCTGAAACCGAAGGTCATCTGGGTAAGGTCGTTGGTACCGAAGCTGAAGAATTCGGCCATCTCAGCAATACGGTCAGCCATAAGAGCTGCACGAGGAGTCTCGATCATAGTACCGAACATGTACTGGATAGCAACGTTGTACTTCTTCTCAATTTCTGCCTTAGCCTTGATAGCGATTTCTTTCTGGTGTTCAAGCTCGTGGAGGTTAACTACGAGAGGAACCATGATTTCGAGGTCGGGATTGAGACCTTCTTTCATGAGTTCAGCGGTAGCAGCAAAGAGAGCACGGAACTGGCATTCGGAGATCTCGGGGAAGAGAATACCGAGACGTACACCGCGGGTACCCATCATGGGGTTAACCTCGTGGAGAGCCTCAACACGCTCGTGGAGCTCTTCATATTTCATACCACGCTCTTTAGCAACTTCACGCTGTTTTTCTTCGGTCTGGGGAACAAACTCGTGGAGTGGGGGGTCCATAAGACGGAAGGTAACAGGCTTGCCGTCCATAACGCGCATGGTAGCCTTAGCAGCTTCCTTGATATAGGGTTCCAGTTCGTTGAGAGCAGCAACGCGCTCTTCGGTGTTGGTAGCAAGAATCATATTGCGGAGCTTCTCGAGAGGTTTCTCGCTGTTCTTGCCGTAGAACATGTGCTCGATACGGAACAGACCGATACCTTCAGCGCCGAAGCTGAGAGCCTTAGCAGCATCTTCAGGAGTATCTGCATTGGTACGGATACCCATCTTGCGATATTTGTCAACAATCTTCATGAACTGCTGGAAGAGAGGATTCTCAGTTGCATTGATCATCTCAACTGCTTCAGCATATACATAGCCCTTGCTGCCATTGAGTGCGATAACATCGCCTTCGTTGAACTTCTTGCCAGCGATAGTAACTACGCCATTTTCGAAATCGATTTCAACAGCGTCGCAACCTACGATGCAGCATTTACCCCAGCCGCGAGCTACGAGAGCTGCATGAGAGGTCATACCGCCACGCTGGGTAAGGATACCGTCAGCAGCACGCATACCCTCTACGTCTTCGGGGTTAGTCTCTTCGCGAACGAGGATGCAGGCAACCTTCTTGGCCTGATATTCTTTAGCTTTCTCGCTGGTGAGAGCAATTGCTCCTACAGCACCGCCAGGACCTGCGGGAAGACCCTTGGCAATAACTTCGTGTTTCTTCTCCTTGGTAGTATCGAGGATGGGGTGGAGAAGTTCGTCGAGCTGAGCGGGGGTAAGGCGCATTACAACCTCCTTGTCGGAGATGAGGCCTTCATTCATCATGTCGATAGCCATAGTAAGAGCAGCAACACCGGTACGTTTACCTACACGGCACTGGAGCATATAAAGTTTGCCATCCTGAATGGTGAACTCGATATCGAGCATATCGTGGAAATTCTGCTCGAGGGTTTCGCGAATGTCGCAGAGCTCTTTGTAAACAGTGGGCATAAGCTCCTGCATGCTCTTCATTTCGCGGTTCTGGTCGTTCTTGGTTTCGTCGTTGAGAGGGTTGGGGGTACGGATACCAGCAACTACGTCCTCGCCCTGAGCGTTGATGAGCCATTCACCATAGAAAAGGTTGTCACCGGTAGCGGGGTTACGGGTGAAAGCAACACCGGTAGCGCTATTTTCGCCCATGTTACCGAATACCATAGCCTGTACGTTTACAGCAGTTCCCCAGTCATCGGGAATACCTTCAATCTTACGGTAGCTGACAGCCTTCTTGCCGTTCCAGCTCTTGAATACAGCCTTGATACCGCCTTCCATCTGAGCGCGGGCATCGTCGGGGAATTCAACACCGAGAACTTCGCGTACTTTTGCCTTGAAAGCATCAGCCAGTTTGAGAAGGTCTTCAGCGGTGAGTTCGGTATCGCTCTTGTAGTTGTGCTGACGCTTGTAGTCGTCAAGCATATCGTCGAGCTGTTTGCGGATACCTTTGCCGTCAGCGGGCTCAATGCCTTCGCTCTTCTCCATAACAACGTCGGCATACATCATAATGAGACGACGGTAGGAGTCGTATACGAAACGGGGGTTCTGGGTTTTTTCGATGAGACCAGGAATAGTCTTAGAAGAGAGACCAATATTGAGGACGGTGTCCATCATACCAGGCATAGAGCTGCGAGCACCGGAACGACAGCTGACGAGGAGAGGATTCTTAGGATCGTCGTACTTCATGCCCATAAGGCGCTCGATGTTCTCAACACCTTTCCATACTTCCTCCATAAGGCCGGCAGGAAGCTGGCAGTTGTTATCGTAGTATGCCGTGCAGCATTCGGTAGTAATAGTAAGACCTGCAGGCACGGGGAGGCCAAGCAAACACATTTCTGCCAGGTTGGCACCTTTGCCACCAAGCAAATTCTTCATATCAGCCTTTCCTTCGGCTGTTTTTCCTCCAAAAGTGTAAACGAATTTAGTCATAACAACGTAATAAAGGTTTAGTTTATAGATATGTTAGTTTTTTGTTTCTATTTTTTTACGGAATTGCAAAAATACACAAAAATAATCAAACTGCAAAATAAATATTATATATTTATGTATTTAATAATTTATAGTATGTTTGCAAACCTCTTCAAAGCTTATTAAAAGCACATTGCCTCTGCATAGGGTGCATAAAATTGCCTTTTTGTGGAGGCTGTGTGGATGCTAGGTGCTCGTATCGCCGACGGCAGACAGACATTATGCTCTGGTTAAAGGAGATCTTTGTCCTCTGAATAATCATGAATGGTAACCTCTTTACCGTCAAATACGGCATAGTTCCGATGGTCTATCCAGTCTCCAACGTTGATGTAAACTGATTTACGATCCCCGATTTCCAAAGGCATAGTCATGGCCAGATGACGATGTCCGAATACAAAATAGTCGTATTCCATCTCCTTTAGCTTCTCTTTGCAATGAAGAACGATACCCTCTTTCTCGTCGCCGAGATAATGATTGTATTTGTCTCCGTGGCTTTTGCGGCTGCTGTTGCTCCATCTTAGGGCTATTCCTATTCCGATACGCGGATTGACCATGGCAAAGAGTCTCTGATTGAATCTGCAACGGAACATTCGCTTGAGCTTGATGTATTTCTTTTCGTGTCTGTTTTGCGTCAGCTTATATCCCATTCCGTCTCCATGGCCGATATGAAACATCCGTCCGTCAATTTCCATATCTATCGGGTCGGAATGCATGGTAAGACCAATCTCTTTCTCCAGATAGTCAAACAGCCACATATCGTGGTTCCCTATAAAATAGTGGATTTCAACTCCTCGGTCAATCATCTCTGCCAGTTTGCCTAATATGCGTACATGACCTTTGGGAACAACATATTTATAGGAAAACCAGAATTCGAAAATATCACCCAACAATATCAGCCGCTCACAATCGGGCTTAATAGAATCGAGAAATCGAACCATCTGTCTTTCTCGTTCCAGCGAGTCTGATCCGGCGCCCAGATGGCTGTCGGTGAGGAAATAGGTACTCAAGCGGTTATTCTTTGATAAAGTGTGTGTTGTGTCTATTTTTGAGCTACAGGTTCGGCAGAGGGACTCTCTTCGAGCATCATATCTCCAGCCTGTCGTTCTGAAAACTGATGACGGAGCTTCTGAACAACATTGTAGAAATGCTGGGTATGAGGATTGTCGGGAATAGTCTCCTGAAGACCAACCAGCACTTCTTCATAATAGTCGAAGTTGTATCTTGGATCTATGATAGGATAGTTGTTGAAGGGTTTGTATAGAGCGATAATGGTTGCCAGAGATCCTTTGTTGTCGATTATGAAGTGGGAAATATAGTCCTGAAGACCGCCCATCAGTTCTTCAAACATTCGGTTGGTAGTGTCTTTTGCCTGACGGTAGCGCACAGAGTCCTGCTTGCTCCAGTATTTTTTGTCCAGACTGCCGCAGATTTCAATACGGTTCTTCTTGTCCAGCTGGACAATCTCCTGCAGTTGTGCATTGGCTTCGTTGGCATAGTTCTGAAGCTGCCAGAGTAGCGTGCTTTCGGGAGAACCCTGCACCTGATAGGTCTGGGTGATATTCTCGTAATTGGCTGTGAAATTGATCTTCTCGCCGCCGTTGGGAAGCAGTACGACATAATCCACTTCGTTTACGTAGATATTATAGAAACTCTGATAAGGCATCTTATAGGTAAAAGTAAAATGGCCTTTAGAGTCAAGGTGTATCGAGTCAACAAAATGAGGCTCTTCTGAATTGGGCAACAGGTCTTTGATATAGAGTGTCTTGTTGGTACCATTCTCTAATTGGCCTTCGATGGTAAATGTGAGACCTTTTTTGCCTCCGCAAGAGGCCAGGAGTACTAATGCAAGAAGTGCGGGAAGTAAGTGTTTCATTCTTTATTGTAATAATTATAATATCATATTTATAATGGTCAGAGCCACCATCGATTCAACGATAGGCTGAACTCTCAGAACATGGTTGTGGTCATGGCGACCTTCGATGTTTATCAGGTGTTCTTCTCCGTTCATATCTACGCAGGGAATATCCTCTCCGACAGATATTACCGGATGGAATGCAACTCTGAATTCTATGGGCATACCGTTCGACAATCCGCCCATTATGCCGCCGCAATGGTTAGTCTGAGTGCTGAAATCAGAATTGAACGGATCTCTATATTCGGCTCCGGTCATCTCGGCTGCACGAAATCCTTCGCCAATCTCAAATCCTGTGGCAGAGGGAATGCTCATCATTGCGTGGGCCAGCAGGGCGTTGAGTCTGTCAAATACAGGTTCCCCCAATCCGACAGGACATCCAGTAATGCTGCATTCTATAGTGCCTCCGCAACTGGTATTGGATGAAGCCTTTCGGGGTGTATGGGCTTGAGTGTTGATTCGGATACCCCGGCTGTTGAGTATCTGCAAGGCGATAGAACCTGCAACTACGCGCGATACTGTCTCGCGGGCCGAGCAGCGGCCTCCGCCGCGATAATCCCGAATGCCGTATTTCTGCTGCCAGGTATAGTCCCCGTGGCCCGGACGGAACAGATCTTTCAGCCGGTCATAGTCGGCCGACTGGGTGTTGCTGTTGCGTATCATAAAGGCAATGGGGGTGCCGAGCGTAATGCCGTCTTTTATTCCCGAAAGCCATTCAATCTGGTCGGCTTCCTTTCTGGGCGTAGTCCCTTCAACGCCGTCGCCTCTGCGGCGGGAGAGTTGCTTCTGAATAAAGTCCATGTCCAGCTCCATCAGAGAGGGGCAGCCGTCAATGACGCCTCCTACGGCAGGACCGTGCGATTCGCCGAAGGTGGTCAGTCTGAAGCGGTTTCCGAATGTGTTCATGGACAGAGGTTATTGGCTAAGGAGACGCACCTTGCGGGTGCGCCTCCTGGAGTGGGGATAATTATTTCACTTCAACGATGGTCATCTCGAAGATGAGAGTAGAGCCAGCGGGGATGTCTCCGATGGCACGCTCGCCATAAGCGAGATTGTAGGGAATGAAGAGCTTGTAGGTAGAACCTTCTTCCATGAGGAGAAGACCTTCATCCCAGCCGGGAATCACCTGGCCTACGCCTACGGTAAGTTCGAGAGGACTGTTGCGGTCGTAGCTGCTGTCGAATTTCGTACCGTCAATCAGAGTACCGGTATAGTGAACCTTTACCTTGCTGCCCTTCTGGGGACGTTTGCCTTTGCCGGCTTTGATACGCTGGTACTGCAGACCGGACTGGGTAGTGCGAACAGATTTGTTGTTGGCATTCTGGGCAAGGAACTGCTTGCCGGCCATAATGGTGGGCTCCAGAGTAGAACGCATAAAGAAGTCCTGGAAACGCTCAAGCAGAGGACGGGTCTGAGCGGGGATGAGAGAGAATGATCCATTCTCAATATCCTCTATTGCCTGGCTGACCATGAGGGTGTTGACGGGAACGTTTCGGTTTTTCCAGTCAATAACGATGTCCTGGCCTATTGCATAGGATGCGGAGTCCTGGAAGGTGAGGGGAATGAGTCGTTTGTTGCTTGCTTCCGAGGCTTCGAGCTGCAGTTTCATAGTCTTGATCTGCTCAGTCAGCAGTTCAGCTTTGGCAGCTTTCTCTGACAGCTCCTTATACTGAGCCTCTGTCATAGTAACCTTGCCTTTCTTAACCTTTATGTCTTGAGCCATAGCTCCAATGCTGAGGCATAAGGCTGCTATAATAATGATGCTTCTTTTCATAAATAATAAAATGGTCGAATATAGTTGTAAAGGAAAAGGAAACCCGAAGCTTCCCGCCCCGGGTTTCCATGATGTATAAGTATATTGATTATACGTATTCCTTAGCAGGAACGCCGTTGAGAATCTCGTTGCCGCAGATTGCGAGAGCGAGCATCTCGTTTTCACCCTTGATAACGGTTACGGGAGCAATCCATTCGATACGCTCTTTAATCTGAGCCATCCAAGGCTTGCTGTAAGCAATACCACCGGTGAGGATGATGCCGTCAACCTTACCCTTGACAGCAGCAGCAACGCGGCTGATTTCGAGAGCTACCTGATAGCAGAAAGCATCAACGAGGAGTTGGCACTTCTCGTCGCCAGCAAGAGCGCGCTTCTCAACTTCGTAAGCGTCGTTGGTGCCGAGATAAGCTACGAAACCACCTTCGGCGGTAACCATCTTCTTAACCTTAGCCATGTCGTATTTGCCGCTGAAGCAAACCTCGATCAGCTTGCTGGCATTGATGGAGCCGGAACGGGTGGGGGAGAAAGCTCCGAGACCGCAGAGTGCGCGGTTAACCTCTATGCAACGTCCGTGCTCGTGGCATCCTACAGAAACGCCGCCGCCCATGTGAGCGATGATGAGGTTCATGTCCTCATAGCGTTTGCCCTGTTCGCGGGCATAAACCTTACCGGTCATACGCTGGTTGAGGCAATGCCAGATAACACCTTCACGGTCAGCCTCGAGGTCAAACTCGGGGTGGCCGGTAATCTTGGCGTATGCGGGACGCTCGTCAACGATACCGGGGTCAGCAATATAAGCTGCTTCAAGACCGATCATCTGAGCAATAGAGTCTGCGATGAGAGCACCCAGGTTGCAAGCGTGCTTGCCCTGAATACCTTCGATGCACTCTTTCTTCATGAGGTCGTTTACACGGTAAGCACCTGCATCGCAGGGACGGGTGAGACCACCACGGCCCATAACGCAAGCAACCTGGTCGCGGGTTACACCGTGACGGTCGAGCATGTCGATAATAGCATCTTTACGATAATCGAACTGGTCAGCAATCTCATGGAATTTCTGAATCTCTTCAATGGGGTGGGAGAGGTTCTCAGTAAAAACTTCGGTTTCGCCTTCATAAATGGCAGCCTTGGTAGAAGTGGCGCCGGGATTAATAACGAGGGTGAATCTTTTTGTACTCATAATATGTTAAATAATTTTATTTTCTTATTGAATTTTCAACTGCAAAAATACTCAAAATTCTCGATTTGTAAACATCTTTTTCGTTCTTTTTTACACATTTTTTTGTTAATCCTGTTAATAACTTTATGTAAGATTTGATTTTCAAGAATGTAAAAGATTCATAAAAAATGAAACTATTTCAATTTTTTTGCGTTTATAAGTACTAAAAGGAATATTTTTGAGTTATTATTATATCAATATTGAATAAGTACATTATGAAATTTAAGCATTTTATAGCCCTTTCTATACTCTCCATCGGTTTTGTATTTTGTGGTCAGAATCTGAACGCTCAGGTGTCTCACCCCAACGATATCGTCACCTTTACGAACCACGATAATGCTAACTACGACAGCCTGATGAATTCTTACTATTTCCGTAAATATTCTTCGTCGGTAGAAAAGCATTATAAGAATCAGACCAACTACAACTATTCTGCTTTCGACAAGGTTCCCGACTCGCTTCTCAAGGCCCGTCTCGACGCGCTTCCTACAATTATTCCTATGGATTATAATAGTGACGTGCGTATGTGGATTAATACCTATATCCGCCTGATGTCTCAGCGTTGTGATGTCATGCTTACTCTTTCGGAGTTCTACTTTCCTATGTTCGAACAGGTTCTGACTCAGTACAATGTGCCCACCGAGCTGAAATATCTCACCATCGTTGAGTCGGCCATGAATCCTCAGGCAACCTCTCGCGCCGGTGCTGCCGGACTCTGGCAGTTCATGTACACTACCGGTAAGCTCTATGGCCTCGAGGTAAACTCGCTGGTTGACGACCGTCGCGATCCTTATCTGAGCACCGTGGCAGCAGCCCGTCACCTCCGCGACCTCTACAAAATATTCCAGGACTGGGGACTCGCTCTTGCTGCCTACAACTGCGGCGCCGGCGGCGTGCAGAAAGCGTTGGCCCGTGCCGGTGGCGGAAAGAAGACCTTCTGGGAGATCTACAACTATCTTCCCCGCGAGACCCGTGGCTATGTGCCCGCATTTATCGGCGCCACCTATGCCATGAACTACTACTACGAGCATGGCATCCGTCCCCACAAGATCAACATCCCCATCAGCCGCGACACGGTCCATCTGCGTCAGAATGCCACCTTCTCACAGATCTCCCACTGGACCGGTATCGATGTTGCCGAGCTCCGAGCTCTCAACCCCCAGTTCCGCACCGACCTCGTTCCCGTAAGTGCCGGCCGCTCAAGCATTACGCTTCCTTCCGACAAGCTCTCCAAGTTCATCCGCCTCCAGGATTCCATCTATAATGGCAGCCGTCGTGCAGATCCCGTTCAGCCCGAAGCTGTTGCCGCCACCACTCCCCAGACCAATCCTACCGTTTCCAGCGTAGCTACCAACAAGAGCAGCGTCAAGAAGAAACAGCAGCCCGCCAAACCCAAGGTTACCAGAGTGACCTACAAGGTTAAGAAAGGCGACACCCTCAGCCGCATAGCCAAGAAGCACGGCGTTACCGTTCAGCAGATCAAGAAGCTCAACCGTATGCGTTCCGACGTCCTCCGCGAGGGTCAGGTTCTGGTCATCAAGGGTTGATGCCTTCCGGCGCAACTCCTTCTATTCTGCAGCACACATCTGAAATCATACATCACATAAGCACACTCTATGAATCCTCTTTTCCAGAAGGTATGGTCGGCGATAAAGAATAAATACGTTCTCACCACAATCATATTTATTCTTATCTTCGTCATCTTCGATACCAACAACGTCAGGGTAACCATGGGACTCTCCCGCGAGGTTAGCCGGCTTGAGCATCAGAAGGCCGAACTCGAGGCCGGTATTAGTGCCGACAGCGTCGAAATCTATTCTCTCAAGGACAATCTCGACGCCATAGAACGTTATGGTCGCGAGCATTATTATATGAAGCGCGAGAACGAAGACCTTTTCATCATCAAGCACTAACCCCCCAACCCTGACCATATCATGAAACGCATCCTTTTGCTCCTTGCAGTAGCCTCGCTGGCTCTGTTTTCCTTTTCCTCCTGCCAGTCGCTCAAGAAATTCTTCGCCCCAGAGATGGACGACGAGGACTTCATTATCGGACAGCTCTATGCCGACGAATTCGTCAAGGAAGAACCCTTCCGTCCCCACCGCACCCGACCTGCTAACGGCCGATCCTCCAATCCTTCGGGCAAATGCGGTGTAGAACTTACCGCCAAAGACAATCCTGCGCTCTATGCCGCCATCGACTCCTGGTATGGAACCCCCTATCTCTATGGAGGTTGCAGCAAGGAAGGTGTCGACTGCAGCTGCTTTGTGGGCCATATCTTCCGCGAGGTCTATGGCGTCAACCTTCACCGCGTCGCCAACGACATCCAGCAGGACGTCACCCTCATCTCGAGAGACAAGCTTCGCGAGGGCGACATCGTCTTCTTCACCAACGGCAACGGCAAAGTGTCCCATGTGGGCATTTACCTCAAGGACGATATGTTTGTTCATAGCTCTACCTCCAATGGTGTGATTATCAGCACCCTCTCCAACAGCTACTGGAATCAGCATTTCTACAAAGGGGGTCGCCACAGCAAAGTAAAGACCAAGTATTAATCAGCAAGAACCGATACCGATGGGAAAGAACAAAAACAAGGTAGGGGTGGTCTATAGCACCAATCCTGACTACCAGTATGAATACGAAGATGAGATGCTCGAGGCCGAAACCCTTCCTCCCGGTCAGCAGAAACTTGTTGTCGCCATCGACCGCCGTCAGCGCGGAGGCAAGCAGGCTACGCTGGTTAAAGGATTTGTCGGCACGGACGAAGACCTGCAGAAACTCTCAAAGGTGTTGAAGAATAAATGTGGAGTAGGGGGTACGGCAAAAGATGGAGAGATACTCATTCAGGGCGATTTCCGCGACAAGATAGTCCTCCTCCTTCAGGAGCAGGGCTACCAGGCCAAGCGAGGCAACTGATCCATGAAGAAAAGTCCTGTGGACTTTTCGATAGCATGAAGAAACACCCAGTGGGTGTTTCGATAGCGATAGCGGAGAAGCCGAAGGCGCACGCCCAAAGGGCGGCTATGGGAATGCAACAAAACCGACCACGAATGGCCGGCTTGTCGAAAATGCGTTTGCATTGCAATTTCACATTACACATTTCACATTATGTGCATTGATAGCACTCCGCAGTTTGTTGATCTCTTTTTTTTCTAGCCATTCACAATGGTAATTCTTCTGTTGATATCTTAAGCTTTAATTATCAGTTGTTTATTGCAAAGATACACCCATATTGCGATACACATAGAGAGAAAGAGTGAAGAAAAGTTGTTAAATCTCTCAATAATGCGTATCTTTGCATCGACGAAGGTTCTCTTCCTGCCGATGCCGCAATGTCTCCAACCTGTTGGAACAAAGCAAGAACAGCACCTTCTCCGATTCACAGAAAAGAATAAATAAAATAGTATAACAATATGAAAAAAGTCTTATCACTTCTTGTTCTGGCCTTGCTTGGCACAAATATCTTATGGGCAAGGGATTTTTTCAGTGCCACGTCTCCCAGTGGCCATACTTTGTACTACGTTATTGAGGGTGGCGTTGCCCATGTTACACATCCACGAGGGGATTATTATTTTGATGAATATTATAATGACCCATGGAATTCGAAGGGACCGAGACCGACAGGTGCGTTAGAAATTCCCGCAAGCGTCACCTATAATGGCAACAACTATTCCGTAGTTTCAATCGGAGAACATGCTTTCGATGGTTGTAGTGGTCTCACGAGCGTGACGATACCCAATTCGGTGACCACTATCGGAGATGATGCTTTCAGGGATTGCAAAGGTCTCACGAGTGTGACGATACCCAATTCGGTGACCTCTATCGTAGATTTTGCTTTCAATGGTTGCAGTGGTCTCACGAGTGTAACGATACCCAATTCGGTGACTTCTATCGGAGAGGGGGCTTTCTTGCGTTGTAGTGGTCTCACGAGCGTGACGATACCTAATTCGGTGACCTCTATCGAAAATTGGGCTTTCAGAGGTTGCAGAGGTCTCACGAGTGTGACGATACCTAATTCGGTGACCACTATCGGAGATGGGGCTTTCTGGGGTTGCAAACGTCTCACGAGCGTGACGATACCCAATTCGGTGACCACTATTGGCAGCTATGCTTTCTATGATTGTAGTGGTCTCACGAGTGTGACGATACCCAATTCGGTTACTTCTATTGGCGGCGGTGCTTTCTCTGGTTGCAGTAGTCTCACGAGCGTGACGATACCTAATTCGGTGACCACTATCGAAGGTAGTGCTTTCAGGGGTTGCAGTGGTCTCACGAGCGTGACGATACCCAATTCGGTGACCACTATTGGCAGCTATGCTTT
>JAKSMQ010000030.1 GCA_024400565.1 Bacteroidales bacterium
CCTCGAACCTCTGGCTGTGCGCTACATGAACGACGAGGTCATCACTCCCGAGATGCTCGACACAGCGGTGTCTGCCTATGCTACCGCCAACCCCAACGTGGTGGTCATCGGCAAGAAGATGGGCTACAAGCCTGTCTACCTCAACGGCGCGTGGCCCAGCACCATGACGCTTCTGCCCGACGGCGGTGACAACTCCACTATCGTTATCGTCACCCCTATGGACGGCACCTTCGGCGATGCCAGCACCTCGCAGGACAGCAACGCCAGCGCCAACAACGGCCAGAGTGGCACTACTCAGCCTGGAGGCCAGAACGGCAGCACCGGTGGTTCACAGACTGGTAGCGACGGAGGCTACGACGGAGACTAAACGAAGGGGGTAATCCCCCCTTCTGAACCTCCCTTCTTCTTCTCGCTTTCTTTTTCTTCTTTGATTCTCTTCTTTGGTTCTTCGCATTAAGTTTTTACTGTTCATTTCTTTCGCTTGTCCGAAAGAAACGAACCAAAGAAAGGACCTCGGCTGTGAGGAAATGGCTAGAAACGGGAATCGTGAGCTAAATTTTCCAAACTCGCACCTCCTTCCGATTAACCTTACGACTCCCTTTCTCCCATGCCTCGTAGGAAATCCAAAACAACCTCCTGATGCCTTGCTCAGACAATGTAAAATTCTTTACGCTCACAATCCCCATTTCCTTCACGCCATTTCCTCAAGGCCGGAAAGGTGGGGTCCGACGGGAAGATTTGATAAAGAACAATCCCACAAGGGCTTTAGCAAGTCTCGGCCTTGCGGCCGAAGGCGTGAAGAAAAGGTGGAGGAAGTCCGTAAAGAAGTTCAAACTGTCTGAACAGAAACTAGGGATAGGCTCCGGTTCTCTCCAATGCGAGTAAATAAGGAATAAGGCAAGGACTGAGGACAAAGGTGTGAGTTTTTGAACTTTAGGACTTCCTTCGCCTTTTTAGCCTTCGGACGCTCAGCCTTGAATTCTTTGCTTCGTTTCTGTTTCAAGACAGAAATGAAGAGGAAAAGTTTAAGAGAAAGAAATGAAAGGAGAAATTTAAGCTAGAAATGAAGGAGTAAAAAAAACAAGGCATTCAAAGGAGGTTTTTGTCTCTTCCTCCGAAAAAAATGGACAGCGTTCTTTGACACGGTTAGTAACAGGAAAGCCCCAAGCGGGTGCTCGGGGCTAGGATATATAGACGGGAATATGAGTCAGATATTATTTCTCTACGAGAGCGAGGGTCTCCTGTGCCATAACGAGTTCTTCGTTGGTGGTGGCAACCACTACGCGAACACGGCTGGTGGGAGTAGAGATGATGGCATCTTCGCCCATAGTCTTGTCGTTGAGCTCCATATCGACCTCGATGCCCATAAACTCCATGTCTTCGAGTATGGCGTGGCGCATGAACCAGGCGTTCTCGCCGATGCCGCCGGTCATGATGAGGAGGTCGCAGCCGTTCATGGCAGCCATATAGGCTCCGATGGTCTTCTTGACACGGTAGGCAAAGACGTTGAAGGCGTTGGTACATTGTTCGTCGCCAGCCTTCTTGCCGGCATAGATGTCGCGCATGTCCTGAACCCCGCCGCTGATGCCTACGAGGCCAGATTTCTTGTAGAGCACCTGTTCCATCTGGGCACGGTCCCAGCCCTCTTTCTCCATGAGGTAGGTAAGCGCACCAGGGTCGGTATCGCCTACGCGCGAGCCCATAACGAGGCCTTCGAGCGAGGTCATGCCCATAGTGGTGTCCATGGAGCGGCCGTGGTCGATGGCGGCAATGGAGGCTCCGCTACCGAGATGGCAGGAGATAATCTTGAGGTCGGTCCAATCGCGGCCGGTACGGTATTCGCGGTCGATCATCCGGGCGGCTTTCTCGGACACGTAGCCATGGCTGGTGCCGTGGAATCCGTAGCGACGGATGCCGTATTTCTGATAGTATTCGTAGGGAAGGCCATAGAGGTAGGCCTTGGGTGGAATGGTGTAGTGGAAGGCGGTGTCGAAGATGACAGCCTGGGGCGCATTGGGGAGTACCTCCTGCATAGCCTTGATGCCTGCGATGTTGCCGGGAACATGGAGGGGTGCCAGCTCGACAACCTCGTTGCATTTCTCGATAACCTCGGGGGTGACGAGGGTGGACTGGCGGAAATATTCGCCGCCATGAGCCATTCGGTTTCCTACGGCGTCAATCTCATCGAAACTCTTGATGACACCAATCTTCTCGTCGGTGAGGGCGTTGAGAACCATACGGATACCTTCGGTATGATTGGGGATGGGGCGCTCTTCGTAGTGTTTCTCGCCGTGGTAGCGATGGGTGAAACAGCCCATCTCGAGGCCGATACGCTCGAGGAGTCCTTTGGCCAGCACCTGGAACTCTTTTTCGGTGTCGAACAGCTGATATTTAATGGATGAACTGCCGCAGTTTAATACAAGGATAATCATTTACAAATGGTTAGCGTTAATATTTATTTTTTACCGAAATGCAAAAATAAGAAAAACTTGCGACATAGGCAAATTTTTTACAAAAAGGAGGATGGTGGGCCGGGGCGAAAAGGCTCGGGAGGCAACGGAGAAGAAGTAGGGCTGTATTGGCCTCTAAAGGTCGGAATGGCTCTCGGTTCCCCAGTTGAAATGGAATGTGTCTTTGCCTAATCTGGCGTTGAGCCGCCCGGAGACTTCCATCTCGCACGAGGCAAAGTGGCTGTCGCAGCCGATGTGGAGAATCGTAGATCTACAGAGGGAGAAACAGAAATGGGATTGAAAGAGGAGGCTCGTTCAATCCCATAATTATCGGCCTGCAGAGAGGCTGTCAGTCGGAAGTGGGTCCGTGTTCTTTCTTTTCGCGATGGCTGGGCACGTAGCCTGGATTGAAAACCTTCTTCTGGGTGAGGAAGAGCGACCATGCCAGCAGGGCGCCGAGAACGTCGCAGATGGTACACGAAACCCAAACGCCTGTGAGTCCGTCCCATCCCCAGCGGGTAAAAAAGAAGGGCACAATGTACATCATGGGTATGAGGAAGATTACCTGGCGCGAAAGGCTGGTTACGATAGCAATCCAGGGCTTGTCGATGCTCTGGAAGAACTGGGAGTTGGTGATGGTGTATCCGATGAGGGGAAACATGACGGAGAGGTAGCGCATGGCGGGACGGCCAAGGTTGATCATCTCGATGTCGGAGGTGAAGGCCTGCATGAGTATGGCCGGAATGGTACAGGTGATGGCGATGCCTACAAAGCAGAAGATGACGTTGACGCGCATGGTCAGCCAGTAGACTCCCTTCAGACGGTCGGTCTTGCCTGCTCCATAGTTGTAGCCTGCTATGGGCTGCATGCCCTGGCAAACGCCAAGGATGAACATCACAAGGAAGGAACAGAATGAGTTGACAATGCCGTAGGTACCCACAGCGAGGTCGCCGCCGAACCGGATAATCTGACGGTTGAGGAGTGCCACCACAAAGGATGCAGCCACATTCATGGAGAAGGGACTGAAACCGATGGCCAGAATGTTGCGGAAGATGTAGAGCTTGGGCGCCCATGCATGACGTCTGAAGCGGATGAAACTGCTCTTCAGAAGGAAATGGGTGATGGCCCATAGCGACGAGACGGTCATGGCGATGGTTGTGGCCCATGCGGCTCCGGCAATGCCCCAATGTAATCCGCAGATAAAAAGGGCGTCAAGACCAATGTTGACTACGGCTCCCACAACCATGATGAGCATGGATTTGGTCGGATAGCCGGTGGCTCGGATAAGTCCGGTAAGGTTGAGCGCCAGGGTGGTGAGAAACATGCCGGGAAGGACGATTCTCATATAGGTCCGAGCGTAGGCAATAGTCTCTTCTGATGCGCCGAAAGCGGTCAGAATATTGTCGAGGAAAAGGTATCCGCCCGCTACGAAGAGGAATCCGAAGAAGAAGGTGAGCAGCATGCTGTTGCCCAATATCTTCTCGGCCCACTTGATGTCCTTGCGTCCCAACACTATGCTCATGCGGGCAGAAGAACCTGCGCCGACAAGCGAGCCGAAGGCGTGGATGATGTTCATGATGGGCATGGTGATGGCAAGGCCTGAAATGGCCAGCGCACTCACATACTGTCCGAGGAAGACGCGGTCGCAGATATTGTAAACAGAGGCTATGATCTGGGAAATGACGGCAGGAACGGCGTAAATCCACAAAAGACGGCCTATACTTTGGGTTTCGAGTTCTTTTGTCTTGTCAACAGTTTGCATTGAAAGGGGAGGATAATAGAGTGTGAAGCAGGTTTTAGTCAATCATTACGATGCGGAATCCGAGAGCCATGTCGGAATCGCCGGGTTCCATCTCGTCGCGATAGGTAGTGCGGCAACGTACATGGGGAAAGAACCATCCGCCGCCACGGGCTACAACAAATTTGATGGAATCGTTGGGATTGAACTTGCTGACGGGATTCTGAACCTTGTCCGGGGAGTAGGGCTTGAAGGCATCGATACACCATTCGTTGACGCCTCCGCTCATATCGTACAGACCCAGTTCGTTGGCCTTAAGTGTTGCAACTTTAACGTTGGATCCTTCTTCGATAAGCTCCAGATTGCCAAAACCTACCTCTTCGAAAGTATCGCTTCCGCTATAGAGATAGCTTTGGGACTGTTTGCCTCCACGTGCAGCATATTCCCATTGAGCTTCGGTAGGAAGTGTGAAATGATGTCCGGTTAGTTCGCTCAGACGATAACAGAACTCAATACACTGGTACCAACTGACATAGTACACAGGGAAATCGGGGCCTTCTCCGTAAAGATGCTGTACCAGAGAACAGCTGATGTCTTCGTCGATGGAGTCCCAGTATTTCTTGGATTGTACACGGCAGTCTTCAATAGAGGTTCCCATTACGGCCGTCCATAGGGCTTGGGTGACTTCGGTCTGGCCTATATAGTAGTCGGAGAGGGTCACTTCGTGGCAGGGAAATTCGTTCTTGAAGGCTTCGTCCTTCCATTTATCGATGGCACCCATAGTGAATGTGCCTCCTTCGACGTAAACCATAGTAAAGGAGACATCGTTAACCTTGAGCGTGAGATTCTTGTCGTCGCTGTTGTTTTTGTCAGAGTTGGAGCATGACGAGAGCAGGAAGAGTAAGGTAGTAAGCAGGTAGAAACTTCTTTTTATCATATTGTGTTCAGAAAGGGTTGTTATTTACGGTGTTGCAGGAGCGCTTTGTAGGCATTGTAGGCTACAAAACCGGCTGCGAGTTCAAGGCTCTGCTCGTCGATAAGCAGGTTAGGACGATGCAGGGCTACAAAGGGAGTGTCTTTGGGGTGTACGCCTATTCTGTAGTAGCAGGCGGGAATCTTCTGGGCAAAGAAGGAGAAATCTTCGGCAGTCATCTGTGGCTCGAGCCAGTCGACCTTGTCGGTACCGATGTAGTCAACGGCATTGTTGTGAACCATCTGGGTGCAGTCGTCATCGTTCTGTACTACAGGGTAGCCGTAGTCGATAAAGAGGTCGCATTCGCCACCCATGCTCTCGGCAATACCACTACTGATCTTACGAATCTTGTCGTGAGCCTGCAAGCGCCATTCGGGGTCGAAAGTACGGATGATTCCTTCCATCTTTACCTGGTCGGGAATGATGTTGGTACGTCCTTCGCCCAGGAAACGGCCAATGGAGAGTGTGGTAGGCATCATGGGGGAGGCATTACGGGAGATTATCTGCTGCAGGGCTACAACGATGTGTGATGCGATGAGGATGGGGTCAACGCCCATGTGTGGGGTGGCTCCATGTCCGCCTTTGCCTTTTACGGTCCAATACAGCTCGTCGGTAGAGGCCCAGTAGAGTCCTTTCTTCATGCCTATGCGGCCACATTCCATCTCGGGCATACAATGGAAGGCATAGATCTCGTTGGGTATCACCTCGTCGAAGAGTCCGTCTTCCATCATCATTCGAGCACCACCCGGATACATCTCCTCGCTGGGTTCGAAGATGAGCATTACGCTTCCGTAGAGCTCTTCTCGGATTGAGGTGAGAATCTTGGCGGCTCCCAATAGTGAGGAGGTGTGCATGTCGTGGCCACAGGCGTGCATTACGCCCTTGTTCTCGGACGAAAAGTCGAGGCCGGTGTCTTCGGTAATGGGAAGAGCGTCATAGTCTGCTCGTAGTGCAACACAATAGTCGTCGGGCTGGTGTGCACCACGAATCATGGCCATGCAGCCTGTTTTGCCGATGCCTGTACGGGGCTCCAGACCTAACTTGCGCAGTTGTGAAGCTACGTATTCCATGGTCTGGTATTCCTGTTGAGACAGTTCAGGGTGGCGGTGGAGATGACGGCGCATCTCCACTACCTCCTGAGCATTCTGGTGAGCCAGTTGTTTTATCTTATTCAGCATAAGAAGGGCTTTGATAGGTTAAGCTTTAATAACGAGGATGTCGACAGGTTTGCCATCAATAATCTCGATAGTCTGCTTCTTGGCATCAGCAATGGAAGGAACAAGCATCAAGCGATCGGTAAGGGTTTCGCTGCAGATGTAGTCCATATGGTTGCGGATAGCACCATCCCATTCGCCCGAAACGAGGTCAACGACGATGCGGTCGGTAACGTCAAAGCCTTCCTTACGGATGTTCTGGATACGATTGACGAGTTCGCGGGCAATACCTTCGTTGCGAAGCTCATCGGTAACGGTAATGTCAAGAGCAACGGTAACGCTTCCTTCGTTGGCAACAACCCAACCGGGAATGTCCTGGGTTGCAATCTCAACGTCGCTGATGAGAATCTCGACGGGCTGACCTTCAATGGTGAGGTCGCACTTGCCTGTAGCCTCAAGAGCAGAAATCTGGTCCTGGCTAAAGGCTACTATCTGTGCGGAGATGGCCTTCATAATCTTTCCATAACGGGGACCGAGGGTCTTGAAGTTGGGCTTGATGCTCTTGACAAGCATATTGTTTGCAGCGTCAAGATATTCGATTCCTTTTACATTAACCTCGCTGCAGATGAGGTTAGATACAGCCTCAATCTGCTGTTTCATATGGTCTCCGCTAACGGGAATCATGATGCGTGCCAGAGGCTGGCGAACGCGGAGGTTGGTCTTCTTACGGAGGGCAAGAACCATCGAGCAAATCTGCTGGGCAAGCTGCATGCGTTCTTCAAGTTCTTTGTCGATAAGTTCGTCGTGAACCTCAGGAAAGTCTGCATGGTGAACAGATTCAACGGCAAGACGTTTGGTAACGGCGTTGAGGTCCTGGAACATTCTCTCGGAGAAGAATGGTGCAATAGGACTCATGAGGCGTGCAAGAGTTTCGAGGCAGGTGTAAAGGGTCTGGTAAGCAGAAATCTTGTCTTCTGTGTATTCGCCTCTCCAGAAACGACGACGGCAGAGACGAACGTACCAATTGCTGAGGTACGAATCAACGAACTCTTGGATAGCACGGCCTGCTTTAGTGGGCTCGTAGTCTCCATAAGCCTCGTCAACGGTCTTGACGAGTGTGTTGAGTTCGGAGAGAATCCAACGGTCAATCTCGGGACGCTTTTCGTTGGCAAGGTCTGCCTCTTTGTACTCAAAACCATCGAGGTTTGCGTAGAGTGCAAAGAATGAATAGGTGTTGTATAAGGTTCCGAAGAGTTTGCGGCGAACCTCGTCAACGCCTTCGATATCGAATTTGAGATTATCCCAGGGCTGGGAGTTGGTAATCATGTACCAGCGGGTAGCATCGGGACCATATTTGCCGATAGTCTCGAAAGGATCGACACCATTGCCCAAACGTTTGGACATCTTGTTGCCGTTCTTGTCAAGAACAAGACCATTGGAAATTACATTCTTGAAGGCTACGCTGTCGAATGCCATAGTTGCAATGGCGTGGAGGGTATAGAACCATCCACGGGTCTGGTCAACGCCTTCGGCGATGAAATCTGCTGGGAACTGTTTGTCGGTAAGTTCGCCACCCATATAGTGAATCTGAGCGTAAGGCATAGCCCCGGAGTCAAACCATACGTCGATAAGGTCGGGCTCGCGCATCATCTTCTTGCCGCTGGCAGAAACGAGGATTACGTTGTCGATATAGGGACGGTGAAGGTCAAAGGATTTGTAGTCTTCGCTCTTGTAGGGATTCTCGGTCATGAAACCAGCTGCAATTGATTTCTCAATCTCATTGCGCAACTCTTCTACGCTACCAATGCAAATCTCTTCCTTGCCATCCTCTGTACGCCAGATAGGAAGGGGCGTACCCCAGTAACGTGAGCGGGAGAGGTTCCAGTCAACAATGTTCTCGAGCCAGTTGCCGAAGCGGCCCGTTCCGGTTGCTTCAGGTTTCCAGTTGATGGTCTTATTGAGTTCAATCATGCGCTCACGGAGGGCCGTAGTACGAATGAACCAGCTGTCAAGAGGATAGTAAAGAACGGGCTTGTCGGTACGCCAGCAATGTGGGTAGGAGTGAGTATGCTTTTCAGATTTGAAGAGCTTACCTTCGTTCTTGAGCATAACAACTACTTCGATGTCAAGGCTGATGTCCTTGTCGGTCTTGGTGGCATCGAATGCATTCTTGACAAACTTGCCTTCGTATTCTTTGTATTTTTCAACGTCGACTTTTGCCTTAACAAACTCTGGATCGAGGCTCTCGATAGGGCAGAAGCGTCCTTGACGGTCTACCATTGGCATCTGACGTCCGTCGCGGTCGAACATAAGGAGCGAACCGATACCTGCTTTCTTGGCAACACGGGCGTCGTCTGCACCAAATGTGGGTGCAATGTGAACGATACCTGTACCATCTTCGGTAGTTACATAATCTCCAAGAATGATGCGGAAGCTGTCGTCAGCTGCATTCCAATTGTCAGTCTTTCCTCCATCAGCAACGGCGGTAGGCTTTACCCAAGGAATAAGCTGTTCGTAGCGGAGTCCTTCAAGTGCTGTACCCTTAACGGTGCCAAGTACCTCGAAAGGAAGTTCCTTGTCGCCTGCCTTATAGTCTTCGAACTTGGCTTCGGGATTCTTGAAGAATGCACTCATCAGAGGTGCACCCAAGATAACAATACAAGGTTCGCCATTGTAAGGATTAACAGTACGAACCAGATTGTATTCAATGCTGGGACCTACGCAGAGCGCGGTGTTTGAAGGAAGTGTCCAAGGGGTAGTAGTCCAAGCGATAACCTGAACATCTTCGCTTCTGGTGTCGGTGCCAAAAGGAAGAGTCTGTCCGGCCTCAAGGCGGAACATAGCTACGCAAGTGGTATCTTTAACATCGCGGTAACATCCGGGCATATTGAGCTCGTGGCTAGAAAGACCGGTGCCAGCTGCAGGTGAGAATGGCTGGATAGTATAACCTTTGTAGAGGAGTCCTTTATCGTAGAGCTTCTTAAGCATGAACCAGAGACTCTCGATATACTCGTTGTCGAATGTGATATAAGGATTCTTAAGGTCAACCCAGTAACCCATCTGCTTGGTAAGCTCATCCCAAAGGTCTTTGTATTTCAAGACCTCGGTGCGACATGCGTGGTTATATTCGTCAACGGAAATTTTCTTGCCAATGTCTTCTTTTGTAATTCCAAGATTCTTCTCCACACCAAGTTCAACGGGAAGACCATGGGTGTCCCAGCCTGCCTTGCGGTCTACATTAAATCCTTTTTGGGTTTTGTAGCGGCAGAAAACGTCCTTGATGGTACGTGCCATTACATGATGGATGCCGGGTTTTCCGTTTGCTGAAGGAGGGCCATCGTAGAATACGAACGAAGGATGTCCTTCTGAGAGTTTCATTCCTTTCTCGAAAGTTTCATTCTCTTCCCAGAATTTGCGGATTTCTTCGCCAATCTGGGTTAAATTAAGTTGCTTATACTCTTTGTAACTCATATATTGATACTGTAATTAGATTATTCTTGTTTATGATTAGATTCGGATTCCGTTTGAGGTGACGGTTGCTATGATTCGGGTTCCGTCAAGTATGGTGACTTCAAACAGACAGGTGCTGTGTCCCTGACGTACACAACGGGTTGCTGCTGTGAGAACATTACCTTTAGGTTGTGAGAGGAAATTTATACTGCTTTGTAGTGTAACCCAATGAAGTGTATACAATTCCTTTGAGTTTGTCGTTATAGCAATACGCGACAATGCTTCGTTGCTATTCATAGCAATGGCAGATGCAAAATCAGCTAAAGTAAAGAATACCCCTCCCATCACAGCACCTCTTGCATTACGATGGTGTTCTCTTATCTGCAAAGTGCAGATAGAGGTTTGGGAATCTACTTTCTCGATAGTAATTCCTGTGGTTTCTGTAGCAAATAGATCATGGGCAAAGCAATTTTGTGCCCATTCGAGGAGTGTAATATTATTTTGCATTGTCGTTGTTTTTGTTTTTTGAGTGACCGTGATATTTTCTATTAGTGTGATAGTATCGACTTTGCTTAGTCGACAATTCACTATTATCGGGATGATCCTTCTTTTCGCTAGTGTTGTTCTGAACCCTTGGATTGTATGTACTATTGTTGTGAAGTTCGTCAACTTTCTGCCCAAAATATACTATTACGTCGCAAAGATGAAGCGCGTATCCGAAAAGGAGGTTGTTGGATTGTGTTGTGCGGTTGTAGTCTCGTATGGCTGATGCTTCGTTGCTGTCGAGCTCGGTAGAATGAGAGTTCTTGTTGGCAACAACGAGTATGCTTTTTACCAGTTGTGCCATTATTGGAGAAAAGAAACTCTCTCCTGGCTTGC
Organism: Bacteroidales bacterium; assembly: GCA_024400565.1. Lineage (GTDB taxonomy): Bacteria > Bacteroidota > Bacteroidia > Bacteroidales > P3 > Colimorpha. Next base: position 10,645 of record JAKSMQ010000030.1, read on the forward strand.
CATATCGATAGGTGTTGGTTCTGTTGATGGTTACCTCTCGTCCACTAAGATAGAGTGATGAATTGCTAAGATTTACTTTTCCTTGCTCTCCCAACATGGCATCAGGGAGAATTCCTTGCTGGTTTGCTGCTCGGAACAAATACTCCAGGATACGGCGTAACTGAGTATAATATAACACGGGGTCGAAACTACGGCGCGTTTCAGGAAAATGGAGTGCAAGAAGTATGTCGAGCATTGTATTGGCTGACTGGGCATCGAAATAACGCTTAAGGGTGTCGAAAACTGGTCGATAGAGTCGCACTATTTTATACTCATTTCGATGAGAAGCAGTCTTGCGTATACTTTCGCACAATTGGGTTAAATCTCCACTTTTGCTGTGATAGAGAGTTCCCCATTGTTCGGTCTTCGCGGAACGATCTCCCATGGAGATACGCTGTATTGTACGATTGAAATCTTCGCCTGTTCCTGATGACAATACATACCAGGGTAGGGTCTCTTCATGTTGAACAAATATGGCTTCCATTTCGCGTACTGCCTGGTAAAGAAAGTCAGGAGTAGGGGATTCTCCTTTGTTGATGACACAATTGCCATCAAGAACGATAGCAGAGAAAGCTTCAAAACGATGTTGAAGGATTTCTTTTGCCTCCTGCCACGAGCTGTAACGATACACGAGAAGATCGTATTTCCGAGCCAAAGAAATAAATCCGATGGGGTCGGTCTCTTCGTCTACCCAAAGAACGCGATATAGAATGGGATTGTTCGCCATGTTCCTTCTGCTTTATCTAGCTAATCCGAGTTTCTTCATCATCTTTGGTTTTATCTTTGAGTCGAAGATTTGCTGGTATTCTTCGAAACTGTAGCGTGAACGGTCTCCGCTGCAGAAGTACCAAAGAATGATCTGGAAGTCGTAGGCATTCTGGTAGCCCTGTAATATTTGAATAAGGTGTCCGTCGGGAGCAAAGAGTGCGATTGAAGGATACCCTATTTTTTGACCCAATATGTCCTTGGTAAATGGATGGGTGGCAGGACGTCCATTTGCACCTACACCAGAACCTGTATATTTTTTACCATTATGCCAGGTAAACTGCGATTTGCCTTCTGCATCGAAATGAACAGGTACATAGTATTTGTTGAGAATGGCGGCGATGACGGGGTCTGAGAAAGTCTCTTTGTCCATCTTTTTGCACCATCCACACCAGGATGTAGAGAAGTCAACGAGGAATACTCTTTGGTTGTCGTTGACATTTACTTGCGATGCCTGTTCAATAGACTTCCAATTTACCTGAGCTTTGGTTGTGCAGCTGAAGCAAGCAGCAAGAATTGCTAACAAAAAAATCTTTTTCATATGTTATACTTATTTTTTATTATTCTTATTTGTACTGGTTTTAGAAATTTCTTGTATATGTTACTACCACTTGAAATCCCATTCTCCTTCATCTTTGTCTTTTTCAGGATCGTAAACCTCTTCACGTTCCTGACGATCGCGCAATCGGAAGAGTCTTCCTAGCCAGTCGTCTTTCTTTGATTTTACTTTTCCTGGATGGGCTTTGTCGTCAGCTATGATTTTCTCTATCTCATGAACGTAGTTGGCTACATAGCGGTCAGGAGTCTTTGCGTCGTGGTGAATATGAGCTCCAGCATAGTAGTGGCGGATGATTTCATCATAGTTCTTTCCGAGCGATACCATTCTTATACATCCCTCTTGAGAGAGACCTACTCCGTGTCCGTATCCATGTCCATCGAGGATGACATTACCTGTATTGGGGTCTACTCGTACTGAGAAAAACGTACTCTTTAACCCAAAATCATTACGAATACGTGTGAGTCTGATTCCCATTAGTTCTGATTTACGGCTGTCTTGTTTGAAACTGAGGAGTTCTTTCTTGACAGATGGATCTTGTATATTGAGTTTATGGGTTTTCTCAAAATAGTTTAACCACTTATCCTGTGTAATGGTCTTTGTCCAGTTGCTCTGTTTCATACGATAGGAGAAGGTATCTTTTACCGATCGCAAGTAGGGCAGAGATGCACGCCATACATCTTCTGAATTGCAGGTCTGGCCGCCACTATTCGAGTGGAACGGGGTCTCTATCAGGTTGCCGTTGGCATCAACAATAGTTTCTCCTGTAGAACGTATTGTGCCCAACATGATGTCGGGTCGTACACAACGATTGTGGTAAGCCTGGCAATGTACGTGGTCACAAAAATTGTATCCGTCTTTTGAATGCTTGTTGATATTTCGTAGCGCCCACGTACGGGAGATGGTAGCCTGGACTCTGAATATTTCTGGGTCATTGCCATAAATTTCTGATTGTGCTACACCTGCCAAATAGGTTTCAAAATCAACATCGTTAACTAGCTGGAGGGCGGTAGCATTAATAGCTGTAATGATAAGATTTCCCTCATAGGTTCTTTGTGTTACACTAGGTGGATTAAGGCAGAGAATGCAGGCTGTATCTGTGGCTTTCAATTCTACTTTCTTGTAGTTTCCGTAAACATAGTCGTTTACTGCAACATTTACACCATTAGGTACAGCTTTTACAATAACGGATAGTCCTTCACCCACATTCTTCTCCAGCAATTGACCATCGCCATAGAGATTGTATTGACCAAGATCGAAAGAGATGTTGATGAGTTCAATTCTGCTATTGGAGAAGATGCGTACCTTTACTCTTTCTGCCTGTACAGATAGGAAGAGTGTCAATAGGAATAGTATGGAGAGAATACGTTTCATTTCTTGATGATATCGTTACAGATTATCTTGGTGGTACGTTGAGAGGCTCCGGCATTACCGAGAATTTCGATTAGATTATCGTAGCCTTTAAGCATTTCCTGTCGGGAAGCCTTGTTGGAAGTAATCTTTTCAAATTCGGCTTCAAGGTTGGCGGTATTTACCTCTTGTTGTATCAGCTCTTTTACCAATGGACTATCGGTAATCAGATTAGGCAGGGAGATATATTTCAGTTTACCCATTCGTTTTATAAAGAAGGCTGCTATCCCAATAGTGATAGCGTTCCCTCTGTAGCATACAACCTGGGGCACTTTGAATAGGGCTGCTTCAAGAGTGGCTGTACCGGAACAGATGATTCCAGCGTAGGATTGGGAGAGAATATCGTATGTACGGTCGTATTCAACAGAAACATTACTTACATCAGAAGGTATGAACTTGTTGTAAAATTTCTCTCCAAGAAGGGTCATGCCGGCTATTACAAACTGATAGTCCTTGTGGTTTCGAGCAAGGTTTATCATAGAAGGCAATACTTTCTTCAGTTCTTGCTTGCGGCTACCAGGCAATAATGCAACCACCTTCTTCTTATAATTGAGAGGTGTAGGCTGGTATTTTTTTATTTCGTCAAGAAGAGGATGCCCCACATATTCTGCTTGGGGAAAGTCAACGCTTGCATAGAACTCTCGCTCAGAAGGCAAGATATAGCACAATTTGTAAATATCGCGACGCATGGCTTTGATACGACCTTGTTTCCAGGCCCAAATCTGGGGACTTATATAGTAGAAATTCTTAAACCCTTTCTTGTGTGTGTATTTGGCAATCTTGAGGTTGAATCCGGGGTAGTCAATGAAGATGATTGCATCAGGATTGTATTTAAGGATATCCTTCTTGCAGAAACGAATATTCCCTAATACTGTTCGAAGGTTGAACAATACCTCTACAAATCCCATAATGGCCAAATCGCGAATATGCTTTACCATAGTAGTATGTCCCAACACCGACTGCATGCGGTCTCCGCCCCAATAACGAATCTCTGCATTGGGGTCTTCGTAGAGTATCTCATACATGAGATTGCTGCCGTGTAGGTCGCCTGAGGCTTCTCCTGCTATGATGTAATATTTCATTTCTTCTATTCTTCTATGTATAGTCTTTTATTCTCTATTGATTTCTGTTTCGACAAGTTCTGCGAGCGTGTATTCTTTCCAGTCGTCAGGAAAATCGGGGTCTAACCAATAGAGTGTATTGTCATTTTTGTTGCCTACAAATACGTAATAACCCTTGGCCTCATCTGTAGCAAAAGGTATCAGCCGTTCGTCTCCTTCATATCCAAAGGAATACAAGAATTCAGGAAAACAATTTTCTAATTCCTCTTTTATGGCCTCCAAACTAAGAATTGTAAAATTTTCGCAGATTTTTCCTTCTCCTTTGTTCGTAACGTAATATTTTATAATATCTTGCGGAACATGGGTACAATCAAGTTCGTTAAGAAAGTATAGCATTACAACCTCTTGTTCCTTGTTTTGGGGAACAGGAGCTTGCGTCGCTTTCTTCTTTCTAAACCACTTGAGTAAGTCCATTGTCTTGTTATAGTATGATTAATAGATAACAAATAAGAATCCTACAAATGTCACAAACATTACCACCATCAGGGTCTTTACTACCATGTTGAAGGTGGTTTTCTTGATATAATAGCGTAATATAAGAAGTACAGGAATGAAGATTACTCCAAACCAACGCTCGTGACCGTTTATTGTCAGCCCGGCAAGCATTAGTCCTATCCATAGCAAAAGAGCAACAATGAGTTCTGAACCCAATCCTGCAACTAAGCCTACGGTAATCTTATCCTGGTTAAAGAACTTCTTCATTATATTATAGTATCATATTATTAATTGCATCTATTGCATCAAAGGCTGTATAGTCAGGTCTTAGGGGTACGATACTGGCATAGCCGTTTGCCAATGCCCATTGGTCGGTCCCTTCGTCATTGTCTGTACATTCAAATTTTCCCGTTAGCCAATAGTAAGGTTTGCTCATAGGATCAAGCCTCTTCTGATAACTGTCTGTCCATTCTGCTTTCGAGGCTCGGCATACTTTCATTCCCTTGATAGGACCCAATTGGGTATAGGGGAAATTAACGTTAAGGCACAATCCTTTTTCCAGACCTTTCTCTAAGGATAGCCTCATTATTAGCTCCACGTAAGGTTCACAATAAGAGAAGTCAGGCTCAGGAATTGGGTCAAGAATGGAGAATCCGATTGCTGGATATCCGCTGATTGCAGCCTCAAGTGCTGCTCCCAATGTGCCGCTATAAAGCACGTTAATAGAAGCATTACTGCCATGATTGATTCCTGATACAACCAAGTCTGGCCGACTGGAACAGAAATGTTCTACTGCAAGCTTTATATTGTCGGTAGGTGTACCGTTAGATGCATAGACCTCAACGGAGCCCAGTTCTTCTGTATCCTCTACTTTTTCTATCAAACGGGCTCGAAGGGGCATGTTAGTAGTAAGTGACATACTCTTGGCAGAAGCATTCAGTTCGGTCGACATCACTACCACATTTCCTAGTTGGCGCGCAATACCAGTCAATACCAGCAAGCCTTTTGCCTGGTATCCGTCATCGTTCGATATGAGAATTAGCGGTTTCATTTTGCAGGAGAGATTGCCTGGCGTTTGCCGAGGAAGAAGGAGGCCGGTTTGAGAATGTTGTCAAATACAAAGTACTGAATCAATACCGTATCTTTCTGGTCAAGAACAGCATAAAGACGATCCATATCAAATACCTGATACATTGTAGTGTCGGGCATATTCTTGATGTCATCGGGGTTGATGTATTTCAGATAGGTCTTCAGTTCGTGAGTCTCACCTTTGGTGTCCGTGATTCGTAGGATGGTTCTGGGCGTACGGCTGAAGGTGGTATCAAGTTCTATCTTGGGAACAGCCTTTGCATACTCGTCAAAGTTGAGGTTTGTGAACGACGAGAGCATCTGTGCTACGGCTGCTGTATCAAAACCGGGGGTGCGCTGATGGTTCTGTAACAATTCCATAAAGAACCCTTTACCTTCGCGACAGATAGCAAATGATTCTTCAGGAGCAGCAGGAATCTCAAGCTCAACGCGTTCAATATCGAGTACGTTCAGGTTAACAATCTTGTGGCTTCTCCAGGGAAGGGGATTTGCTATAAAGCGAGGAGCAATGAAACCTCTAAATCCAGGCTGATATACAATAACTGGGATCTTGTCTCCTTCGCGGAAGCATGTTGTTCCGACCAAATCCTGCGTCTCGTGTCCGATAAAATAAGTTGCCGTACGCTTTTCATGGCTGAAGAGTTGAACCTTGTGATTAAACCAGTCGATGAGGAAAACTTTCTGGTAGACCTCAACCTTTACATGGTTTGAAGCTAATGCCTTTGAGATGTTGGGGGCTGCAGCTTTGTTTACTTCCTGGCGAACACGCATCTTATGAAGGGTCTCAAGCAAAAGGTCAATCATAGGCTGGCTAGCCTCGTATTTGTTGTCAACAAGCCATGTGGAATCACCTTCAACACGTGACAATGTTACCTGGTTGTCAGACTTGTCGGCCATAAATATCTTGGTAATGGATTCTACATCTTCAATATGATAGTCCTGTTTGAAAGAAGAGTGCTGTCCTCGCATTAGTACTACTACCAATGCGGCGATGCCCATAAGGGCAACAATGACGATGATGATGAGATTACGTTTTTTCAAGGGGATAGTTATTTGAGTTGAAGATTATTTCTTTTTGAGGGCACGTTTGGCTTCTTTTTTGTTTGTCGCTCCTTTAACTTTGCGATTGCGGCAGAAAAGATAAACACCTCCGCCAATGAGTACGATTACAACTGGAACCAATACGTTGAGCCATTGATAAAGGGTTCTCTGTTCTTTTACCTTTATGGGATTCAGTTTGCGCAACTTCACGTCGCGGCTTCTTACCGAGAGGGCTTCTTCGTTGCCGGCCAGATAGTCAATAGCGTTCATAAGGAACTGCTTGTTGGCATACATGGTGCGGGTATAATAGTCGTAACCCAGAGGATGCCACGAACCATCCTTGTAGTTAAAACGGTTCTTGATCATATCTCCGTCGCTAATTACTATCATGCGGGTAAAGGTACTGGTGTCCTTGTATCCCATCTCGGGAAGTTGAGTGAATTGGGGTGTGAGGCGGCTACGGAACATACTGCGGAAGTTACCTTCCATCAAAACTGCAATAGGAAGGTTCTTGCGGTTGTAGAGTCTCTGGTCGGGGTCAACCTTAGCATCGTCCAGGTTGATGATTGCGGGGGCATTCTTTACACGGGACCATTCCGATGTCGCCAACAGTATGGTCTTGTTGACGGTATTCTCAATCAGATCCATACTACTAACAAAATCCGTCTTAATCATATCAAGATTACGGACGATGGGATGAGGGGAAGTAGGGATAATGTCGGGGAAATAGTACCAGGGTTTGAACGCAAGTTGTGGCTTGTCGCCTACCTGACCTACGGCCATAGGAATGGGACGGCAACGCATGTCCATAATCAAATCAGGATTGATACGGACACCATAAGTAAAGAGCATTTCCTCAAGATTAACATTATTGCGAACAGCAATGGTCTGAGACTGCTCAGAGAGACTGTCGATGTCAGCTGCAAGAGGGTCTACGAGGAAGAGTACTCTTCCGCCATACATCACATACTGGTCGATGAGATAGAGCTCCTGGTCGGAGAATGCCTGTGTGGGTTTGGCAATGATTAGAACATCGTATTTGTTATAGAGATGGATGGACGAATCCTGGCTGTTGCGGCTACGGCCGGTGAGTGCATTTACATTGTTATTGAGGGTTACATTCTCGAGTCGGTAGTTCTCTGTAAGAGCCATCTGAATGTCGTACACGGAGCCACGTTCCAATTCTCCATGTCCTAGGAGAAATCCTACTTTGGGCTTTACGGACTTGGAGAGATTTCGGATTGCATTTCCCAATACATATTCGAGATCCTGAACAGAATTGTTTACGGCTTCTTCTTCGCTCATATAGGATTGACTCTGCATGAGCTGAATATAACTCTGGCGGCCTTTGTATGTTACTTCGGCGGCGGGAATCAGTACCTGCTGGTTGACTCCATTCTTGGTTTGCATCTGCACGGATGCGGGCTGGATGCCAGCTTCGGCCAGCTTTTTATAGAAATCCTGACATGCTGCCTGGTCTTCGAACGATGCGGGGCTGGCATCCTGGAACTCATAGGTTACATTCTTGTTGTAGGAACGGAACTGGTTGAGCATTTCTCGGGTTTCGTTCTGCAGACGCTGATATTGTGAGGGCAACTCGTCGCCTTCAAGGAAGATGCGGAACAATACGGTCTCGTCGACATCCTTAAGCATGGTCTTTGTGCTCTTGTCGAGAGTGTATCGGTGTTCTGCTGTCAAGTCAAGGCGGCCAAAGAGATAGTGGCCGATGATATTGAGAAATACAATGATAAGCACGGCAGCCCCAAATTCGATGAGATTGCTACGCTTGATATTTTGTTTTTCGGTTGAAGTTTTCATTAGAGATTAGGAAGTAGGGATAGGAAAAACTTACTGTCGGTTCTGTCTATTGTAATTATTTCTGCCACTTGCGCGACTGAAGCACAAGTCTGGTGCCCATGATGAAAAGTGTGATTACGCTGAGAAAATAGATTACGTCGCGGCTATCAACCACGCCACGGCTGATGGATTCGTAGTGGTGTTGGATGCCAAGCCCTTTGATGAAGAGTCCTACATTTCCGAGAAAGTTCATATTGTAGACCGATTCGAATCCCAGATAGCAGAATGCACAAAGCAAGGCTGCGATAATGAATGCTACAATCTGATTGTTGGTAAGTGAGGAGGCAAAAAGACCTATCGATACAAAGGCTCCACCCAGAAAGAGCAGTCCGATGTAAGAACCGATTACTCCACCGGTATCGATATTTCCAACAGGGTCACCCATAGAGTATACGGTGAAATAATAAACCAGAGTGGGTAGAATGGAAATAAACACTAGGGTGAGACCGGCAAGAAACTTTGCGAATATTATGTTGAAATCACTTAGTGGTTTTGTGAGGAGTAACTCAATAGTTCCGTTGCGTTTCTCTTCAGCAAACATACGCATGGTGATAGCAGGGATGAGAAACAGATAGAGGAAGGGACCGATAAAGAAGAGTCCGTCAATGCCTGCATAACCATAATCAAGAATGTTGAATCCCGAACGGAATACCCATAGCATGATGCCCGTCAGGACAAGGAACACGATGATGGTGAGATACCCCATCAGCGAGGAGAAGAACGATGCTAATTCTTTTTTGTAGAGTGCGAACATGATTCTATTTCAGAAGTTAGATGTTGGTGGTTTGAATGTTAACGTAATCGGAGAGGAGTTCCTTATTTGAATCGGATGCGTTTGGAACGAGCTGAACGGCCCTGGTAGTTGCCGAAGGTGAGTTCATAAACAGTCTCGTATACCAGTTTGGCAGTTTTGTAAAGGTAGTCTCGGTCGATGTTTTCGGGTATGTCGCTGGGCACATGAGGGTGTTTGTTTCCATTGAGGTTTGTGAAAACAAGCGAAGGAATACCGATTTTGTCAAAAGCTGCTGCGTCGCCTTTGGGAAGGGTCTTGAATCCACGTGCAAGACTATAGCCAGTAAAAGCCGAGTCCATATCGCATGCTACAGAGAAGAGTCTGGGGTATCTCTTGTTGCCAAGTGCAACGATGCTGTCACCGGAACCTACACATTCGATATTGATGAATGCCTCGATGCGTTTGAGTGGTTTGAAGTTCGAAACAAATACCTGAGAACCGAGATATTGCTGCTCAGCACCGGAGAAGAGCACAAATACTACGCTACGGCGGGGTTTTAACTCGGCGTTGTGAAGCATGCGAGCCACTTCGAGCAAGACAGCTACACCTGATACATTGTCTTCTGCTCCGGGGAACAGACAGGTCTCGCCCTGCATACCCAGGTGGTCGAGATGGGCTCCGACAACGATGTATTCGTTCTTCAGAGAAGCGTCGCTACCGGGATAGATACCCATGATATTGCTGGTGAGGGCAGAGGGATGATAGCGGGTGTCGACACGAATCTCGAAGCGTTTCTTCAAATGAAAGGAGAAAGGCTCCATGGTAGACTGAATGGTATCGATAAGGTTCTGCAGCTGGAAAGGCTCCTCTTGCAGTAATGCTTCGCCACAAGCACGTGTGGGTTGGATGATGGGAAAGGTGGCAAGGTGAGGACCTTCGCCGTTGAAGACTTTGCCCTGCACTTCGGTAGGAGCACAATTCTTGTTGATATTGATGATAACGAGTCCACAGGCTCCATGGCGAACAGCCGCACGGGCTTTTTCGCGGATGGTGTAGCGGTCGGTTATCTTGGAAGGTAGGAAATTGGGGGTACCGCTGAGCACCATTACAATCTTTCCTTTGGCGTCGACATGAGCATACTCGTTGTATTTGGGATCGTCAATACCATAACCGCAGAATACTACATTTGCATCAGCATATCCGCGACCGGTCATTCCTGCACAGCAGAAATCGTTGCCCAGCACGTATATGGTGCGGGTGTCGTTGGCGTTGACGTAGGTTTCAAAGGTTGCATTCTCAATCTGGTTGGTTTCGATTTCGAACAGTTGTTCCCAACTTCCCTGATAGGGCTGCACGCCGCAAAGGGAGAGTTCGCGGGCTACATATTCGGCGGCATTGTCGAATCCTTTGGTTCCGGCTAGGCGACCCTCATAATCGGCCGATCCGAGATCGTTGACGATATTGAGCAAGTTGTTGAGTGAAGGAGGCTGGTTTTCGTCCTTTACCATTTGGGCATGAATGGTCATGGGTACTGCAAGTGCCATAACCAGGAGCGATATCGCGTACTTTATCTTCATAAAATATCTGTTTTTCGAATCCGAATTGTTCTTTTTACTATAAGTTATATTTAGAATAGTGTGCCTATGCGCTTGTACATATTAGCGTTAACGCGCTTGAGCAGCACAATTCAAGAAAGCAAATATACGAATTTTTCTTGAAACAGAAAACTTTTTTGAAAAAAAAAGAGTCGTTTCAGGTATTCGTAGGCGTCTTACGAAAATATCATGTAAGGCAGACCTTCATTTAAAGGAAGATCTGCAACGAGAGGTGTCTTCTCCTATCGGTCAGTTACGCTGGCCTGTAGTAATAGCCGAGTTGGGTGTGCTGTTGTAATAGATTTCGCTCCAGGTTGCCTTGTTGTCATAGCCGTCAGAACCTGCAGAAATAACAACTTTAGCCCATCCGAAATAGGTCTTGCCGGCGAATACCATACGGAAACCGACATACTGCTCATTGCCCTGATTAGGTTGTAAGTAACCGTCCCCTTCGGAGCCGAAGCAGCTGCTTGCGTCGATAATGGCTCCATTGCCCAGGTTTTTAATCTGGTCCCATCCTTCGCCAGCGTTGTATCCGGCGCTCATGGTAACGATGTTGCCCTGAGGGTTGGTCTCGTAGAAATATACGCCACCATTCTCAATTGCTTTACCTGTCATATCATAGCCTATGGAGAGTATGAAATCTGCGGAACCATCGTTGTTGAAATCGAGGCCGTCAGCCGTAATAGTTCCCCTTACGATTGAGGATGTATTGCCTCCAGGATTATCTGGGTTATCTGGGTTATCTGGGTTATCAGGGTTTTCAGGATTGTTGGGAGTGGAAGGATCTTTTTGGCAGGAAACAAGCGTAAGAGTACAAGCCAGAAAGGCCAGACCTATAACTTTGAATATGCTTTTCATTTCGGGATGATTAAGGTAACCTCTAATAATTAGATTGAGATGGATTGCTGCTTTTTTTGAGCGATTCTGAGAGGAAACGCGCAGGTGCATAGCGGTGCTATGTGCCAAGCGGTTACGCTTGGAAGCGCCAAAAAGAAGCAGCAAGACGCTCAAGCTAATGTTACTCATTTTTCTAATTTTTAGAGGTTACCTTAATATTATGAGTTATTGTTTGTTCTGGAAATATTTATCAGATGCGGTTAATGATCATCTTGTTGCAGAGTCGGATAATTGTACTCCTACAGATACTTTCGTCTGCTTGTACAATTAACATTCTACATCGTCTATTCTTCCGATACATCGCGTACAAAACGCCGGTAGGCCGAGAAGAGGTTCGCGCGCGAGAGGAATCCCACATAGGAGCCGTCGTCGTCAAGTACTACCAGATTGTAGCGGTCGGAGTTGCGGAATTTCTCTACCACATCCTGCGGAGAGTCGCTCAGACATACGGTATCTCCCTCCTGACAACGTTGCATCAGCTCTTCAATGGTAGTGGTGTCGTAAAGTTCCGGACAGAAGATGATTTTTCGAACGTCGTCAAGGTTTATATAGCCGAGGAATCGGTCTTGCTCGTCGAGTACGGGGAAAATATTGCGGCTAGAGTTCTGAATGGCCTCCACCAGGTCTCGTAGTTTTCCTCCCTGACGGACTGTTCCAAAGTTGGTTTCTATCAGCTTCCTCATATTGATGAGCTGCCATGCAGACTGGTCTTTGTCGTGGGTCAGCAGATTGCCCTGTTCGGCCAGTTTCTTGGCATAGATAGAATGGTTTTCAAAGGGGCTTACTACAACGTAGCTGACAGCTGAGGTTAAAAGAAGCGGAGCCATAAGGTCGTAGCCTCCAGTTATTTCTGCAATGAGCAATACAGCCATAAACGGAGCATGCATTACTCCGGTCATTACTGCTGCCATACCTACAAGAGCGAAGTTGGCTTCTGACTGTTGCGGCAGTCCCAGCTGATTGAGCAGCATGGCGACAAAATATCCGCTAAGACCTCCAAGTATGAGCGAAGGTCCGAATGTACCTCCTACGCCGCCGCAACCGATAGTTGTCGCCGTTGCAACTGCTTTGAGCAATACAAGCAATAGAATCATTCCCAATACACACCAGGTGTTGGAGGATAGACTCGAGAAGATGCTGTGTTCGAATAGACTAGAACTGTCACTATGGAGTAGCGACGTGAGCGAACTGTATCCTTCGCCAAAGAGGGGAGGGAAGAGGAATATCATGATGCCCAGCATTAATCCGCCGATACAGAGTCTTGTCCAGGGACTCTTGAATCGGGCGAACCAGCCTTCTATCGATTCTGTGACACGAAGAAAATAAATCGATGCAAAGGCACAGAATATACCAAGAATGATGTAGAATGGAATCTGAGAAATCTCAAAACCTTCCATTACCGTAAAAGCAAAACGGGCATCTGTCCCCATAAAGAAGTAGGCGAGTGCAGACGCGCTTACAGAGCTGAGCAATAGGGAAATGGCTGAAGTGTGACTCAGGTCGAAAAGAAAAACCTCAACCACAAACAGTACGCCTGCAACAGGAGCGTTAAAGATGCCTGCTATGGCTCCTGCGGCGCCGCATCCTATCAGCATCTTGACATTCTGCTGAGACAGACGGAAGAATCGGCCTATGTTCGATCCGATTGCGCTACCCGTAGATGCTATTGGAGCCTCAAGTCCCACGCTGCCTCCGAAAGCCACAGTAATGATAGAGGCTACGAGCGAGGAGTACATATTGCGGGGGTGGAGGTAGTTCTTTTTGCGCGAAATCGCCAGTAGTACAGCAGGCAGACCATGCCCGATAGGTCCTTTAATGACCAGCTTGACGAAAAGAATGGTGAGCAGAATACCGATGGCCGGATAGATGAGTATGAGGAGATTGCCGCCCACGAAAGTCGGAATGCCATATTGTAGCAATATATGGTTGACAAAATGGACCGAGCGTTTGAGCACTACAGCAGCCAGTCCGGCACAAAGGCCAACCAATACGCTGAGAATCCACACAAATGTACGCTCCGACATGTGTCGCAGTCGCCATATCTGTATCTTCTTATATATTTCGTTGCCCTTCATAGCCTATTGTTGCAAGATGGAAAATTTTTCCTGTTGGGAAAAACGAAAAAAACAGGATAATATTGTACGGGAACGAAAAAAAATGCACCCCGAAAAACGAGATGCATTTGAAAATGACAAATGACAAATGTCGCTTATTCATACTTGCTGAACCAACCGCCTTCCTTCTTCTTGCCCTCCTGGTAGCTCACATGGAAACGCTTTATCTTTCCCGTAACCTAGTAGTTTGTAAAGTCGAAAAAATATACAAACCACTAACTATCCTTACCAATGATAGTATCCATTTCCCAGTCTCCGAAGCGGGATCTGGCATCCACAACGGCGGGCCGTTCGTCGATGCTCACCCGATCCTTGATGGGGATGGCCGAACTTACCTGGCGTCGCCGGTGTTTAAGGTGGTGCGGCAGGTAGGCGTATAGATTACCGCCCCGTTCTTTGTCTCGCCTGATAATATGGTACAACCACTCAATGGAGACGCACACCTTTCCTTCGCGCCTTCTAGTACCAACAATGGTTTCTGGCGACCAGTGTCTCTTAAGGAGCTGCTCGATGTCTAGCCAATCCTCTTTCGTCAGCTTTTTAGGTTTCCTGGGTATTGTTTTTCTCAATTCGGTGAACTGTTGAGCATCAATAGCGACGTAATGGTGGTGCATGTTGGAGTTTCTTTTTACCTCCCTACTGACTGTTGATTTGCTGACATTTATCAGTTTTGCTATTGTCGTTAACGACATTTTTTTTTCTCAGACACACAGAAATTGTGTATCTTTGCTCCTTGGTTAGATGTTTCATTTTTGTAACTTTTGGACGACGCACAAAGATAAACATTTTTTCCATTCGGCCTACAAGAAAGGGTATTTTTCCCTCTTTCTTTAGCCGAAAAAATATTTTTCCTCGTGCTATTCTTTCTCAAAAGTTGCATTTCTTATTGGAACTTAGGTAGTTGCCTACCGAGCCTGAGATTGAACTGGGAGCAGTTCCGATAATTTTACCCATGATGAAAAAAGTTTTGAGTGTGAAACAATAATTATTGGGGTCAGTACTGATTTCGTTGTGACGAAGCTATGCTTTTATCCTTTCTTTACCCCTGGGGCTATAGTCAGTGTAGTACCAGTGTAGTACCAGTGTACAACCAGTGTAAATAAAAATAATATATATAAAGCATCTTCATAGCGCATCAACTGTTTTGAAAACGATTGCAAAGATACGCCAAAAACACGCAACGACAAAGTGTGTTAACGCTATTTAACTTAAACTTTAACAAAAGGGTAAAGGATTTGTATGTATTTTAACACTCCTTAACTGCGTAAATATATATATAAAGAGAAATCGCGAAAAAGATGGCGGAATTTACGAAAATCCGGACTTTTTTGCGAAACGCCTGAAGAAACGAAAAAATGTGAAATGTGAAATGTGAAATTCAAAAAAAATGCGCAAAAAATATATAAATAAATTAAGTAATATTATTAATAATTATATATACATATATATTTTACGTCTTTTTTTTTTTTCGTCGCGCATTGCAATTTCACATTTCACATTTCACAAATTGTGATTTTTTGACCATGATATTTCACATTTTTGACCATGATATTTCACATTTTTGACCATGATATTTCACATTTTGTCATGTTGTTTTTTCTTCGTATCTTTGCACCATGAAGATAAAGTACGAAAACGGCATAAGCGAGCTTGTAGCAGCAAGAATGGCAATGAAATACGGGTTGCTTGCTGACTATAGGTAACCTCTAAAAATTCCACATTAGTACTGGTGCGATAAAATATTTTGCCTTCGGCATAACGCGAACTGAGGTCGGCGACCGTAGTGGAGCCAATTACCATGAATTATCCACGAATTTTTTCGTAAATTAATTTAATGATTATCAGCAAATAAAATATTTACGATAAATTTACGGGCAATTTTCGGTAATTCATGTTCAGCGAAGCTATAAAATCAAATCAAAAAGTGTATTATATACCATAAGTATTTAATTCACAGTAATATATATCTATATCGGTAATATTTATCGCATCAGCACTAAAAAATGAACAATGTTAATTTGACTGAGCATTTTACGCTCGAAGAATTTGTAAGGTTGACAACGGCAAAAATGCGTGGCATCGACAATACGCCTGGTGCGTTCGAGGTTGCAAATCTGCGCCTCTTGTGTAAAAAGATCCTTGAACCTGCGCGTTTGAAAATAGGGATGCCGATTACGGTAACAAGTGGCTACAGGTCTGAACAGCTTAATAGGGCTGTAGGTGGCGTGAAAGGGTCGTTGCATCTTATTGGTAAGGCGGCCGACATAACTTGCTCCGATAACGCGAGGTTGTATGAAGCACTGCAAAAGCTACCTTGCTTCGAGCTAATAACGTATCGGTACAAAGGACCGATGTTAACAGGAAGAATTAACAGAATTCATGTTTCTTATAACGGTGTCGTTGGAAAAATCAGTCGTTGGTCTACGAAGTGGATATAGAAATGTGAAATGTGAAATGTGAAATTGTGAAATGTGAAATTGTGAATTGTGAATTGTGAAATTGTGAAATTGTGAATTGTGAATTGTGAAATTGCAATGTGAAATGTGAAATTGTGAAATGTGAAATGTGAAATG
This sequence comes from Bacteroidales bacterium, assembly GCA_024400565.1. Taxonomy (GTDB): domain Bacteria; phylum Bacteroidota; class Bacteroidia; order Bacteroidales; family P3; genus Colimorpha. The sequence continues at coordinate 26,873 of JAKSMQ010000030.1, forward strand.
TGAAATGTAAAATGTGAAATGTGAAATGTGAAATGTGAAATTGCAATGCACTACGATTTTTTTATTTATATAGCAAAGGCTGCCCCGACAAGGACAGCCTTTTTCTTTCTAGAAGTATGGAATGATGCTATTTGATCACCACAACTTTCTGGGCGGGACAGTTGCCTACCTGAACCATGTAGGCACCCGAAGCGGGCATGTTGAACACACGAACCTGCTCCATACCCTTAGTGGTGCTGATGCAACGGCCCAAGGTGTCGAAAATTCTGATTTGAGCGTCAGAAGCATTTTCCACAACGATGCGTCCATCCTGAGCATAGATTGAATAGAGCATTGTCTCAACATCGGTCACCCCCACTTCAGCAACATCGAAGGTGGCAACAAAGCTCATGTCGTTCTCAACGCTTACCGTTCTGGGATTGTCCGTATTTCCATCCTGCCATTGAACGAAGCGGCTTCCTATAATAGGAATAGCAGCAATCTCCACCTCCGTATTCTCAGGGAATCGGCCATTGCCAGCCACAAAGCCGCGATCCGAGTTGCCCGATACCACAGATAATGCATACCAATTCAATTCCTCAGTAATTGTGATGGTATCATGTACAAGCACCTCCACAAAAGTAGTATCATGGATATAGACATCTACGTATGCAGTATCGTGGATATAGTTATTTACGATAGTAGTATCGTGAATGTAGTTGTCGATGAAAGTAGTATCGTGAACAGGCACATAAACATTCACGTATGTAGTATCATACTGCCACTGGGTAACAGTAGTGGTATCGTGGATGTAATTATTTACGATAGTAGTATCGTGAATATAGTTGTCGATGAAAGTAGTATCATGCACGGGAACAAATACATTAACGAATGTGGTATCGTGAACGAATACGGTATCTCTGGCTGCTACGGCAAAATATGCCACCAAAGAGGTGTTTTGAGAGAGAGTGAACGAATAGGGATTTGCTGTAGAACCGTTGCTCCAGTGGTCGAATCTATAGCCGGGAATAGCTACAGCATTCACTACTGCCTGAGGAGCGGAACAGGTAGGTTGGGTCAGCACGGTCACATAACCCATAGCGGGGTTGTCGCTTGTGGCCTCAAACGAATAGCCAGCACCCTCTACGAAGTTGCTAAAATACGACCAGCACGACATGTACGACAGCATTCTTCCACAGGGAATATTTACTGGTATCATAGGGTTAACGCCATTGAAGGCATATTCTCCCAACAAAGGAGCCGTAATAGCCTCAGAGGTAATCTCTGTGAGTCCAGTGCAATAAGAGAAAGCTCCCTCGCCGATAGAGGTCACCGAATTGGGGATAGTCAGGCTCGTGAGGCCGCTGCAATCATTGAATGCATACTCTCCGATGGAGGTTACCGAATTAGGGATGGTTACGCTGGCGAGGCCACTGCAACCATAGAAAGCATAAGTTTCGATGGAGGTCACCGAATTGGGGATGGTCACGCTGGTGAGGCTGTTTTGGCCATAAAATACACCTGCGGGTAGTGTCTGCACACTATCGCCAATCACTAAGTGATTCAACCCCATTGATCGGAAGCCAAAATAATTCCATGATGACGAAGAGTAGTACCAATCCGATGTAGTGGTCAGGTTGCGGGCATTATAGTAGAGTGTATCCACATTGCTACAACCATAGAAAGCATAAATTCCGATGGAGGTCACCGAATTGGGGATGGTCACGCTGGTAGCTGAACCGATATATGCTAATATTGTTGTTTTGGTATCGTCTTCAAAAATAAAGTCTCCTTCTTCGTAAAAAGAACATACAACATGGAATGCACCCCAATCGCCCGTGGCAGAACCGCAATAATACACTACTTTTATACCAGAGAAAGCATAATATCCGATGCTGGTCACCGAATTGGGGATGGTCACGCTCGTGAGGCCACTGCAATAAGCAAAAGCACCACCACCGATGGTGGTCACCGAACTGGGAATGGTGACGCTCGTGAGGCCGCTGCAACCAGAGAAAGCATGATCTTCGATGGAGGTCACCGAATTGGGGATGGTCACGCTCGTGAGACCACTGCAACCACCGAAAGCATCACTTCCGATGCTGGTCACCGAATTGGGGATGATTGTATTTTTACATCCTGCAATTAATTTATTCGTGTTGGTTTCAATAATTGCGTTGCAATTATTTCTGCTATCGTAATATGTATTCCCCGATTCAACAATTATGCTCGTGAGACCGCTGCAACCAAAGAAAGCTTCATATCCGATGGAGGTCACAGAATTGGGGATGGTTACGCTGGTAAGACCGCTGCAATCGTAGAAAGCAAATCTTCCGATGGTGGTCACAGAACTGGGAATGTAAACGCTCGTAAGGCCGCTGCAACCAGCGAAAGCAGCTTCTCCGATAGAAGTTACCGAATTGGGGATGATTATGCTGGTGAGACTGCTTTGGCCATAAAATACACCTGCGGGTAGCGTCTGCACACTATCACCAATCACTAAGTGATTCAACCCCATTGAGCGGAAGCCATAGAAATTGTAGTCTGAATAGTACCAATACTCTGATGTGGTTAGGTTGCGTGCATTATAGTAGAGTGTATCCACATTGCTGCAACCATAGAAAGCAGAATTTCCGATGGAAGTCACCGAATTGGGGATGGTTACGCTGGTGAGGCCGCTGCAGCCATAGAAAGCAGAACTTCCGATGGAGGTCACCGAATTGGGGATGGTCACGCTCGTGAGGCCGCTGCAATTATAGAAAACATAACCTCCGATGGTGGTCACCGAATTGGGGATGGTTACGCTGGCGAGACCGCTGCAATTATAGAAAGCATGGCTACCGATGGAAGTCACCGAACTGGGGATGGTCACGCTCGTGAGGCCGGTGCAGTAATCGAAAGCATAATTTCCGATGCTGGTCACCGAATTGGGGATGGTCACGCTCGTGAGGCCGCTGCAACCATAGAAAGCATCACCACCGATGCTGGTCACCGTATAGGTGGTGCCATTGTAGGTGACAGTAGCGGGGATTACCAATGCACCCGTGAGATTAGGGTAACTTGGCGATCCCGAATTATAATAGGTGACCTGTGCGTTACCGCCAACAATGTTGTAGTATAGCGTCTGGCCGCTGGGGGCTACGGCGCTAAAATCGTATGCCCATGCGCCAGATAGGCCAATTGCCATTAGGGCAAACAATAGAAGTAGTTTTCTCTTCATAATTGTGTTTGTTTTTGATTATTATTAGGTTAATTATTGCATAAAAAAAGAACCGCGAACTTTTTGTTGAAGTCGAGGTTCCGGAAATGACCCACAGTACAAACAAGAAAGCTCACGGTAGCTCCGTGAGCATTTCCACTTTCTTTAGTACTGTGTCTGAAATTTTCCGGATTTCGACTTGCTAAGAAAAGCAAAAACGCTTTTTTTAATTTATAATATGTTAATTATTTTTATTTATCGATATGTTATTCAGTATTTTTGTTAGACATCGTTTATTTTGTTTGATTCGGCAAATATACAACTTTTTCTTCATTCCGCCAATTTTTCCTGGCTCCTCATAAAGCCCTCGCTAAAAATTGATGTGGAAGACACTAAGTGGGAACGGAGGATGCCGAT
>JAKSMQ010000031.1 GCA_024400565.1 Bacteroidales bacterium
TCCACGAACCCATCAACCCTCTCCTTCACGCTTTCGAATGCCTCGGAGAGAAGTAAGACTTCAAATCAAATTAGAAATACATTTCTATCAGTTATCAGTTCTATCAGTTAAAAAAAATGTATCACACATCTCTTTATATATTCTATAACTAATTAATAATTAAATATATATATAGGTTATGAAGAATTTGATACCCTCAAAAAAACAACTGATAGAACTGATAGCTGATAGATTCAAAGGATGAATCTTTTCCTAAAAAGCACAACAACAACAGAATACGACAACGCTAACTCGAATTTCCCTAAGAAGCATTAGCTCAGTAGGGGCAAAAAATGCCTCAAATGGATGCTCTCAAGGACCTCGAAAGACCCCTTTAGGCTCAAAATCCTTGTGCTGTTCCCCATTATGGAAGGGTATTCGTTTACGGACTATGATTCCAATTTTGCAGAAGAAGTTGCCCAAACCGACCAGGTAGTGGGGAATTCTAATAGTTCAACCTGGGATTTTGCACAAGACAAAGACGGATTTTGATTGTCCGGATATAGGTCAACATCCTTACAAGAAGATTTCATTTATGTTATTCCCCTACGACGAGTTCCCCTAGCTTTCGAATGCCTCGGAGAGAAGTTCAGGTTTATACCCTAACCGTTAAATTAAAGTTGTTAAAGATAAAAAAATGCTATACATACCTCCTTATATAAATCTTTTAACTAATTAGTATATAGATAGATATAAGGATAATTGGCAATAACGCATACCTCTAAAAAATAACTTTAACAACTTTAATTTAACAGACTAATTCAAATTATTTTCTCTAAAAAGCACAAAAACAATAGAATACGATAATTCTAACTCGAATTTCCCTAAGAAGCATTAGCTCAGTAGAGGCAAAAAATGCCTCAAATGGATGCTCTCAAGGACCTCAAAAGCCCTCTTCGAGCCCCAAGTCAAGATACATTTTTCCATCCTTGTCGCACAAATGAGTGAAGTAGAATTTCGGTATCCCAACCCAAATTGGTATAAGGTATGCGACAAAATAGCCATCCTGTTCGCTAAAATGTGGCTATTGCAAGGCGAAAGAGGGAGACCCTGGAGATGGAATACAAATGTCGCAACAAGTGCCTTGAGGTAGCAAAAAAGGTTGCCAGCGGGGGAACAAAACCGGAGATTTATTGTTTGGAACTTGCTTTCAGCTCGTTGTAACGGCGGCGGGCTCTGTCGGTGTAGAGACTCGAAGGATAATCGAGAAGTATGCGTTCGTAACAGGAACGGGCTCGTTCCATGTTATTTAGATGGTCCTCGTTGAGCTCTGCCATGAGCAGAAGTGCATCGTCGGCCAGGATGTCGTGGGGATAAAAATCAACCAGATGCTGCAACAGGCTGTCTGCCTCGGCGTAACGTGCTTGTTTTATGCGTATTCTGGCCTTCTGAAGCAACACCTCGTCGAGCAGAGGATGAGAGAGTGTGCGGATGGCTATCGACTCATACCCCTGCCAGGCCTCCTCCAGGCGGTTGCGATACAGATCAAGGTCGGCAGCAGCATAGAGTTCGAGCATCTCGAAGGTGGAGTCAACTTCCATGTTATCACTAATTAAGAGCGACAGTTGCATGGCATCGTTGGCTATGAGTTTGGAGGTAGAGGCACGCAAGACATCGAGTTGAGACTTGGCCCATTCGAAATCGTTGTTATAATAGCTGAGCTTGGCATTACGGAACTTTGCCTGGGAGCCCAGAAGGTCGTTTTTGTTGGCTTTTTCTACCTGGGAATAAAGCAGGGAGGCATCCCAGGTGCTGCCCGAGAACAAAAGCAGGTCGCCCAAGTCAAGCTTTACCTCGTCGCGCAGCTGGGCTTTGATCTGCGGCATCTCGATGATGTCGTAAAGGAGGTCGGACGCCAGGGCCACATCGTCGGCATAGTAGGCCAAAAGATAGGCGTAGTTGCGCATCAGAGGCACCGTGCGGGGTTCCTTACCCAACTCGTCGAGTGCCGCCTGATATTCGGCCTTTAACGCCGTCAGCTCGGGGGCAGAAATGCTGTAACCCTTGTTAATCCTGTCAAACTTGACGCGCAACTCCCCTACCCTGCTGTCAAAATAGTACTGATTGGCGGCGCCTTTTCCTATCAGATAGCGATAACAGCTGGCGGCAGTTGTGTAGTCAGAATTATTGTGGGCGATGGTTGCAACACGAAATATCTGCTCTTCTCCCTGCGAAGGAAATCGCTGGTCGACGGCTCGCGCCTGCTCCCAGGCAAACTGGAAATCCTTCTGCTGAAGGGAGAACCATATCATCATATCAAGATAATAGCGGTTGTTGGGATCTTTCTGCACACGGCTGACGAGGGTGCTGCGCAGACCATCGGCAAGTTTGGGGTTGGAGGTCTCGCTGAGGGCCTTCTGGAGCGCTATCTGGATGCTGCCCATGTTGCCGGGAGAATTGTCCAGGAGAGAGAAGTATTCGGCTGTCATCGACTCGTAATCGCCCATAGCCTGGTAGAGCGTAGCAAGCTCCATGACATAGGCAAAGGGGTTGCGCTGCCGCTCCCGCTGCTGGAGATAGGCCTTTACGGCCAGATCGGGCCGGCGGATATTCTGGAAGGACTGAACAAGGTCGGAGAGCTGACGGGAGTCGTTGCCGAGCTTTTCGATAGCGGTAAGGAGGGTTTTCTCTGCTTTCTTCTTCTCCCCTCTCCGCAACTGTATCTGCCCCAGGTCGACATAGAGACTGATCTCGGAAGGATACTGGCGCAGGCGTTTCTCGGCGAGTTTCTCGGCCTCTTTGAGACGCTCGGTTGCGAGAAATGACTCGTAGAGCATCTGGTAATAGAACCTGTTCTGAGTGCGCTGGTAAAGGGGTTCGTAGAGCTCTATGGCCTTGTCGAACTCTCCGTTCTGATAATAGAATGAGGCCATCTGCTCATTGCTCTGCTGGGCAAAAGCTGACATGGAGGCCATAAAAAGGGCCGCCAACGCAACAAGGACTGATTTATACCTACGGGTCAACATAACTGTTTTTTTCGCACGGACAACATAAAAACGCACACATGGCCTCTTTTATTGCATAAGGACAAAAAGAAAAGCCGAAACTTTTGCTTCGGCTTTGGAATTTTGGTGACCCAGCTGGGGCTCGAACCCAGGACCCCAACATTAAAAGTGTTGTGCTCTACCTGCTGAGCTACTGAGTCATCATTTTTCTCTTACTTCTGTAGGCATTTCCTACCCACGAAAAGATTTGCAAAAGTACTACTTTTACCGCAATAGACAAAATTATTTTTTTATCAGTCCCTCAAAATCGAAATTATCTCATTGATTTAGCATGACTTAAAATTTGAAATATTTTTGCCGGCATGGTACAATAACGATACAATAAATAAGATTTCTTTTGCCGAATACTCAAAAATTGCTATCTTTGCAATCTGAAAATATCCACCCAAAACCAAACTCTATGAACCTTAACATTGAACTACACAAAGGCATAGGCGATATACGCTTCGGAATGTCTCTCGCCGAAGTAAGGAAAGTGCTCCTCGACAACTCTCCTGCCGGCAAAAGCTGCCCGATGGACGAAGAAGACTCTGAAGACGCATTGGGAAACAAGGAGACTGTGCTGGAATATGTCATCGACGACGACTGCTTTGTCAACCTTCAGTTTCATTTTAGCAAAACAACGGACAGGCTTATCAACATCTGTGCCGTTGGCGACGGCGTGACTCTTTTTGGCGAGGAGATGCTTGACCTCGAAACGGAGGATCTGGAATCGTTTCTAGAGGAAAACGGCCTGGACGATGTAGAGAAAGAACAGGAACCCTGGGGCGACACGTCGTTCGTCAGCGAAAAAGGCAACATCGATATCTTCTGCGACGAAGATGGCATCAGCGAAATAAGTTTTGGAGAATGAACACGCCTATCTTTTCAACAGCATTCCTTCCGCCGGTATCGTACATGGCCCTGCTCTGTCAGCACGAAAAAGTAATCGTAGAGCAACACGAGACTTTCCCTAAGCAGACTTACCGCAACCGTTGCGTCATCGCTACCGCCAATGGTCCGCTCACACTCTCCGTGCCCGTAGTACGTTCCAACCACTCTACGACTCGGGAAGTGGGCATCTCTTATGCCGAACCCTGGAACATCCGCCTGTGGCGTGCCATAGAATCGGCCTACAACGCCAGCCCCTATTTCCTATACTACGGCGACGGATTCAGAAAAATACTCCTTGAGCGCCACGAAAGCTTACTGACCCTTAATAACAGCCTCTTAGAGTATACGGTCAAAAAACTGAAGGTTAAGACCCAAATCACTTATTCCATGGACTATACACCCCAATCGGCCGGAATAAGCGACTACCGGACCGTATTCAGCCCTAAGCATCCCCAAGAGGGGTTTCCAATAGCCGAATACGACCAGGTGTTTGCCGACAGGCTAGGATTCCTGCCCGACATGAGTATTGTGGATCTGCTCTTCAATCTCGGTCCGGACAGCAAGCAATATCTGACAGAACTGGGATCTGCTATGATTGAGTATTACAGACGGGGATAAAACCTCTTTTACCACCTCCGAAAACATTTCAACCTGACGTTTCACGAGAAACATTCTCACAAATCCACAATGTTCAGTCAGTTACAAAAAACAAACTTTGAGAAACTATCTGAACGGGCATAGTCCTCGTAAAACGGCCTAACATGCATAAAAAACAAGACTCTCCTACTCGGGAGTCTTGCTTTTTATTATACTCTGAACTCTTTATCTCAGGTTCGCTGGATGTAGATAAGCAGAACAGAAATGTCGGCAGGAGAAACGCCGCTGATACGGGAGGCCTGCCCAATGGTAGCAGGTTTGAATTTGGTCAGTTTCTCTCGTGCCTCATAGCTCAAGGCGGTAATGGAGAAATAATCTATATCCGGACGAAGAGCAACCTCTTCAAACTTCAATATCTTATTGGCCACATCCTGTTCCTTCTCAATATAGCGTTTGTATTTGAGCGAAATCTCGGCCGACATCGAAGCGTCAGATCTCACCTCTTCGGGTAAGGATTCTATAAGCTCATTCAGACCCTCGTTTATCCCTCTGATGTCGTCCATGGAAATTTCAGGACGCAGAAGAATATTTACGAGTTTTACCTTCTGTTGAATCTCGGGGGTCTGATGGTCGGTCAGCATCTGGTTTACTTCAGCAGGGGCAACAGAACATGTATTTATATAATCACACAATACCGAAGAGTACTTAAGTTTTTGCTCTGTTCTGCGCAGTCTGTCATCACCGGCCAGTCCTATTGCATGACCAAGAGGAGTAAGTCGCTCGTCGGCGTTATCCTGACGAAGGAGAATGCGATATTCGGCCCGCGAGGTAAACATACGGTAGGGCTCATCCACCCCCTTTGTAACGAGGTCGTCAATAAGGACTCCGATGTATGCCTGGGTTCGGTTGAGCACAAAAGGATTTTTACCCTTAATTTTAAGTACGGCGTTGATTCCGGCCATAAGGCCCTGGCTTGCAGCCTCCTCATACCCGGTAGTACCATTTATCTGTCCCGCGAAGTACAAATTCTCTAAACGCTTGGTTTCAAGAGTATAAGAGAGCTGGGTGGGTGGAAAATAGTCATACTCGATAGCATAGCCGGGCTTATAGATTCTTGCCTGCTCAAAGCCCTTGATAGAATGGAGAGCCTCCAGCTGAATGCTCATTGGAAGAGAGGAAGAGAAGCCGTTAAGGTAGTAGGAATTGGTATCCCATCCTTCGGGTTCGACAAACAACTGATGATGATCCTTGCCGGCAAAACGCTCTATCTTGTCCTCTATGGAAGGACAATAACGAGGTCCCCTACCCTGTATTCTGCCCGTAAACATAGGCGACTGAGAGAAGCCTTTTCGGAGAATTTCGTGGGTCTGAAGGTTAGTATTGGCAAGGTAACAGGACTTCTGTTCTGCCATCGGTAGGGTATTGGTAAAGGAGAATTTCTGTGGATTTTCATCACCTTTCTGCTCCTCAAGCTGAGAGAAATCAATAGTCCGACCGTCAATTCTTACAGGTGTACCAGTCTTCAGTCTGGCCACTTCGAAGCCTAAATCCCGTAGCTGATTACTCAATCCATAGGCAGCCTTCTCCCCTATTCTTCCTCCTTCAAAAGAGGATTCTCCTATCCACATCAATCCATTGAGGAAGGTACCATTTGTAAGGACAACAGCCTTGGATGGAACTTCTACACCCATACGTGTAGTCACGCCACACACGCTATTCCCCTCGGTAATAATGCCCACAACTTCATCCTGCCAGATTGAGAGATTGGGTGTATTTTCGAGTGTTTTGCGCCAGAGAAGGGAGAATTTCTGCTTGTCGCATTGTGCCCGAGGGCTCCACATTGCAGGTCCCTTAGAGAGATTGAGCATGCGGAATTGGATAGTACTTAGGTCGGTAATAATACCCGACATGCCGCCCAATGCATCAATTTCGCGTACAATCTGCCCTTTAGCAACTCCTCCCATGGCAGGATTGCAGGACATCTGACATATATTCTCTATGGTTTGGGTTATCAGGAGGGTTTTTGCTCCCATACGGGCGGCTGCAGACGAGGCTTCTGCCCCAGCATGGCCTCCTCCTATCACGACTACATCATACTCTTCCCAAAGCATAAATCTGATTCGTTTTATCGTTACTAATTAAAAATCTAACAGTTGCGCATTTGTTCCTCGTGAAACATATTGGTTCTTGCTTACACAAAACTCTAATAGCAAATAAAAAGTAGTCCTCACGAGAGGGTTATTAATAAGAATAATACTACGAAAGTTCGTCGTAAACTGCAAGTGCTTTTTCTTCAAGTTTGCGCATTTTGGCCGCATCCTTTTCAGACTTATCCTTATTGCCCAACAGATGAAGAACACCATGTATGATAACACGATGCAACTCCTGCTCAAATGACACGCCGAATATTGTAGCGTTCTCTCTAATTCTATCCACACTTATCATCATATCGCCAGAAATCAGATCTCCCTCTACATAATCGAAGGTAATAATATCGGTATAGGTGTCGTGATTGAGATACTCGATATTTGCTTCGAGCAAATAAGCGTCGTCACAAAATACGTAACCTATATCTCCTGGAGTCTTACCTTCGCGTTTTATCACCTCGGCGATCCATTTTTTGATGCGAAGTTTGTTCTTTAGATTAAAATTGATGTTTTCTGTCGAAAAATATATTGCCATAACAAAATTTGCTTCAAACCGATTTTTTAGCGTTTGGCATCCGTTTTTGGAATTATCACTCTAAAACGCAGTAATACTTTAATTTACGAAGATATTATACGATAATAAAGACCATTTCCTTGCGATTTTTCCCGACGGGTAGCACACTCGGTCCGATATTCAAATTCTAGAACGATAGAAAATCGATTATTCAAGTCCCCTACCCTATCGGAATCTGTCAAGCGACCCGGAATTATTGATCCTCCTCTTCTTCTTTCTTCTCGGTTATAGAATCCAGTTGGGAAAGAGCTACCGCAGTCAGAGCAAGTGACAGCATAGTAAGAATAGCCTTGGTGTCGATATCCTTCATGACTATGAGAAGCACAACGGAAGCTATAGACAAGCCTATGCCGACACAGGAAAAAATAAATCGGAGATTGGGAGTTTTCATTTTTATTTAATAAGGACGGCGACCAGCGTTTGCTGACCGCCGTAGGGTTTTGCAAAAGGAATATTGTAAATTGGGTTATGCCTTTACATTCTTCTTGGCATAAAAATTCTCGAGCAGACACTCGCGTCTTAAAGCATCGGTTTTCTCAATACCGCTTATGAGAAACTCCATACGAACACAACGACCAGAATCTTTATATTCTACATGGCTTGCAAGTGTCTTCATCATAAAGATGCCTATTCCTACATTAGGATCGGATGAGAGGTCTCCATATTTGGAATAGTCAAAACCATCGCCTTCGTCAGTAACCTCGAAATATATACCACCACAAAAGTCACCCCACTCAAGAATTATCTTCTTGGAAGCATCGTATTGATTACCATGCTGAATTGCATTCTTGGCAGCATTTTCTACCGCTTGTTTGATGATACCTTCGTAATTAATGATATTCTTCTCTTCGAGAATCTTATCTATTAGATTATTTATAGCGTGCAAACCTCTTTCATCAGACTGTAATACAACTCGTTCCATATAGTTACTATTATCAAATTCAATTTACAAAGATACGAATAATTATCGATATAGAATACTAAAACTTATAAAAATATTCATTTACCTTAGATTTGTAGTAGGGGAGCAGGGTAGGGGGTACGCTTCTGAAGAGTTCTAAATTCTTCTCTTGCATCTTGTTAAAACGTTCCATATCGCCTGGTGTGGGCTGATATTGTTCTTTGGCCTCCTTGCTTTCTCTACGCTCTTCCTTCTCACGCTCCATCTCAGCCTTTTCATGCTCGAGCAGACGGGTAAGTATCTGTTGCTGGCGCTTGATGGTCTGCTGAGTAATGGTCTTGTTGACAAGATCTGTTTCGGTCTGCTCCATCTGACGCATCATCTGGTCTATCTCTTTGGCCAGGTTGCTATTACCGGCATTCTGCTGTTTCATCTCCTGACCATATTGCTGCATCATGCGACGTATCTGCTCCTGTTGGGCAGCCATCTTTGCAAACTCTTCACTCATAGAGCCTTGCTGGCCGGCACGTGTTCTTTGTGACTGTTGTTTGCCCTGTTTGTCCAGTTGTTTCTTCAAAGCTTCCATCTGCTTGTTCAATTCCTGTTGCATCTGCTTCATGGACTTGGGAGAGGGCTTGCCCTTGCCAGGATTGGAACAACTGCCTGACTTCATCTTCATGCCCTGTTTCTTACAGTTTTTCTGCTGTTTTTTCTGCTCATTCTGCCTCATTTGATTCTGCATCTGGTCGAGAGCTTCGGCAAGAACAAGCGCTAGATTATTGAGTGACGTCATCGAATACTGCATATTCTTAGCAGACATCGTGTTCTTCATATTACCGTAGAAGGTCTGATTGTACTGCAAGAGTGAAGAGAGTGTGGAGGATAGGTGCTCGTTAATAGAGGATAACTCCTTGTTTATAACCGCCGCAACAGCTACCTGACGACGGGCCATAGCCTGGAGGGAATCCTGGACGTTTTTGAAATCTTCTTTTACAATATTCTGATCCTTAATTATCTGCTGGTACTTCGGATCTTGGATATAAACGCTGTTGAGGGTGGAGATCAGAGACTCCTGATTGAAGGACAAGGAGACGATATTCTTCAGCAACTGACGTACCTGTTCGGAGTCTTCGGCCAGGTCTTCCTGTTCCATATCCAGCTCAGCCTGAGCTATCTTCTCGGACAATTTCTCAAGATCTTCTGCGGCCTGCTTCTGCTGGTTTGAAGACTGTTTCTGATTGCCCTTATTCAGCTGATTGGTTGCTTCCTGCTGCTCTTGCTGAATCTTCTGTTCAAGGTTGTTATCTATCTTGAAATCAAGATCGGGGTCTATCTTCTGATAGTCTTTTCTTATCTGTTCAAGCTCTTTCTCAAGATTCTTGAAATCCTGGTTTAGCTGTTGCTGTTGCTTTAATAAATCTTCTTTATCCTTGCCCTTAGAATCGGCCGTCTTGTCGGCTAACTCTTTCTGTTTCTGAGCCAAATCTTCTGCTTTCTTAACAGCTTCTTCTACTTTTTTCTCCATCTCGAGACGTTTCATCAGCTCAATATTCTGGTCGAGCTGGCGCTCAATATCTTCATTCTTTAACTTGAGTTTCTCCAACTCTTGCTGGACTTTATTTTTGTCCATATTTTCCATCAGACGCTCCATCTCCTTCATCAGTTCTTTCATCTCGTCGGTCATCACCTGGTCGAACAACTTGTCCAACTCTCTCTGTTTCTCCATAAGCTGTTCACTCTGTTGACGATATTGCTGCTCGAGACGATTATTTTCCTGGATCTTTTGCTGCATCTTCTTCATCTCTTCCTTAACCTGCTGCTGTTTTTGCATCAATTGATCCAACTGCTTTTTATCCTGCCAGTTAAGTTCTTTTTTATCGACAAGTTTACGCATCAGCTCATCAATTTCCTGCTGAAGTTTCTTGAGCTCGGATATCGATTCTTCTGCCTTCTGCTCAATCTGGTCGTAATTGTTGTCGAGCATCTGATCCAACTCCTCGTCGGTAGGAACGGCAATCTCGAAGGTCTGCGAAGTAGCAGATTTTGGGCCATTTATACCGTCATTATCCCACACCTTGAAATAATAGTGAATCTTGTCGCCGGCATTTATTACCAGCTCATTCAGATTGTATGTGAAGAAGAATTCCTGGCTCGATTCTTTGCCGATTGCGATAGAATTGACGATGGTCTGGTTGCGCGAAGTGTCTTTCTCGTTGGTCTTAACCAAATGAAACTCAAGTTTGGAGAAGCCATAATCGTCCTTGATTCTTCCCTTGAAGAACACGCGATTGGGAGTTAGAGAATCTCTCATTTCCATGGACAGAATCATAGGAGCTCCGTCGCTTATGACAGAAACCGAATATTTGAGTGTATCTATCTGCTGATGACGCATCTGGAAGGCGTTCTTTACAAAGAAAGAATAGGAGAATGTCTGCATAGCGCGTTTGTCGCATCCCAAACGGCCGTTCTTATTAGGCAGATAGGGTAGGGGAGAGGCCTCGTCGTAAGCAAAGAATAGGGTGTCTACATCCTTGGTCTGAAAATGCCATGAGATGAGCGTTCCTTGAGGAACAGTAATGTCACCCACGTTGGAAATCAACTCATTCTGCTTGCCCGTATAGGCAGGATAGGTCAACTGCGCCTGGAAATTCAGGACTGTCGGCTTGGGGAAGACTTTAAGCTCATAACCGGTTGATTTTACGCCCGCAGACTGCAAATGGAAAGAGGTTGTTCTCTGTACATTCTTGAACTGATAGGAATAGTGTGTCTTGTCGTTCTGCTGAAGCTTATAAATCCTGCCGTCAATATCTATGAAGGCCTCCTTGGGGATTGCTTCTCCGTCTACTTCTATCTGTAGCAGAAAATCTTCCTGTTGCGAAGCTTCAAGCTTGTCATTCAATATCTTGAATGAGAAAGGAGCAGGCCTTTCGTAAGTTTTGGAATGATTGACTAAGCGCTTGCTGGGCTCAGAGATAAAGGATGGGGCGGCGATGAGTAAAACAAGCAGAATTGAGAGTGGAATAGCGGCATATCTTGCATACTTGCGGTTTACCCTCAGATCGACAGCATTTGAGAACTGAATAGGGCTCATTTGCCGTGTTTTCTGCTCTATTGCTGCAGCCAGCAATTCGTTGTCGGCGTTGTCCTCAGAATCTTTCTGAAGCTGGAGTAAATTCAGCAGTTTGTCCTTGATTTCCGGAAAATGATCGCCTACTATACGGGCGGCTTCCTCGTATGAAAGTACCTTTCCCAGCCGATACATCTTGAGGAGAGGAACCACGACATACCAACTCACAATAGAGGCCAAGGCAACCCAGTAGAACCAGAAGAGAAGGGTTCTGACCGTTGTAGAAAAATAGCCAAAATGCTCCAGAATAACCATAACCAGATACAATCCCACCAGCAAAGCAACCGCATAGAGCACGCCCTTAATTAGACGACTCTTGTAGTATTTGCGTATGAAACGGTCCAGATTATCAATTATTTTATTGCTCATAGCCTCTTGCATGTGGTCATAATAATGACGTGCAAAGATACAAAAAGTTACGCAATAAATAATAATTATTTTAAGGATTCAAAAATAATAACTATCTTTGCAAACATAATAAAACTGACCAATAATGAACAAGGTTATCCTCATCACAGGCGCTTCTTCGGGTTTTGGAAAGGCAATTGCCGAGCTTCTTGCCTCAAAAGGACACATTGTCTACGGAACCAGCCGCAAGCCCAAGGAACATACATCTATTCATTTTCTTCAAATGGATGTACGCGACTCCGTATCTGTAGCATCAGGAGTTGAGAAAGTAATCCAGGAACAGGGCAGAATCGATGTGCTTATCAACAACGCCGGTATGGGCATTGGGGGATCTCTTGAACTTGCTACTCAGGAAGAGATTTCTGAACAGATGGGAACCAATTTCGGAGGATGCGTAAACCTTTGCCAGAAGGTGCTTCCCTATATGAGAAAACAACGCCAGGGACGTATCATAAACCTGAGTTCTATAGGTGGAGTAATGGGACTGCCCTATCAAGGCTTTTATTCGGCTTCTAAATATGCTATAGAGGGCTTTAGCGAGGCTTTGGCGGCAGAAGTAAAAGGCTTTGGCATAACTGTTTCGCTGGTAGAGCCTGGTGACTTTGCTACCGGATTTACCGCAAGCCGCCAGAACAGCCAGGCTACGCTTGATAATGAAGACTATGGCACTTCTTTCAGCCGCAGCCTTTCTCTCATCGAGAAGGAGGAAAACGGAGGACTTAAGCCTGAGGTATTGGCTAAGAGAATTGCTCGTATTGTCACTTGCCGAAGACCGCGCATGCGTTATGTTGTCGCAAACCTCGAACAATGGTTTTCGGTAGTTCTACACAGGATTATTCCTGGCAACTGGTTTGTAAACATTCTGCGTAGTTATTATAAGGTTTAGCAAACAGGAAATGTTTCACGTGAAACAACCCTTTTTGATTATACCTATACTGGTTTAACTTATCATCATAATACAACAGCATCGCCCTATTAGGAGCGATGCTATAATTTATTGAATTGCTGATTGATTAATCAATCTTTTTAGCAAATACTGCACGAGTCATGAGCATTTCCGTATCGTAAGTTGTATGCCAAATCTTTTCTGCTTCGTTTCCAATTATCTGCGGATTGGTATATGCGTTCTTTACGCCAATTTTTATAGTATTTCTGTTCATTTCGGCATAATAGATACTATGAACGCCACGTTTCTGCCAATCAGGATGTACACCATTGAGTAACAAATCAATAGTATCAAATTTCTTGGCATAAACGGTCTTCAGGAGATGATACCATCCAAACGGGAAGAGATGTCCGTTAGCTTTCTTATAAGCTGCATTAAGATCGGGCATAGCTACACCAAATGCAACCAGGTTATCGTTCTCATCTACAACGAGATTAGTAAGATCCAGATTGAGGAAAGGAACATATTGCTTTACGTATACATCAATTTCTTTTTGGGTAAGGGGCACAAAATCGAAAAGATCCTTGAAGGCGTAGTTGTAGGTATTGAAAAGCTTATTGACATAAGGTTTTACATCGCTACGCTTCTTCAAATGAACTACACGAAGCTTGTATTTTTCAGCAATCAGTCCGTTGATTCTCTGAACCTTATCTGGTATTGGCTGAGAAGCAGGCATCTTATTCTGCTGCCATTTGCAGATAATCTCAAAACCCAATTTTTCTATATATCTCACATAGTATTCCGGGTTGTAGAGAAGAGTCATATTCTGTCGGGCATCAAAATTATCTATAGCCCAACACTCTTTGTCCATATCGGTAAAGCCCATAGGACCCTCTATCTCTGTCATTCCCATTTCTCTACCATAGGCAATAACCTGGTCAATGAGAGCCTTGAAGACATCAAAATCCTCAATAGAGTCCAGCCAGCCAAAACGGACCACCTTCTTGTTCCATTTCTCGTTAACCGAACGATTAATGATGGCAGCAACACGACCCACAATCTTATTCTCTCTATAGGCAAGCCACATTCGGAGATCACAATGTTCAAGAGAAGGATTCTTCTTGGTGAGAAGACCTATCTCATCCATATGCAACGGAGGAATATAGGTAGGAGAATCCTTGAACAGTTTATTCGGAAAAGCAATAAACTTGTTGAGATCACGACGGGAGTTAACTTGTTTGAGAGTAATATCGTTAGCCATAATAGACAAAGAATAAATATAAAGATTTTCAGCTAGAAAATAATTCCGACCTTGGATGAATAAATGCTTTATAGAATACCCAGTTTCTTGAAAGTCTGATAGATTTTGTCAACGCCAAAGTCGATCTGCTCTTTGGTATGAGTAGCCATAAGAGCCACTCTGATCAGAGTTTCGTCGCTTGGAACAGCGGGTGCTACTACAGGACTGATAAACACTCCTTCGTCAAGAAGCATACGTGTTGCAGCAAAGGTCTTTTCGTTGTCGCGGACAAAAATAGGAATAATGGGAGTAGAAGTGTTTCCTATCTCAAAACCCAAATCCTTGAAACTCTTGAGGGCATAGCGCTGAATTTCCCAAAGGGCAGCCTGACGTTCAGGTTCTCTGCGTATGATATGAAGAGCTTCCAATACAGAAGCTGTTGAAGCAGGAGAAATTGATGCTGTAAAGATATAGGGACGTACAGCATGCTTCATATAGTTGATTGTATCGGCATCTGCAGCAATAAAACCGCCTACCGAAGCCAAAGATTTGCTGAAGGTACCCATTACCATATCAACCTTATCGAGAACTCCAAAATGGTCGCAGGTTCCGCGTCCTTCGCTACCGAATACTCCCAGACCATGTGCCTCATCGACATGAAGCGTAGCCTGATATTTGTCGCAAAGTTTAACCATTTCGGGAATATTTGCCACATCGCCTTCCATGCTGAACACACCATCGGTAACAACCAGCTTGGGAGCATCGATGGGGCATTTCTGCAATACTCGCTCAAGGTCTTCCATATTGTTATGTTTGTATTTGAGCGTATTGCCAAAGGTAAGCTGTTTTCCCTCCATGATGGAGGCATGGTCGCGATCGTCGTAGATAAGATAATCGTTGCGACCCGTTACACAAGGTATAACACCTGAATTGGCCAGAAAACCTGCTGAGAACAGCATTACGCCGTCCTTGTGGAGATATTCTGCCAGCTCGTCCTGCAACTGAATATGAATGTCGAGAGTTCCGTTCAGGAAAGGAGAACCTGCACAACCGCTACCATATTTATTGATAGCCGCAATAGCAGCCTCTTTAATCTTGGGATGGTTGGTAAGACCCATATAGCTATTGGAACCTAGCATCAGGACCTTTTTGCCATTAATGATAACCTCTGTATTCTGCTCGCTTGATATGGGAGTAAAATAGGGATAAACGCCAGCGGCCTTTGCCTCTTGGGGGGCAGTAAATTGAGCGAGTTTTTTTCTTAATGGTTTCATATAATTGTCTCTTATTTTCTTTCTATTCTGTTCAGGCATCCATCATCCTCTCACAACTCCGTCCATTATGCAAATAAGAATGCCTAAAAAATTGCAAAAATAACTAAAATAATTGATAGGGTTGCCAATTATAATGTTAAAAAGCCATACAGCTTTTGCGTCAGACGGCTTGCTCCTATTCTAAACTTTTGGTTGGTAATATTTTCCAAACCGTACACTTTTACCGCCTCATCAAAGTACAATAAAGCCTCTTCGGGGGTAGAAATACCTCCTGCAGCCTTAAATCCTATCAGTTTTTTAGAATTTTTATAAAAATCTGAAATAGCTTTTAACATTGTCTGGGCAGCCTCTATGGTAGCTCCGACAGGGATTTTACCAGTAGAAGTCTTGATAAAATCGGCCCCTGCCTCCATAGCCAGCATAGATGCCTTGTAGATATTTTCGGCCGACTGTAGTTCTCCGGTCTCCAAGATAACCTTGAGGGTTTTATCTCCACAAGCATTCTTTATGGCTTCTACCTCAGATTGAACCTGCGTATATTTTCCTTCCAGAAACGCACCTCTCGAGATAACCATATCTATCTCGTCTGCACCCTCTTCCAAGGCATATTTTACCTCCTGAATCTTTACCTCCATGGGAGACTGGCCCGAGGGAAAAGCACCCGCAACCGAGGCTACCTTTATTCCACTTCCTTCCAGTCGGGCCTTTGCCTGACGCACAAATACCGGATATACGCAGACTGCTGCAACATGGGAGATTCCACGTTCGGGATCCGTCATTTGAAGAGAAGAACTACAGAGATTGTCTATACGCTCTTGAGTATCATCTCCGCCGAGTGAGGTATTATCGATGCACGAGAATATTTTCTTGTATTTCTGAATCATAGGGTAGGGGAGAGAGTTATTAGGAACCTTGAGTCTGATTGAAAGTCTTGTCGGCAAACTTAGGCTGATAGATTCGTTCTCTCAATTCACGACTGAGATTTCTTGAAAGAATTTTCTGTTTCAGCCAGCCGGATCTGTTGAGTCGCTTGCGGTCTTTTACATATTTCCTGTGTTTGAGGTAAGCCTGTTTTCTTTCAGCATCCATTTTCCCATGCTCGAAGAAATCCTGACGGGTAGCCAGTATCATATCGCGCAAAGGCAACGATACGGGACAAACATCCTCGCAACGTCCGCAGAGAGTACAGGCATAAACTACATGACCATAGACATAGTCATCCTCGAGATAGGGCAGCATGACGCGGGCTATAGGACCGGTAAACACATTGTCGTAGGGCTTTTTGCCTATCAGCTGGTCGACAGGGCATACAATCTCACATCGTCCGCAACTCACACAGGTTAATGCCTGACGCTGGACCTTCTGTTTGAGCAACTCCGAACGCTGGTTGTCAACCACAAGAAGATAAGTCTTGCAATTGAGCGAAGACCCGAACAGAGTGAATCTCATCTGGGGTATGCTCTCGCTGGCGGAAGACATTCTTACATAGCGGCTATACTCCTCAGCATAATTCAGACTGCTTACTATTCGGTCTACGGTTGTAATGAATATGTTAGTCTTGGAGTTATGCAGTTTCTCAATATAGTCAAAATCCTTGTCAACAAGCAGAATCTGACCCGTTTCGGAAATCATCATATCTGCCTTCATCAGCTGAAGGGGAGCCTTAGGGCTGATATGGATCTTTTTATCTTCAATAAAGGATTTGATTCCTAACTCTTTGAAAAGCGGATTGTTGATAGAATCCAACAAGTCAATTTCTTTGGTCTTGACCTCATTTTTAAGGCGTTTCAGACATTCAAAAACGTCGTTAAAATCGTTCATCCACAACAGTTCGGCATTATTGTTGACAAACTTGCGCTCGAAGGCACACAATTCGTCAGCCAGATTTTCAACCGAATGTTTTAATGCCACGTTGAGCCGGTCCGAAAAGATTTTAGGCTTGGGAGCTAAGGGTCTGCTCAGCTCTGTAGGCATAGCCTTGTTGGCCTTTATAGACTCGACGGCTTTTTTTACAAACTCACTTCTGAGGTCTTTTGACATAGGAGTAAAGGAAATTAAGCTATAATATCAAACAAGCAGCTGATTTTTTCTACACGACGCTCGTGACGACCGCCTTCGAAAGGAGTGTTGAGAAATTCTTCTACAATCTGTTTTGCAGTCTCTTCAGAGATGAAACGGGCAGGCATCGAAATAACATTGGCATCGTTGTGCTGGCGGGCCAGATGGGCTATCTCGGGTATCCAGCAAAGAGCGCAACGCACTTTGTTGTATTTATTTGCAGTCATTTGAACACCATTGCCGCTTCCGCAGATAACAATACCGCGTTTGTAGGTACCGTTGTTGATAGAGCAACCCAACTTGTGAGCAAAATCGGGATAGTCGCAACTTTCAGTACTATGGGTACCAAAATCCATTACTTCAAAACCTTTCTCTTCGAGAAAACTCTTGATAACCAGTTTCAATTCATAACCTGCATGGTCGCAGGCCATAGGGATTATTTCTTTATTCATAGGGTGTGTTAATAACTTATTGAAACTGCAAAGGTACAAAAAAAATATAATTAATTAGTATCCTTAATACTTACGTTATCCACATGTTATTCACACAACCCGTTTTCTTGGCTGAAATTCAAAATAATGGAATGTTATCAACAGCTTTTGTTAACACCTGTTTGAATACAATTGTTAGTAGATGTTGATAACTTTTTATTTACAGAAAAGGAGTTGAAAACTGTCGTTTTTTTCACAATTATTCAACATCCGAATCAACTTGTAACTTCAATTTTTGATATTAACTTATCCTGTTTATACTTTTTATCAACCATCTGTTGAAAACAGACTAAAAGATTGAAAAAACAACTGTTCACGTGTTGAAACATCAGTTGATAAACTTTAATAAGACATTCCGTTACAAAATCCATTACGCAGATATTAACCAAATTAACAACAATAATATATAAAACAAAAAATATCTTTAAGAATTATAAATATTATGTTTTTGATTAATATGGTTGATAAAAATATTTTTCTAGTTGCTTTTTCTTTTCTATCTTTGCAAATCCAAATTCTAAATTGTTTTATGGAAACTAAAGAACTCAAGGAAGCTATTCTCAAGCTCAAAAAGGAAAAGAATGCGGTTATTCTCGGCCACTACTACCAGCGCGACGAAATTCAGGAACTCTCCGATTTTGTAGGCGACAGTCTTGCTTTGGCCCAGGAAGCCCAGCGTACCGAATGCGACATTATTGTTTTCTGTGGTGTTCATTTCATGGCCGAAACAGCCAAGGTGCTCAACCCCCAGCGCAAGGTACTCCTTCCCGACATGGAGGCCAACTGCTCTCTGGCCCGTTGTTGCCCGGCCGATGCCTTTGCCGAGTTCAAAGCTCAATATCCCGACCATATGGTCATTTCCTACGTTAACTGTAGCGCCGAAATAAAAGCCCTCTCCGATCTTATCTGTACGTCCGGCAACGCCGAGAAGCTGGTAAATTCTCTCCCCAAGGACCAGAAGATTATATTTGCTCCCGACAAGAACCTCGGAGGTTATATCAACCGCCAGACCGGACGCAATATGGTTTTGTGGAACGGAACCTGTACTGTCCACGATGCCCTGACGGCCGAAGGCATCCTCAAGCTCAAGCTTGCCAACCCCGATGCCCCCGTTATTGCCCATCCCGAGTGTAATGCCGCCGTCCTTCAGGTATCAGAGTTCATAGGCTCCACCAAGGCTATGCTCAATTACATCAAGAAGAGCGACTCCAAGCGTTTCATCGTGGCCACGGAGAGCGGAATCCTCTATGAGATGCGTCAGGCTAATCCTGACAAAGAATTCCTGGCCGTATCGGCTCAGGAAGGTTGCTCTTGCCTTGAATGCGCCGACATGAAGATGAACACCCTCGAGAAACTCTACAACTGTCTTCTCAACGAGAATCCCGAAATCATCCTTTCCGACGATCTGATCGAGAAGGCCAAGCAGCCCATCATCCGCATGCTCGATATGAGCAAGCAGTTGGGCATTATCAAATAATCATTTCATAACATCCGGTTAAAATAAGGGGTAGGCTAGAGCCCACCCCTTGTTTTGATTTGAAAATTTTTTCCATCTTCCCGACTCTATGAACGGACAACCCCAGGTTTACGAATACCTCGACCGACTCGGAATCCAATACGAATATTACGAACATCCCGAAGCTCCCACCATCGCCGAGGCCTCCAAATACTATCGTGGCGAGGGTACAACCCTATGCAAGAATCTCTTCTTCCGCAACCATAAGGGAAATCGCCATTACCTTGTGATAATGGAAGCAGAAGGCCAGATGAACATCCACGATATCGAGCACAAACTCCATCAGGGCAAACTCAGTTTTGCCTCCGAAGAGCGTATGATGAAATATCTGGGCGTACGTCCCGGTTCTGTATCTCTTTTTACCCTTATCAACGACGTCAACCACGAAGTAACACTTTTTATCGACAGCAAGCTTCGCCATGCCGCCAAGGTGAGTTTCCATCCCAATCTCAATACGGCTTCGCTTGTCATCAGCAACGAAGACATGATGAAATTCATCAATAGTGTCGGAAATACCTACGAGTTTGTTGATCTCTACGGCGAGCAGGAATAGCCTGTTGTTGATAACTTTTTATTTCGAAAAAACGGGTCTCCCATACCGGTTGATAACCTTATCTAAGTTGTTGAAAACCTAATTTTTTATATCTTTGTAATAACCTACCTGTTAATAAGTTACAAAGGTGTTCCTCGTGAAACATTTTGCTCCCTGATAATGACCTCTCTCAAGCATCGTACCATACCCGTTTTTATTCCCGAACTGGCCTGTCCTTTTCGTTGCATTTATTGTAATCAGCATGTGATTTCGGGCCAGCAGCAGATGCCCTCCGATCAGGAAATTCTTTCTACAATCGAGTCTCATCTGGCTACATTTCCGGCCGACGCTCATGTGGAATTGGGATTTTTTGGAGGAACTTTTACAGGGTTGGATTTGCAGGAACAGAAACGTCTGCTGAGGCTGGTAAATCCTTATGTGAAAAGTGGTTCCATAAGTTCTATCCGTCTTTCGACCCGACCTGACTACATAAGCGAAGAGATTATAGAAACGCTCGTTGAGGGTGGTGTTAAGACGGTCGAACTTGGAGTACAGTCGATGGATCAGGATGTGTTGAAAAATGTACATCGGGGATACGGAGTAGAAAAGGTTTTGGAAGCAGCCTCTCTTATCAGACAAGCCGGTCTGGAATTGGGTATGCAGATGATGATAGGCCTCCCGGGCGACAGCCCCGAGAAATGCCTCTCCACGGCTAAGGCCATCGTTTGTGCCGGAGCAAAAAATACCCGCATTTATCCTACTCTTGTAGTCCGGCAGACTGCCCTTGCCGCCATGTATGAGCGGGGACTCTATCATCCGCTCACTATCGAGGAGGCCGTAGAGTGGACAGCACCCGTATTGCGTCATTTTGAGGAGAATAACGTTACGGTCCTCCGCGTAGGTTTGCATCCGACAGAAGGTTTTATAAACGGGACAGATTATCTGGCCGGACCCTTCCATGTAAGCTTCAAGGAGCTGGTGATGACTGAGATTTTTAACCGCCAGTTCGGAGAATGGATTTCGACCCAATCGCCCCAAAAAGACAAAGAGTTACTCCTTCAGGTCAACCCTTCAAAGGTCAACGCAGCCATCGGCTACCATACCCGAAACCGGAGCATGCTTCGCCAATACTTCAAAGAAGTACGTTTCGAGGGCAATCCGACCCTCAAGAATTACCAGTTCAATCCGACCCTTCTCGGCTAGTTGCGTCCCACTAAAGCCCCTGTTCTCTCGGAGTAGCGTCCCCTTAGCCAGCCTATAGCCAGCACATAGGCAGCATACAAGCAGCACATAGGTAGCACATAGGCAGCACAAATACCCCTTTTTTACGACCCTAAGTGGACGCTATGTGCTGCCTATAGGCCGAAAATATGCCCCTAACATAGGCATAGAGGTTGTTTTATAAAGGTCGTTTGAATATTTTGCATAAAATATCCGAGGTATTATTTTATAAGTCCGTTCGACTCCGCGAAAGTTTTCTTTTCCCAAGCAATCTGAAGTAGATTCCTTAGGCTGAGGACAACGACTCTGTGGTCCTCAGCCGATAAGATTACAGATTCATTATTTTGTCCTTGGTGTAGAAATATAATAGAAATACAAGAAAAATTATGGTAATCTAAAAAAAATACGTACTTTTGCACTCGATTTGGGTAAGAGGAAAGATACCCAAACGTCTTGAAAAAGGCGTTATGTTTCATCATTCAATCGAAAACGTGAGAAATTTTCTATCTACGATGAGGGAACATAATAGCTTTACGCGTTCTGCGTAGAGTTGTTATTCCATATTTGGTAGATACGGCAATTCTCACGGCCTTCGGTTGCAACTATGGAACATTCAGTTCTACGCTTTTTTCCTTTTGTATTTTTTATTATCGAGTAGAGGAACTGATACTCAACAAAACCGATGTGTTCAATGTGATAACAGAACAGAAAAAAACATGAAGAAAATACTCTTTGTTGTAGTATGCTTGTTAGCTATTGTTAGTTTTTCAAGTTGTTCTAAAACATGCAAATGCTATTTGCCTAATTATGCAGGAGTAGGTGGTTATGCTGAAGCTACAACTCTTGGAAAATGTGCAAATGTTGAAACTGTTATTGTTAACGGCACTACCTATAGTGCTTCTTGTACTGATTAATATAGCTTGTTATGAAGAAAATACTATTAACACTTGTGTTACTTGCCTTCTCAATTGTTGGCTTTTCTCAAACTACCAAAGATGTGGTCAAACTTAAGAATGGTTCAATTGTGAAAGGAACTATTACTGAAATGGTTCCTAATAAAAGTATCAAACTTTCTACTTCAGATGGTAGTGTGTTTGTTTATTCAATGGAAGAAATTGAAGAAGTTTACAAGGAAGAGGCTTCTCAGAATTCCAATTCAAATGCAGGAGATGATCTTTGCATGAAAGCTATGAACGATGCTCTATCTAATTATCATGGAGAAGGAAGTCTTCGTGGAGCTACTTGGGCAACATCAATTATTCTTTCTCCAATAGTCGGAATTATTCCTGCTGCTATAGGCGCTTCTACAGAACCTAATCAAAGCCAGTTAAACTGTCCTGAACCAAAACTCTATCAAAATGATAGAGATTACAGGACTTGCTATGATCAGCAGGCTATGAGAGTCAAGAAATCAAAATCCTGGGGCGCTTTAGCCAGTTCATCCTGTGTTTGGCTTGGTATTATCTTAATCGGAGCAATTTTGTAAATATTATATTTGCAATTGTTTTATTAAAGGAGTGCTTTTGGCGCTCCTTTTTTTGTCCGGTTGTTAATAACTCTGTTCATCCTTTTTTTATAGTAAAACATTTATAAATAAATATTATTTCGTATCTTTGCAGTTTGGAACACTAATGTTCTCAGTATTTATATAATATATTATGGAATTTAAACTCAACACTATAGAAGAAGCAATAGAGGACTTTAAGGCCGGTAAATTCGTCATTGTTGTTGACGATGAAGACCGCGAGAATGAGGGCGACTTCATTATCGCAGCCGAAAAAATTACCCCCGACCACGTGAATTTTATGCTCAAAAATGGCCGTGGTGTGCTTTGCGCCCCCATTACCGAAGACCGTTGCAAGGAACTGAACCTCGACATGCAGGTACACGACAATACCTCCATGCTGGGTACTCCCTTTACCGTAACAGTTGACCTTCTCGAGGGTTGTACTACCGGCGTTTCGATGCACGACCGTGCTATGACCATCAACGCTCTGGCTAACCCCAACACCAAGCCCAGCGACCTGGGCCGTCCCGGTCACATCAACCCCTTGCGTGCCCGCAACGGCGGCGTGCTGGTTCGTGCTGGCCATACCGAGGCTTCGGTAGATCTGGCCCGTCTGGCAGGTCTTTATCCCGCAGCTGCCCTCATCGAGATTATCAACGATGATGGTACCATGGCCCGTATGCCCCAGCTGCAGGAGGTAGCCAAGAAGCATGGTCTGAAGATTGTTACCATCAAGGATCTTATCGCTTATCGCGTGGCTCACGAAACTCTCATCCGCAAGGAGCAGGAGGTATTCCTTCCTACCGAGCATGGCAACTTCAACCTCATCGCCTATACCCAGCTCGATAACGGCGCTACCCACATGGTGCTCCGCAAGGGCGAATGGGAAGAAGGCGAGCCCGTCCTGGTACGCGTTCATTCCAGTTGCGCTACCGGCGACATCTTCGGCAGCTGCAAGTGCG
The DNA here is from genome assembly GCA_024400565.1 of Bacteroidales bacterium. Classification (GTDB taxonomy): domain Bacteria; phylum Bacteroidota; class Bacteroidia; order Bacteroidales; family P3; genus Colimorpha. The sequence continues at coordinate 23,359 of JAKSMQ010000031.1, forward strand.
ACTGCGGCGACCAGCTCCATCGTGCTATGGAGATGATCGAGAAGGAAGGCAAGGGTCTGGTTGTATACATGAGCCAGGAAGGCCGTGGCATAGGTCTGGTCAACAAACTGAAGGCATATCATCTCCAGGAGCAGGGCTATGATACCGTCGACGCCAATCTCAAGCTGGGCTTCAAGGCCGACGAGCGCGACTATGGTATCGGAGCTCAGATTCTGCGCGACCTTGGCGTAACCAAGATGCGTCTCATGACCAACAATCCCGTCAAGCGTAGCGGCCTCGAAGGCTATGGCCTTGAGGTGGTAGAATGCGTGCCTATCGTTATCGAGCCCAACCAGTATAACGAGAAGTATCTCAAGACCAAGCAGGACCGCATGGGTCACGACCTCGGCATGGGTTGCGACTGCTGCAAATAAACGACTCTAAAGGCTGTACTATAGCAATTATTAACCTCAAAAAATCAATATAACAGAGCGATGCCCGATTTCGAGTCTGTTGTGGCAGAGATAAAGAGAAAGGTCTTTCTCCTGATGGAAGAGAACGAAACCCTTGCTCTGCAGATACAGTCGCAACAGAAAGAGATAACGGAGCTGAGCGAAACAATCAGAAACCAGCAATCATTAATCAACACACTCAAAGAACAGAATAGTAATTTACAATCATGGAACTCGCTGGGACTAAAGGGTGATTCCTCCGATGCTAAACTCAAGATAGATCAGCTTATCAGTACTATAGACCGAAGCATATCTTTACTCTCCAGCCCCGAGCAATAAGAAGATCATGGACGACAGGAAAGCAGCACAGGTAACGGTAATGGGCCGTACATACGGACTGAAGATAGAGCCCGAGAAAGAGGAGGCCTTGAAGAAGGCAGCCGAGATAATCAACTCGCAGGCCGCTATCTATGAAAAAATGACTGCTTCCCACAATCAGCAGGACTTGCTGGCCATGGTGGCTCTGGGGCAGATTACCAGACTTATCAGGATACAGGAAACACTCAACTATAGAAACCGGCAGCTGATGGACCAACTAACAGAGATAGACAATACTATGGAGAACTACCTGCATTCCGCCCAAAACAGTTTGTAAACTCAACACCATTTACAAACCGAGTAAGCTCAGGGGTGGGTAGGTTGTATGGCTGATACACCCGGCACTCAAATCCTAATAGAAACAGAGTTTACCACAACTCCCGGAGGGTAGGGATGCAGGTTTTTTAAAAAATGTTCCGGACCAGAGAAGATTCCCCTAAAGGAAAGCGGTTCCTAAACAAAACAAATTTTTAGATATAAATGGAAATAGTTTATGCACTCATCGGATTGATAGTAGGCGCAGGCGTAGCAGTATGGCTGGCCACTACCGTAATGAAGAACAAACTCACCGCCAAGAGTCAGCAGGTGCTGAAAGAGGCCGAAGAAAAAGGTGAGGTCATCAAGAAAGAGAAAATGCTTCAGGCTAAAGAGAAATATCTTCAGCTGAAGAGTGAGCACGACAAACAAGTTAACGACCGCAACAACAAACTCCGCGACGTAGAGAACAAACTCAAACAACGCGAACAGAACCTGACCCAGAAGGTAGAGGAACTCCAGAAGAAGAGCGCCGACCTCAAGAGCGCCAGCGAAAACCTCAACAAGCAGATCGAGGTTCTCAACAAGCGTCAGGCCGACGTAGAGAAAATCCACAAGGAGAGCGTAGCCAAGCTCGAACATATTGCCGGTCTTTCTGCCGAAGAGGCCAAGCAGCAGCTTATGGACGCTATGGTCGAAGAGGCCAAGCAGGATGCCGCCAACAGCATTGTAGACATTGTTGAAGAAGCCAAGATGACCGCCAACGAGCAGGCACGCAAGATTGTGGTCCAGTCTATCCAGCGTACCGCTACCGAGGCAGCTATCGAAAATACCGTTTCGGTATTCAATCTCGAAAACGAAGAGGTCAAGGGCCGCATCATCGGTCGCGAAGGCCGCAATATCCGTACCCTCGAAAGCCTTACCGGCGTAGAGGTCATCATCGACGACTCCCCCGACGCCATCATCCTTTCTGGCTTCGACCCCGTACGACGCGAGATAGCACGTCTCTCTCTCCACAAACTCGTTACCGACGGCCGTATCCACCCCGCACGTATCGAAGAGGTCGTTTCCAAGACCCGCCGTCAGATTGAGCAGGAGATTGCCGAAGTAGGTAAGAGAACCTGCATCGACCTCGGTATCAACATGAACCACGAACTCACCCGCCTGGTAGGCCGTATGAAATACCGCTCCTCCTATGGTCAGAACCTCTTGCAGCATAGCCGCGAGGTAGCCAATCTGGCTGCCACTATGGCCAGCGAACTCGGTCTGGACAACAAGACCGTCAAGATGGCCAAGCGTGCAGGTCTGCTCCACGATATCGGCAAGGTGCCCGAGAACGAGCCCGAGCTTCCCCATGCTATCCTCGGTATGAAACTGGCCGAGAAATACAAAGAGGAAGAGGCTGTCTGCAACGCCATCGGATCTCACCACGACGAGATGGAGATGAAGTCCCTCATCGCTCCTATCGTACAGGTATGCGACGCCATCTCCGGAGCCCGTCCCGGAGCCCGCAGAGAGGTTGTCGAGGCCTATATCAACCGTCTCAACAAGCTCGAAGAGATGGCCATGAGCTATCCCGGAGTTGTGAAGACCTATGCCATCCAGGCCGGCCGCGAACTCCGAGTAATCGTTGGCGCAGAGAAGGTTAGCGACGAAGAGGCCAACAAGCTCTCCTACGAACTCTCCCGTCAGATTCAGAACGAGATGACCTATCCCGGTCAGATCAAGGTTACCGTAATCCGCGAGACCCGCGCCGTAAACTACGCAAAATAGTAATACCATCCTTATTCCAATAGGCAAATGAATATGCTTGCAATACACTGGAATGTTGATCCCGTGATGTTCCATCTCGGCTCGTTTGGGCTGAGATGGTACTCCCTCGGGTTTCTCTTTGCTTTTCTGTTCGGATATATAATATTTTCAAAGATGTTCAAGTCCGAGAACGTCGACCTGAAATATCTTGATTCGTTTGTCGTATATGTCTTTCTTGCAGTATTGGCTGGAGCCCGGCTGGGACATTGTCTCTTCTACGAGCCCGACTATTTCCTTACCGCCGACCATTGGCTCGAGATCTTTCTGCCGGTCAATCTCCAGACAGGAGAGTTTACAGGCTATCAGGGTTTGGCTAGTCATGGTGCCGCTATCGCCCTTCTGATTGTGCTGTGGCTTTTCTATAAGGTAAAGCATATCAATCCCTTCTGGCTTGTAGACAGACTGGTCATCGTTGTAGCCCTCGGAGGCGCCTTTGTCCGCTTGGGCAACCTCTTCAATTCGGAGATCTATGGTGTTGAGACCTCATTGCCATGGGGTTTTATCTTCGAACGCAACGGAGAGACCGCAGCCAAGCATCCCACCCAGCTGTACGAGGCATTAAGCTATCTGATCATCTTTGCCGTATGTATTGCAGTCTATATCCGCAAAAAAGGCAATCTTCGCACAGGCGTGCTCTTCGGATGGTGGCTCATAGCCCTTTTCGGAATGCGTCTTCTTATCGAGTTTGTCAAGGAAGAGCAGGTATCGTTCGAGCAGGGAATGGCTCTGGATATGGGTCAGATACTCAGCATCCCCTTCATCCTCCTGGGCGTGCTGATGCTCGCTTTGGGCTACAGAGACAGATTCTCCAGAGAACCCTTTGCCGACAAACTTTTTGTAAAGAAATAGACTAAAAACCTCTGCTTTTGGAAAACGAGAACACACCAACCCCGTCCCCACGCAAGTCCAGAAAAGGCTGGATAATAGCCACCATCGTCCTCTTTGTGCTGCTGGTCCTTTCGGGCATCTTCTTTTTCAGATACTATTTTGTGTTTGGCGAAGGAGTCAAGGCTGGCGAGCTCAACTATATGGTTCACAAAGGCTACATCTGGAAGACTAACGAAGGCAAACTTATCCAGAGTGGATTCAAGGGAAAGGCCGGAGTTGCCGTCCAGTCCTACGAGTTCGAGTTCTCGGTCGACAACCAGAAGGTGGCCGATTCGCTCATGCGATGCACCAGCAAGACCGTAGAGTTGCATTACAAAGAATACAAAAATGCCCTTCCCTGGCGTGGAATGAGCAAATATGTAGTCGACTCCATCTATTCTGTGCAGAGCAATTATTAATAGAGAATACCTAATAAAATATAATAATAGATGAAAAAACTTATTCTTATCCGTCACGGAGAAAGTGAATGGAATAAACTCAATCTTTTTACCGGTTGGACCGACGTAGATCTTACCGCTCATGGTGTAGAAGAGGCTTATGAGGCAGGCAAACTGCTCAAAAAAGAAGGTTTCCGCCCCGAAAAATGCTACACATCCTATCTCAAACGTGCCGTCAAGACCCTCAACCAGGTGCTCGACGCAATGGATATGGACTACCTCCCCGTAGAGAAGAGCTGGCGTCTTAACGAAAAGAGCTATGGCGCTATCCAGGGTCTTAACAAGGCCGACACAGCAGCCAAATACGGCGACGAGCAGGTACTCCTCTGGCGCCGCAGCTTCGACGTTCAGCCTCCCGCACTTACCCCCGACGATCCCCGCGATCCCACCAACGATCCCCGTTATGCTGAGGTTCCTGCCGACGAACTCCCCCATACCGAGGCCCTCTGCGATGCCATCGCACGTCTCATGCCCTTCTACAATGGCACCATGATGCCCGCCCTCAAGGAGCACGACTGCATTATTGTAGCCGCTCACGGCAATTCCCTCCGCGGTATTGTAAAAGAGCTCAAAGGTATGACAAACGAAGAAATAATCAAGTTCAATATACCTACTGCCGTACCCTATATTTTTGAATTTTCCGACGACTTAAAGCTCCAAAAAGACTACTATCTGGGCGACCAGGAGGAAATTCGCAAGAAAATAGAAGGTGTTGCAAATCAAGCTAAAAAGAAATAGCAACGAGAAATAATTGCTGTCAAAGAAAGAAAAATTTGGTCATATCGCTAAATATTAGTACTTTTGCACTCGATTTCGTTCAAGAGAGAACGAGTTCTTTGACAAAGCACGGAGAGGTGGGTGAGTGGCTGAAACCAACAGTTTGCTAAACTGTCGTACTCGATTAGGGTACCGGGGGTTCGAATCCCCCCTTCTCCGCAAATCAAACATCCTACGAAGGAGGTGAGACTCGGGATATAGCGTAGTCCGGTTATCGCGCCTGCTTTGGGAGCAGGAGGTCGCAAGTTCGAATCTTGCTATCCCGACTGGCAGAACAACGCCTTCAGGGCGGAATTCCAAGAACGTTAAGAGTTATTTGACACATTGGCTTACTCCTTCGAAAGTTGAGAGTGGCTTTTGTCGCTTTTGATATTGGAGGAAACCTTGCCACACGTCAAGGTTCCGTAGCTCAGCTGGATAGAGCAACTGCCTTCTAAGCAGTAGGTCCTGCGTTCGAATCGCAGCGGAATCACCACTTTTTTTTCATATTTTTTGATTTAGTTGTTTTGGGGCATCTGTTGGGAAACAGATGCTCTTTTTTGTGTCTTCGCCCAACAGATAAGCAGCCCCCTCTGCCCGGCCACAACCCAACTAATAACCCTCAAGGGCTCTCTTGTAGTAGAAGAAATCATCCCCATTCCTTTCCGCGTTCCGAAAACCAGCCCTCAGGCGGGGTTTTCTTAGTCTCGGCCTGCCCTCCTTTCCTATTGGGTGCTGACGGGGCTCTACAGCCCGTTTCTGAGGCTTTGACGGGCATTTGGATTGAGGATTAGATTGACCACAGGTTTGTCCGTCTGTCGGGTATCTTCACCCCTATAAAGGCAAAAAATTGCTGTCTGCAGATGG
>JAKSMQ010000032.1 GCA_024400565.1 Bacteroidales bacterium
AATTTTTCCTACATTTGCAGGAGTAGTTGCATTTTGGTCTGGAATCTACACCATTGGGTTTTGCCGAAAAAATTTCGACTCTATAAAACACGCAGAAACAGACTTCTGAAAAATATTTTCTATCGAATGTAATATTTTTTCGATTGGTACGTTAATATAGATTATACTACTAAAAATGCCTATGAAAAAGACTCTAATACTCGTTTTGGTTGCGCTGTTCGGACTAAGCGCCCGTGCACAACAGTTTATCGATTTCTCTGAGCTCGAGGGCCAGAGCTGTACCTCTATCATGGTGGGCAAGAAAGCTACCACCGACGGATCTGTAATCACTTCTCACACCTGCGACGGCCGCTACCGTACCTGGATGAGCATCGAGCCTGCTGCCAAGCACAAGCAGGGCGCTATGCACGACGTGCGCCGCGGCACCATGCACACCTCCTACCGTGAGGATACTACAGGCGTTACCCTTGCAGGACAGATTCCCGAAGTGGCCCGCACCTACGCCTACCTCAACACGGCCTATCCCTGCCTCAACGAACGCCAGCTGGCTATAGGCGAGGCTACCTTCGGCGGTCCCGACACCCTGATGAACCCCAAGGGTATGTTTATGATAGAGGAACTTGAGCGTATCGTGCTGCAACGTTGCGACAACGCCCGCGACGCCATCCGTCTGATCGGAGAACTGGTGAAGCGCTATGGATATGGCGACGGCGGCGAATGCCTCACTATTGCCGACAAGAACGAGGTGTGGGAGTTTGAAATCCTTGGCGAAGGCCCCCACAAGATTGGTGCCGTATGGGCAGCCCAGCGTATCCCCGACAACCACGTGGGTGTAAACTGCAATATTCCCCGCATCGGCAAGCTGCAATACAACAACCCCGACTACTTTATGTTCAGCCCCAACTGCGAGAAGGTGGCCCGCAAGTATGGCCTCTGGGACGGCAAAGAGGAGTTTGTGTTCTGGAAAGCATTCAATACCGCCTGGGCTAACGGCAAGAACTTCCGCGAGCGCGAGTTCTTTATCCTCAACGCCCTTGCACCCTCGCTCCACCTCTCTTACGACATGGACGAACTCCCCTTCTCGGTAAAACCCGACGAGAAAGTGGACGTGCGCCGCGTGATGGAGCTGCTGCGCAGCACCTTTGAAGGTACCGACCACGACATGTGCCAGAATCTGAAGATTGTCGTCGACCACAAGGACAAGAAGGGCAACGTGCACAAAGATACCGTTACCAGCCCCGTTGCCAATCCCTGGATGAACAGCACGATGCTCAACACCCTCAACTATCAGAACAAAGAGGCTGTTACCTTCCGCCGCACGGTAAGCGTGGCCTGGTGTGCCTACAGTTTCGTCACCCAGTTGCGCGGATGGCTTCCCGACGAGGTAGGCGGCGTATGCTGGATGGCCTGCGACAACCCCGGCCAGTCGCCCCGCATTCCTATCTTCTGCGGCAACACCCGTCTGCCCAAGGCTTTCGGTCTCTGCGGACAGAAGCAGTTTAACGAGAACGCCTGGCTGTGGCAATACCGCAAGGCCAACAAACTGGCTACCGTGGCCTGGCAGCGTACCAAAGATATGTTCAACAAGGAGCTGAAGACCCAGGAGGACAACGCCTTCAACAACCTGACCAAGCTGGAGCGCTCTATCAAGAAGATGGACCAGGACAACAAGGAGCAGATTGCCAACGCCCTCAACGACTACACCTTCAAGGTATACGACGAGACCAGCACGGCCTGGAAGCAGATGGAAAACAAGTTGTGGCACATCTTTGGCATGGGATTCTAAAAAAGAGTGAAGACATCTAACGACATAAAAAGATAAGTCACAAAGAGAAAGAGCAGCCGAGACTCGAAGCAGAAAAGAAACGGGTCTCGGCAGCTTTTAGCTTCCCGATTATGAAGAAACTGATATTTTTGATTGCTCTCCTTCTGACCTTCCAGATGGGATGGGCTCAGAAGGAACAAGGCCTGGGCCACGTGGTGATACTGGGCGACAGCGAGACCTGGATAGGTGGCGACAAATGTACAGGAGAGAGAGGATGGAGCACCTGGTTTGCCAAGGAGACGAAACCCGCCTCGTGCCGCAGCTATGCCCGTAGCGGAGCCACCTGGACCTGCACGGAAAACACCAAGGAGACCATAGAAGAGTACAGCGAAAAGCTCTCGGACAACAATGTTATCTACAACCAGATGCAACGCCTCAATATGGCCTGTCTGCTGGGAGAACAGCCTCTGCCCGACGTAATCTTCATAGCAGCCGGAACCAACGACGCATGGTTCAGCAAGAAGCGCCCCCGTCTCTACGACGCCAAGCAACTGGCCGAATACAACGCTACTGTTGCGCCCTCCAGGCTGCAGACCCTGACCGACGCGTTTCTCTGCATTACCCGCATACTTAGCGAACGCTATCCCAACGCCCGCATAGTCGTCCTCACGCCTTTCCAATGCATCAGGGTGAGCGACGCCGAAATAGGCCGCATAGGCGACCTGATGGAACAGCTGGCCCAGACTGCGACTAAAGACAACATACCTGTCGACATCATAAGAATGGACAAACTGAGTCCTGTAAAGAGCCGCATAGAACGCGCCCAGCGCCAATACACCTACGACGGAGTGCATACCAACAAGGCAGGAGCCATGAAACATGGAAACATAGTGGCTACGGAGCTGATACACATCCTTGCAACCGACAAATAGTTCAATCCCGTCCCTATGGTATTCTCCGATCTTCTGTTCCTTTATATCTTCCTGCCCTGCTTTGTGCTCTTCTACATAGCGGGGTCGCTAATAGACAAAGCCTCGCAGGGGAAAGACAGACCACGCGACCAGCGTCCTACCACGATGCGCAACGTGGTATTGATTGTCTTCTCGCTCTTCTTCTATGCCTGGGGCGAACCCGTCTATGTGTTCCTGATGATAGGCAACGTGACGGTAAACTATTTCGTCGGACGATGGATAGGCAGCCAAGAAGGAGCAGCCCGCAAATGGGCACTCGCCACAGGATTGACGCTCAACATACTCTCGCTGGGCATATTCAAGTATGCAGGCTTCTTTGCCCAGACGCTGGTGGACGCAGGATTGCCCGTATCTGTGCCTCAAATCAGCCTTCCTATAGGAATTTCGTTCTACACGTTCCAGGCGATGAGCTATCTTATTGACGTATATCGCAAGGAGGCGCCCGCCCAGAAGAAGTTCTACAACCTGCTGCTCTATATCTCAATGTTCCCCCAACTGGTGGCAGGCCCTATAGTACGCTACGACTCTGTGCAACAAGAGATAGCCCACCGAGAGGTAAAAGCCTCCGACCTTACAGATGGAATATTCCGTTTTGTAATCGGACTGGGAAAGAAGGTGATACTGGCCAATCAGCTGGGCGAGATTGCCGACCAATTCCTGAAGAACGGCATTACAGACCTCACGACCTCGGGAGCGTGGGTAGGTATTATTGCCTTTGCCCTTCAGATCTACTACGATTTCTCGGGATATTCGGATATGGCTATCGGAATGGGACGCTGTATGGGATTCCATTTCAAGGAGAATTTCAACCATCCCTATACCTGCAGTTCGATTACGGATTTCTGGCGGCGATGGCACATGACCCTGGGAGGATTCTTCCGCGACTACGTGTACATCCCCCTTGGAGGAAACCGACGCCATCAGGCCCTCAACATCTTTGTTGTCTGGTTCCTTACCGGATTCTGGCATGGAGCCAGCTGGAACTTTATCTTCTGGGGACTCTACTTCGGATTCTTCGTCATGATAGAGAAATACACCATACTCAAGCTGAAACATATAGCCTGGCGCCCCCTGTTGCATCTTTATTCGCTGGTGGTGGTTGTAGTAGGATGGGGACTCTTCTATTTCGACTCCCTGACTCCGATGTGCCACTTCTACAACGTGCTGATTGGAAACGGGAGTTCCGACAGCATAATGGCAGAAACAGCCCTCACCAACAACTTCTTCCTCTGGATTGCGGCATTGGCCTTCATCCTTCCGCTACGCCAATGGGCCGACAGACTGAACAAAAGAATCTTTAAGGACAACACAACAGGCAAGACCTTTGAACTGATAACACGAATGGTGGTTACGGTCGCCATACTGCTTCTAAGCACGGCACTCCTGGTTGGAGCCACCAACAATGCATTCATCTATACCCGCTTCTAACTATGTCTATGAAGAACTGTTTCGTTATAATGATAGCTTTAGTGGCTGTCTCGATGGGTCAGGCAAAGGCTCAGATTGTAGATCCATTTGCCTTTATTGATGCATTTAACCCCGACACGGTATTGTCCTCGTATATCGACACCCCTACTCCCGACGAAGATGAATCGATAGTCCCTATGCAATTCAAGGCATCAAACAACGCCGGATATAGCGTATACCGCAAAGGCCGGGGAGGTATTATCATAGTGGACCAGGGAGCCAGAACGCGAGCCTTCCAGCCATTCGGGAGCAACGTTGAGCGCGGACGTATCTATGCCAATATGGTAAAAGCCTATGCTGATTCGCTCGGTCCGAAGGTAAAAGTATATAACATGCTGATACCCGAGCAGGTGGCCTACTACTGTCCCCCCGAAGCCCAGCAATGGACCTCGAGTCCACAGGCCGCCATACGGAAAATCTATGCCAACCTGCCCAAGAATGTTACGTCTATAGATGTGGACAGCAGTCTAAGAAACCACGTTGAAGAAGACATCTATCTGAGAACCGACCACCATTGGGCACCCCTGGGAGCATTCTATGCGGCACGCAAGTTTGCTCAGGTTGCAGGCGTTCCGTTCAGAAACCTCGACTCGTACGACTGCCATGTGGTTCATAATTTTGTGGGCACCATGTATCAGTTTTCGGGAGCAACTGCCGTCAAGAATGCCCCAGAAGATTTCTACTACTGGACTCCCAAGGGCGTATCGCACACAGCTACCTTTACGAGATATTCTCTCGGCAAGGGGCGCGAGGTGACAGGCGAGATGGAGCCTATACAGCAGAACTTCTTTCTTAAATATCCCGATGGCTCGGCCGGAGCCTATTGCACCTTTATGGGTGGCGACGACCGTACGGTTGTAGTTAAGACCAATGTAAACAACGGACGAAGACTCTGCATAATGAAAGACAGTTTCGGAAATGCCCTGCCAGGATATCTGTTCTATTCGTTTGAAGAGATTCACGTGGTAGACTACCGCTATTTCTACCACAACATATTGGACTATCTGCGCAAGAATGGCATTACAGACCTTCTGATTGCAGGATGCTCCTCGTTTGCATTCAGCCCCAGTACCATAAACAAATACGAAAACCTATTACACACCCATAAGTAAACTTCGGTTTCATGAAGAGAAACATCGTATATATTACACTTGTAGGACTTCTTTATCTCGGACTGGTAGTCGTGTTTGACTTCTTTCCCCGCAGCACGATATCGGAGCTGGAGAAACGCAAGCTGGAGACCTTCCCTCCATTCACCCTCGCTTCGCTCTCCGACGGAAGCTACACAAGTGCCATCTCGTCGTGGTTTAGCGATAGTGAACCTTTCCGCGACAAGATTCTTACCTTCAGCATGCAGGTGAAGGATTATCAGAAACTGCCCATTAAGGGAGACGAGCTTGTGTTTATTGCCACAAACGAAGATCCCCAGGGCGAGACGTCTGCCAGCGAACTTAACGCTTCTGATTCTACCAACGAAAAAGCCTACGACTCAATTCAGGAACAACGGCTTCAAGAGCTGGAGGTACGTATAGCCAGCAACGGCATCATCCTTTCGGGAGGCGACAGCACAGTTAGAGCCATGATGGGATTTAAGGCTGGTCCTAATGCCGCAATAGCCTATGCCAAACTGGCCGGATACCTGAAAGAGACTTTCCCGACCTGTAATGTGTATAGTATGATTATTCCTACCTCTGTGGCGTTTTATTGTCCGCCTAAGATGGAGAACAGAGCCTATCCGCAATGGCCTGTCATAGAGACTTGCATATCTCAAATGCCTGAAGGGTGCAAGGGGGTGGACATCTATCATACGCTTGAAGAGCATAAAGGAGAGGACATCTACCTGAGAACCGACCACCATTGGGCTCCTCTGGGTGCATTCTACGCCGCACGCGAGTTCGCCAAAGTAGCAGGAGTGCCTTTCTACGAACTTGACTCCTACGACCGTCATGTGGTCCATCGCTATGTGGGAAGTATGTACGGATACTCGCACGACATCTCGGTAAAGCGTTCGCCCGAGGACTTCGTATACTGGACGCCCCGCAATGTGGAGTATTCAACTACCTATACGACCTATAAACTTGAAAACGGCGAGGTATGCGGCAGCTACGGAACCGGACCCGGGCCCTATTTCGTAAAACATAAAGACGGTAGCGGAGGCGCCTATTGCACCTTTATGGGAAGCGACTGCAAGATTACTCATGTGCACACCTCTACAGGTAACGGACGTAGACTGCTGATAGGAAAAGACAGCTTCGGCAACGCCATTCCCGGATATCTTTTCTACTCATTCGAAGATATCCACGTCATCGACTTCCGCTATTTCAAAAAGAACCTGAAGAGCTATATTGAACAAAACGAAATAACCGACATTCTGACCGCACACAACATTATGAGTTGCTGCGGCAATACGCTCAACTATGCCTATAAGAAGTTTGTCAACCAACCTTCAATGTATTAACATCAAATTAGAATTCTGATTATCCACCACATATGAATACAATAGAGATTATCATAGAAAACAACAACCAGCGTGTTGACATTAAACAGGGAACCTCTCTTGCCGAATTGGCAAAGAAATACAGTAGCTTGTGCCAATATCCTATATTGGGTGCTTTGGTAAACAACGAAATATCACCTCTCGATTACCGTATCTACAATCCCAAATGCATCCGTTTTATTGATATTACCGACCGACAGGGACTTCGCATGTATAACCGTTCGGTTATCTTTATGCTCTATAAAGCCCTTCACGACGTATTTCCTCAAGCCAAATTGCGCGTAGAGCACTCTACCCTTTGCGGAACATTCTGCTATGTTGAGGGTCTTGAAGAGTCGGGCATCACTCCTATAGAGATAGCCCGCCAGGTACGCGACCGTATGAGTGAGTTGCAACAGGCCGACCTTCCTTTTGAGCACAAGACCATGCTCCTTAAGGAGGCTCTTGAATTACTAGACCACGCTCCCGCCACAAAGCAACTGCTCGGAGACCTCAGCCAACTCTATATAACCATGCAGAGCCTTGATGGAATCACCCACAAGCTTGCCACCAAGCTGGTACCCTCTACGGGATGTCTGACCGTGTGGGATTTCCGTCCTTATGCAGACGGGTTCCTTATCCAGAGTCCGGATTTCAACCACCCCGGTATGCTCAGCCTCTACCAAGAGACTCCCAAGCTCTTCTCTATCTTCCGCGAGCACTATCGCTGGGCAAAACTTCTTCAAGTACCCAACATTGCCAAACTCAACGAAACAATACGAGCCAAACAGGAGAACCACCTTATCCATGTGGCAGAGGCTCTTCACGAGAAGAAATATGCGGCTATTGCCGATGAGATTTACCAGCGACGCGACGAGGTAAAGATGGTACTTCTGGCCGGTCCCTCCTCCTCGGGCAAGACTACCAGCTGCCGCCGTCTGGCTGTTCAGTTGAGTGTACTCGGATTTGATGTACACCAGATTTCGCTCGACGACTATTTCCTCGCCCGCGACCTTACTCCCCGTCTGCCCAATGGCGACTACGATTTTGAATGCCTTGAAGCCCTCGATATTCCTTTGCTCAACGACCATATGCAGCGTCTTTTCAATGGCGAAGAGGTAAAGATGCCTACCTATAACTTTATTACCGGCAAGCCCGAGTATCGCGGCAACACCCTTTGCCTGCAGCCCCGCAACGGCAAACAGCCTATTCTTATCGCTGAAGGTATCCATGCCCTCAATCCTAAACTGACAGCCCAGATCGACGACAAGCTGAAGTTTAAGGTATATGTTTCGGCTCTTACCCAGATATCTATCGATGACCAGAATATCATCCACACCAGCGACAATCGTCTAATCCGCCGTATTGTTCGCGACAATAACTTCCGCGGATACTCAGCCCTTGATACACTCAAGCGATGGGAAAGCGTGCGTCATGGTGAGGAACAGCATATATTCCCCTTCCAGGAAGAAGCTGATGCAATGTTCAATTCGGCTCTTCTCTATGAACTTGCTCTACTAAAACCATATGCTGAGCCATTGTTGAAACGGGTTCCGGAGAACTGTCCCGAATATGCAGAAGCCCGTCGTCTGCTTGACTTCCTGGAGATGATAGAGCCTATTGACCCCAAACATATTCCTCCTACCTCTATTCTCAGAGAGTTCCTTGGCGGCAGCTCTTTTGAATATTAATCTATTAGAACCGAGAGAAATAACTGTTATTGGAAAATATTGAAGACTTTAGTCTAACGATATGAGAAGAATAATATTTGCACTTGCAATCCTGATGGCTATGCCCATTGTGATGAAAGCCCAGGAGAGTTCTTTTAGTAACCTCAAGAAAATGGCCCGTTCGGGTATGGCAAATGCCATGTTTGAGCTCGGATGGAGATACTATAATGGTGAAGATGTCGAAAAAGACGACAAGAAAGCACTCAAATGGTACATCAAAGCCGCAGCCAAAGGCGATACTGTAGCCATGTTTAATATTGCCACTATGTACGAGAAAGGCGAAGGAACCCGCCAGAATATAAAGAAGGCATATGGATGGTATCGCAGAGCCGCCAATCTGGGATACCCTGATGCCATGTACAACGTGGGTGTCTTTTATGAGACCGGTGAGTTGTTTCCTGCTGATACAGAACAAGCTTTCTATTGGTATTCTAGAGCTGCCGAGAAAGGTGACGGGGCTGCCATGTCGGCCGTAGGAGTATTCTACGAGAACGGAATAGGCATAGAACAGGATAAACAGCAGGCTGTTGAATGGTACAAGAAGGGTGCTGCCGCAGGCGATGCTCAGGGCATGGTCAACCTTGGAGCCTGCTACATTGAGGGCCTCTATGTTGAAAAAGATACAGCCAAAGCTATTGAACTATACCAGAAAGCTGTTGACGAAGAGAACACCATCGCTATGAATAACCTCGGATGGTTCTATCTCAATGACCGTAGCGTTGAGAATAATATCGATATGGCAATAGACCTCTTTAACCATGCAGCAGAGCTGGAAGACCCTGAAGGCTACTACAATCTCGGATATATGTTTGAAGAGGGGATTGGCGTTGATAGTGACCCTCTGATAGCTATCGGTTATTATAAAAGAGCAGCCGACATGTTTTATATCGAGGCAATGATTAAGCTTGCCAATATCTACTACGAATTAGGAGAAATCAAGAATGCCCGCAAGTGGATTTCTAAAGCTCTTGATATTGACCCCGAGAATAAAAAGGCCATTGAAACAAAAAAGACGATTGAAGAAGGATAATATCTTCTTCCCATATAAGGATCATTCCACAAAGGCAACCCGCTCCATAGGGTTGCCTTATTCTTATGCCTTAACATTTAATTAGCAAGAATAAAAGCTTAAGTCCCGCCTCCATTTTTTATTTATAACCTGTTGGATGAATTAATCTGTAATAATTTCTGTAAAAAAAGTTGTGGATGTCTACATTATTGTGTTTTTATAGTGAGATTCATTTTGTCACAAAAGATTACCGATACACACAACTTTTATGCAAAGATACAAAATCCGAGTGGAGTGGCAAGATTTATTCTGGCATTACCGAGGCCAAGTATCTCCTCGAGCGCAGAAAGTAAGGATTGAAAACCGACTTTTATCCCTTTTGCAATGGCCAGAAAGCATATCGAAACCGACATCTCTCAGTTTGTGGGCAATTTTATGCTGAACTGGAACTTTGCCAAGCAGCCAGCCTGGCTGTTCGCCAGAGATATCCGTAAGATAGTTTCTTTCATTACATTACAATACGTCAATTATCTCTTGTTCGGTCCTCTTGGCCATATCAAATATGCTCCAGATTAATTCTGCAAACGGGATATTTAGCTCTGGCCCTTTCATTCCGTTGATGGCCTTACCGGATCCATATCCGAAGGTCAGAGAGCCGAAGGAGTATGAAAACTTGGAGCTAATATTTGGAACTAGCCGAAGGACAGCCAATACCTAAAGCCATCACACCTTATTTCGTCAGCGGACCAAACAATACCAAAACCAGCATAGGTGAAAATGCAAAAAATAAAATTCCGAGCACTACACCTATTTTCTTTATTGTCGAAAAATGAGAAACGGATAAGTCATATCTAAAATTTCTTATTATTGATTCAATATTTTTCCTCCTCCATAGGTAATATGGCAAAAGAATGATAATTGTGACTATTAAGCCTACCCAGAAGGCTTTAGTCTGATTATGATGAAATAAATAAGCATCTCCAAGAGCCGTTGTCATTAATAACAAATCGGCCGATAATGACCACCAAAACAGAATACCTAACAAATCAAACTTCTTATTCGCTTCAGACATTAAAAAAGCCCCAAAAGGTTTCTCCCAATCGCTACCGTAGCGTTTCTGATAGTGATTTCTATATATTATTCTCTGCAAATCGGTTAATGCCTCAATCAGGCAATACCATAGATCAATATACCTTTTCATAAAGTTTACCTGTTTGATGAATTAATTTCGTAAATAATATCTTTAATAAATTGTGCATGTATATATTTTCGTGTTTTTAGAATGGAAGTCAACTTATTACAAAACACCAACAATATGCACAACTTTTATGCAAAGATACAAAATTCGAGAGAAGTGGCAAAATTTATTTTGCATTCCCGAAGCCAAGTATCTCCACGAGCGCAGAGAGGAAAGTACGCAAAAATTCTTGACATGTGTAACTTTTTCGAAAAATCTCGTCAACGGCCGTCTTCGTTAAGCTGAGAGTAAAGCTGCATGCAAGTTCTTCCGAGGCAAGACTCTGTCTTGCTGGGAACACATAATATCCCAATGTCCCCAACTACATATGTTAACCCACACCCTCGGAAATGCAACCTGTGCCGAGGAACCCGTGTGGCAGCCTTAATTTGGATTATACGTAGACACCAACCCGTTGAATTTTTGAGTAACAATAACAACTGGGTAATCAGAGTCATTTTGCACAACCAGATCATACAATGGGACACAACTTGTAAATAGCCACAGAATAGCTACAAGTGACATTAAGATGCAAGTCTTTTCATAACTGTCATATAAATGGTTATTGACTATTCGTTAGATAGACTTCCTCAATGGAATCATAGCACCAATAATACATTCCCGCAGAGACATTCCAATCTACTCCATAATATTTTCCGAAGCACCTTTTTGCTCACTTATTAGCGCGTATCTCGGTCCAAAAATAATGGTGTTCAGAGGTGGCTAACCATGCACTTAATCCACTCGAAATTCCAATAAATGGCAATTCATTTATTTAGATTAAATTAGAGATTGATGATTTCGCATTTGTTTAATGGCAGTAACTTATTTAAGTTGCCGGTCGAATCCCAGATTACATTGTTGTGTTGTTGTAAAACATAATTAGAGATGTCGATTTTCTGCCCATACGATGAGATAATAAACAACACGCTTTCGTCGCTCACCTCGTCTTGGTGATTCAAACAGAAACCATTGTTGCAGTTCATACAAGTTCCAAGTTCATTTAATAGTATCACTTTTCTGAATGAGGAAAAATTTGTGTCGTGCCCATGCTCATAATAGAAATTACGAATGATGGACAGTGTGTCCAACTCAGCGTCAACAGAATGTGTTTCTTGGCAACCATTACATGACACAATCAATAAACAGCAGATAGCAAATAGAATTCTTTTCATATATCCAATTGGTATAAGGAGAAAGTTTGTTCAGTACCGCAGTCACTCCTTGACAGGTACAAGCCTTTAGCACTTACATAGTAGTGTAGTCCCCATGCCGAGTGCTTGCTGGTGCGAAAATCCTGTTCGAATAATTGCTTGAAATTCCTATCGTATACAATGATTGAAAACGGATAGTTCCCTGCCTTATCTTGAGCACCGCATACAATGCAGTAGTACACATCTTTGAACCTATCATAGGTAACATGGTAGATATGTCCGTTGTGGCGTAAGTTGGAATTGATTGTGTCAGCATTTGTATCTAACATTTTTTCCGTCACAGTAGGCGCTTTCGTTTGGTAGTATTTTGATCGGACACGGATGGTTTTATCCAGTCGGCCGCTATAATCGAACAGATATATGCTGTCGCTATAGTATGAGGTAACCACAATATAATTGTCGGTACACTCGAAGTGTTTAAACTCCATTGTGAAGCATTCGTGATTGATAAACCGGGAATAAAAGCTATCTATTAGTGCCTGTGGATGCAGATTATCTTCATTTAGGTTGCACGACATCATTATGCAATCCGAGAGGTCTCTCCCGGTATTTAGATTGTATGACTGCAAAGTGACATACAAAACACCATTCCTTTCCACCATAGGGGGCCATAGCTCATAGCCCGAATCTGACAAGGATCGATAATCATAGTGCTTCATCAACTTGCCTTCTCGACCAAGGACAAGAACTTGATTGCTATATTCGCCAAGCAGAATAATTCTATCTTTTGAAACGTGGCAACTCTTAAAATATCCGTATTTTTTAGATAGGCTGTCAATGCTTATTGTATTAATGCATTTGCCTTCGGAATTGTATTCGTTTAGAGTCTTTCTGGTTTTGAAATCCATGAAGAAAAACGCATCGCCCGCATCATCCGATAGCCCTTGTGAAAACGAGGTGCCTTGAGAATGTTGGAAGTTAATGGACTCTCCAGTGTCAACGAACTGTCCATGTCCGCTACATGCAGTCAGAATGAAAGTGATTAAAAGAAGAATCAGAATGTGACTCATATTTGTTACCCTCAGATGTCTGTACTCATTTGCAGACAGGGGCAACAATGACATTCTCATTAGTTGTTGGATTTGTAAAGATAAAGTATAAACAAACACCTGTTGGATGAATTAATTTGTTAATAATTTCTTTCACAAAGTTGTGTAAGTTAATGCTTTTTTGTAATGAAATTCAATTTATTACAAAAAGATTGTCAATATGCTAAACTTTTATGCAAAGATACAAAATCCGAGAGAAGTGGCAAAATTTATTTTGCATTCCCGAAGCCAAGTATCTCCACGAGCGCAGAGAGGAATGATTGGAAATCGACCTTTATCCCTTTTGCAAAGGCCGGAAGGCGTATCGATACCAACTCATCTCAGTCTGTGTAGTACTTTATGCTGAACTGAAGCTTTGCCAGGCAACCTTCTGGGATGTTCGCCAGAGATATCTGTAAACAGGAATCCTTCACTACTTTACAATATGTCAATTATCTCTTGGACAGACCCCTTGGCCTCGTCAAATATGCTCCAGATTAATTCCGCCAATGGGTTCAAAAAGAGTTTTTTCATAGATATAATCATTAAAGTTAGCGATTCGTTTTACCAAGAGAATAACGTTCGTTTATTGAAAAAAAATTACATTTAGGCCTAAGTTCCAATAAGAAATGCAACTTTTGAGAAAGAATAGCACGAGGAAGAGATCAATATGAAAAACTTGCTGTTCCAACGAGTTTTCTATATATAACGGCAAAACCAAGCTTTTATTATTGCAGCCATAATATATTGATTATTAGCAAAATGAATTAAAGTTTACCGAATCATTGTAAAGTTCTATTGCTTTCTCAACTTCTCCAATAGCTTGTTTTCCAATCTTTTCTCTAATGGTATATAGTTGTTTCTATCCCAATAGTCCTGTACGTAGGTCGTGTCGCGCATAGGGACATCGGAATAGAGTATATTGCCTCCCTTTAGGACCGGATTGTTGTCGAAAAACGACCGATCTCCACATCGCTGTTCAACCAGCTGCAGCAGATACATTTCTTCAAATCGCTGCTCTTTGGGTGCTCCCGCCCATAAATATTGACCATGACAGAGTCCACACCCCTTGTAATGGTGCATTTCCGACACCAATGTATATTTCCCATTGATGGGTCTGTAGTGCCGTTCTTGATGGCTTCGCAACAGGGTGTATTTGATATAGGGATGCGAGCTGCGGTAAAACTCTCCATCGGGATAGTAGGTTGTTGACGTGTCGGAGTCCGTCACCATATCCGTAATAGCATAATTATCTTTTCGGATGGTAACCTGATGGGTCCACTTTCCTCTGCGCACAGTTACGAGATAGCAGCCTACGCCATCGTTGTCCACAAACTCCTGCATGGTGTATCGGTTCTGCTTTCGTTTCTTGCGCAAAGGACTTAGCGCATAGGAGGCCAGGGAGGTTTCCACCAGGTCTATGATGACAAGATTGTCGTTGTAGCTCATCTTCCACTTCACGTCCGACGGCATGCGCAAGAAATCCGTGATATAGTCCGTGTCGAACACCAGCAGTCGAGATTTGTCAACAATGTTGTAGTTGGAATTCACTCCATGTCTGGAATAATAGTTCAATCTGCGCTGCTTCTGGTTCTTGTCATAGCCGGTACGGCACGAGGTGAACATATTCTCATAGAACAAGTATATGCTGTCGTTGGCCATTTTGCAGCAGCGGGAAAAGAATACATTCAGCGTCGTATCGCACTGGTAGTTCTCGGGGATGCGCCGTAAGGCCTCGTCAATCACACTTTGAGGCGTAAAGGCCGAGACCACCACCGCCCTCAGTTCGATGCCGCCCGGGGTGAGCTTGATATTAGGTCGGGCTTTCAGTTTGTTCACATCTATAGTGTCGGACCGGTAGCCGAAACTCGAAAAAACGACCGAAGCCTGTCTGTATGTATTGGGGACCTTAAGGCAATAGTATCCCTCGATGTTGCTTTGGGTGCAGATGCGGGAGTTCTTGACGTAGATCAACGCAAAGGGTACTCCCTTCTGGCTCTCCTTGTCGCTGATTCTTCCGCTGATCACAATCTGCCCCTGTTGTGCCAATACGGAGGGTAATCCTATCAGGAATAATATAATGAACAATACAAGTTTTTTCATGATATTCTAAAAATCAATAGTTGCTCCAAGTTGATTTCTTCTGGCAGGTTTTAAAAATCAATAATTTCCATTTTTATTTGCATAGAAACCTGTTGAATGAATTAATTTGTTAATAATTTCTTTCAAAAAAGTTGTGTAAGTTAATGTTTTTTTTGTAATGAAATTCAATTTATTACAAAAGCTTGTCAATATGCTAAACTTTTATGCAAAGATACAAAATCCGAGTAGAGTGGCAAAATTTATTTTGGCATTCCCGAAGCCAAGATAGAACACTTGGACGTATGTTGTTCAGGTAATCTAAACAGCATACTTTGTCCTCCAAAGTACCATACTTCTTATATCTAATCAGCATGGATATCAAGATTGCATAGTATCGAGATGGGGCATACAAACCGAGTATCGATAGTAAATCTGCCATGACTTATGACTTTATTCTGCTTAGGCGATAGTTGAAGACTTTACAAGTTTAGAATCTATATGCAAAGAAAAAGAATGAAGAGGCCGTTCCTTAGGGAACAGCCTCTTATTACCTATTTATAATATGTATCCTATTCGTTGGCAGGGAATGCAATTTCGCGTTCAATTACCTGGTAGGGGTTATTGTTGCGATAGATAGTCTGGCGAACCCAATTGTCGTCCTCGTCATACTCATAAACGTAGGAATGCTTCCAGTTGAGGTTCTCGTCGTAGTTGAAGGAAGATACCTCAATGCAGTTGTTATGGTCGTCGTAGTAGTAGGTTGTGAGGGCTACGAGGAACTCATCTGCATCGTAGAAGCGCCATTCAATACGGTTGCCGTTGGCATCGTAGGAATAGATGTAACGCTGGGTCAGTTCTCCCTGAGGGTTGTAGAACTGGAGCTCGGTGTTATTGCCCTGAGAATCGTATTTGTAGATACGCTTCTCTGCCATAGTACCATTGCTATGGTAGCTCTGTTCTTCAACAAGGCGGTTATTTTCATAACGGGAAGTCTCCTTCTTCGACATCTTCTCGTTCATAAAAACGGTACGCTCGATACGGTTACCATTACGATCGTTGAGATAAGCAGTACGGCCTGTGAGAACAAGACTACGGTTGTATTCGTTCCAGCCAAGGGCGTAACCATTCACATCGAAATAATAGGAGAAATAAGTGTACTCGCCATTGGAGCGACGAATCTTATCCTGATAGTTACCGCGTTTGTCGAAGGTAATGGAGTCGATGCATACAAGCTGGCGACCACCACCTTTGCCACCGCGAAGATTATAGGTATACTCTATCACATAGAGTGCATTGCCGTTGATTCCCATTTCGGTACGGGAGTTCTGACGAGGTTTGTTACCTGCGAAAGTGCTTCCTGCAACGAGGAGCAGAAGTGCGACGAGGAGGATTGTTTTCTTCATAGTGATATATTAAACGAGGTTATATGCTTTTTATTGTATCCGGTTAAAAAAATAGTTTCTTACGCTTCGCCTTGGGGAATATGGCTACCACGTTTCTTCTTCCAGAGGAGAAAGAGTATAAAGGTCACAACTGTAATGGCTGCTCCAATGGCATAGCCTGCTGAGCGGGGCAATACTGAACCCAATCCTTCCTTCTCGGCTACGAAAAGAAACGAACTGGTTACCATCGTCATGAAGAGTGCGGGGATAAGGGTAATGAGATAGGCGAGACGATGTTTCCCTGTCTCGGCGGTCTTCCATACAAAGAAGATGGTCAAAGCCCAGAGGGTAACGGTTGCCAACACCTGATTAGCCCAAGCGAAATAACGCCAGATGATATCAAAACCCTTGGGATCCATGAGCGAATAGACAAGAATACCCGCTGTTACCACAAAGATGGGAACGGCAATAAGGAGTCGTTTGCCGATGGGTTTCTGGTCAAAATTAAGGAAGTCAGCCACGATAAGTCGTGCAGAACGTAAAGCCGTATCGCCCGAAGTAATGGCTGCAGCTATCACACCCAGAATACAGATGGTTGCAATAGCAGGAGCGAACCATGTGTTGGCGATAAGACCTACCATAGCGGGGCCGCCCTTTCCGGCTGTATCGACAGTACTCTCGGGACCGAAGAAATAGGAGGCTGCAGCAGCCCAAATGAGGGCTACGATACCTTCGGTAATCATGGCTCCATAAAAGATGGGGCGACTCTGTTTCTCATTAGTCATGCAACGTGCCATGAGGGGAGACTGAGTGGCATGAAAACCGCTGATGGCTCCACAGGCTATGCTGATGAACATCATAGGGAAGATGGGATTGTGAGCAGCATCGGGATGTCTGTTCTCCATGCCGTCCCATAGTTCAGGCAGATGTACGCCATCCTTGAAGAATGCACAAAAGATGAATACAGCCATGAGAAGAAGCAGGAGTCCGAAGACAGGATATATCTTGCCTATGAGTTTGTCTATAGGCACCAGGGTGGCAATGAGATAATAGGCAAAGATAATGATTACCCAGATAAAGATGTTCCAGTCGGTAGTAAAATTGTTGTTGAGCAACACGGCAGGGGTGTTGACGAAGACTGCTCCCACAAGTATCATGAGTATCACGGTAAAGCCTCTCATAATCTGTTTGGCTCCGTTGCCGAGATAGCGGCCGTGAATCTCAGGGAGAGAACAACCCTTATGTCTCAGAGAGATAAAGCCTGCTATAAAATCGTGTACGGCACCTGCGAAGATACTTCCGAATACAATCCACAGGAACGAAGCCGTTCCGAACTGGGCTCCCATTATGGCTCCGCAGATAGGACCTACGCCCGCTATGTTGAGGAACTGGATGAGGTAGATACGCCAGGGTTTCATGGGCACATAGTCTACGCCGTCGGCCATGGTAGTGGCTGGGGTCTCACGTTTGGGATCGACTCCGATAATACGCTCTATCAGCTTGGAATAGAGAAAATATCCGAGCAGGAGAAGGGCTACCGATAGGAAGAAGGTTATCATGGGTATGAAATGATTCTATTGGTGGTTGAGGGATTATTAGAGTTCTACCTCATCGAGGCGTTCGGGGATATCAACACGCTTGTATCCTGCCTTGTTGAGGGTGTCGCGGAAATGCTCCTGGGTCTCGGCTTCGCCGTGAACGAGGAAGATCTTCTTCAGACGGCGTTTTTCCTGACAGCCGATATAGTTGATCATCTCGTTGTAGTCGCCATGACCGGAGAGGGATTCTATGCGACGGAGGCCTGCACGTACGGTATGAGGATGACCGAATATGGAGACGGTCTTGTCACCACGCATAATTTTGGCTCCGAGGGTCTTGGGCTCACAATATCCTACACAGAGGATGGTATTCTTGGGATCTTCGATATTGTTGGAGATATGGTGTTTTACGCGACCTGCCTCCATCATGCCCGAGGCGGAAATGATGATACAGGGTTTGTGGCGCACGTTGAGAGCCTTGGAAGCCTCTACGCTCTGGATATATTGCAGACGGTCGAATCCGAACGGGTCGGGATCCTGCTCCATATATTTCACAATCTCGTCGTTGAAACACTCGGTATGCAGACGCATGATATTGGTAGCGTTGACCGAAAGAGGGCTGTCTACAAAGGCATCGATATCGGGCAACAGCTTGGCATTACGAAGGCGGTCGAGAGCATAGATCATTTCTTGGGCACGACCGATGGCGAACGAGGGAATAATCAGCTTACCCTTCTTCTTGGTACAGGTGTCGAGAACGGCACAGAGGAGTTCCTGTTCGGCGGTATCGAGGTTGGTATGCAGGCGGTCGCCGTAGGTTGACTCCATGATAAGGTAGTCCACCTGGGGGAACGGCTCGGGGTCTTTGAGGATACGTTTGTCGTAACGGCCGATGTCGCCGGTAAAGCCCAGCTTGATGGTACGACGGCCTTCCTTGATTTCCAGGTATACACAAGCGGAGCCGAGAATATGGCCTGCGTCGTAGAACTCAACGCCGACCTCGCCCTCAATAACGAAACGCTTGTGGTAGGGCACGGAGATAAAACAGCTCATACAAGCCTCGGCATCAGCCTGGGTATAGATAGGTTCCACAGGCTCAAGTCCCTGTGCCTTGCGTTTCTTGTTGAAGGTGGCGGTATCGCTCTCCTGGATGCGACCCGAGTCGGGAAGCATAATGGCACACAGGTCGCGGGTGGCGGGGGTGCAGAGAATGGTTCCGGTAAAGCCCAGCTTGTAGATATAGGGAATGAGACCAGAGTGGTCGATATGGGCATGGGAGAGCACAAGGTAGTCGATCTCGCGAGGGTCGAAACCGAGGTCGCGGTTCATGGTGTCGGTCTCCAGTCCTTTACCCTGATACATACCACAGTCGAGGAGAATTTTTGTACCACGTTTGGTAGTAATGAGGTGTTTACTTCCGGTTACTTCGCGGGCGGCGCCAAGGAATTGTATTTTCATATTGATTCAATTCTTTAGAGAGACTTTTCTAATTCCCAACTTCACAATAGGTTGCAGACATGCGACACCTTCGGCTTCAAGTCTCTAACATTAGGCAAAGATACATTTTTTTTCGCAATCGGAAATAAAATAATGAATATATTTATATATATTTGCATGCCTTCTATCCCTGATGGGTCTGTACTCCGTCCACTTATGTTCCACTCGGATAGGACCCCTCGTGCCGGGAATGTGCCCTAAAGGCCGAGCCTGTATGCCGAGAAAGAGGAGCCTATAAGGTCGATCCGATTCGTCATGAAAAGAGGACGGAAAAACCGCCTTGATACTTAGCCTGGGCTACTCTCAAAGTCAGCCTAAGCTACCAGGCCTTCTATCCTAGGCTAACCCACATGCTAGCCTAGGCTAACTCGCTCTCTATCCTAGGCTAACTCACTCTCTAGCCTAGGCTAACCAGCACTCTAGCCTAGGCTATTTTCAATACTGAGTAGGAGCCAATCGACAAGAGGTCAAAAGCCAAGGTTATCCGACCCGATACAGTTCTACTTCCCTATCAGCTCCTCCCATCTCGGGAGTTGGGCTATCTGATTGAGTTTCTGATTGTCTGCATCTACGCGACAGACTATATGCTGCAGTCCGTTGGTCAGATAGAGATAGGGCACCTTGTGAACCAGGTTATAGCGGCAGGCCTGATCGGCAACACTCTGGGTGAGTTTTACTTCGGGCTTCTTGCATTCCACTATCATCAAGGGCTTTACGCCCGGGGCATAGACCACTATGTCACAACGTTTCTTCATGCCGTTGAGGCTGATAGCGCCCTCTACCTGAATAAGTTCGAGCGGGTATCCCAGCTGATAATGAAGGGCATGGACCACATGCTGTCGGACCCACTCTTCAGGAGTTAGCGCCACATAGCGCCGGCGCACAATATCCAGGACCTCTGTCCTACCCTCCCGTTCGCGGAGGGTAAGACTGCAAGGAGGTAGGGTTAAAGGAGTCATACGGACAGGCGTTTAGAAGGAACCGTCACCACCTTCTTCTTCCATATTTTCCATCTTAGGCTTCTGTTGCAGACCCTTGTTGATCTTCCATTGGAAGCCGATAGTAACGGTGGGAGAAAGACGTTTGGAACGGACGTCGCGGTAGAGCTGTTCGCTATCGGTAAGATGGCCGAAACCGCCTGTACAGAACACATCCTCAACTCTCAAGCTGAGAGTAGCACGTTTCTGGAAGAGGTCTTTCTTGACTGCCAAGTCGGCCCAATAGGAGGCCATCATATCTGTCTGCAGGTCCATAAAGGGTGATCTGTATTGACCCGACAACTGAATGCTCCAGTCCTTGGGAAGATTCATATAGGAGGAGAGCTTGCCGCTGGCACGGAAAGCGCTACGGCCGATATTGTGGAGGAGCTCGGTACCCTCAATATAGTTTTCGTAGAGGTTGATACTTGCATTAAGTTTCCACCATTTGGTAATCTGCTGGTCTACAATCACCTCTAAACCTGCATTAATACCCTTATCGAGGTTCTGCCACGTAGAAGCCCAATAGCCGTCATATTCGGCATTATAGAGCATCCAGGGAGAATAGTGGGCTGCTGTAGTTGCATCCCAAACAAAGCCGTAGCGGGTCATCATGTTGTTGGTCTGGCGGAAATAGAGGGAAGTAAAGATGTTGGTCTGTTTGAATCCGAGATTGTAAGAGAACTCAAATGCGTTGGTAAACTCGGGGTCGAGGCCGGGGTTGCCGAACGAGAGCTGTTCGCCCTCTCTTACCTCGAGATAGGGACGGAGGTCCCACATATGGGGACGACGCACACGGCGGCTATAGCTCAGCTGGAAGCTCTGGTCTTTGTTGATCTGATAGGAGAAATGTACGGTAGGATAGATCTGCCAATAGGGTTTGTCGACAGGTGTCGTAGTGGGATGCAATTTGTCTTCGCCACCCACATAAGAATATTCGCCACGGAGACCTATCTGTGCCGATAGCTTCTCGTTGATCTGTGCGGCAAAGGTACCATATACGGCGTGAACATGCTGACTGTAAATATAGTTGGTCGTAGAAAGACTGTCCATCTCCTTGTTGAGCATCTGGGTAGCTATGTCGTAGGTGGTCATATAGTAGTCGTAGTTCTGATCCATAAAGGTCATACGGCCCTCATAACCTGTCTCAAGACGGAGCTTTTCCGAGATAGGATGGGTGTAGTTGAGCTGCAGGTTGATGGTATTGTGGAAGTTGTTGGTACTCGTCTGGCGGAGATAATAATTGTAGAGGTTGGACGAGTCGTTGAGATAACGCTGTTCCTGCCAGCCATCTCCCATACCGCGACGACGCGAGAAACTGCCGTCGAAGGTAAGCAGACGGTCTTTCTGGTCAAACTTTCTGGTATAGTTGAGTGAGAAGAGATGGTTGCTGTTTTTGAAGTCGTTGGTGTCGGCCTGCACGTAGTTATTAATTCCATTATAGAGAATATCATGACCGTCTACAATACTGCGTCTCATACGGTTACCGCCACGGAGCGAGTAAGAGAAGTTGAGCGAGTTGTACTTATCGATACGATACTCTATACCTGCCTTTACGCTACCCATAGTGTGTCCGTTAAGTCCGCTTGCAAAAAGAGAATCAACCGAATAATTGCTACCGTTGCGACGACGTTCAAAATAGCTGACGCTGGTATTGCCTCTGTTACGCAAGCCGGCATCAGCAGAGAGGGTAAAAGTAAGTTTTTCAGTACTATAGTTAAGATTGACAGAACCCATGGTGGTAGGGATGACCGAAGGCATATTGTCGGGAATGCCGAACCAGAGAGGGGTTCCTGCATTAAGATTTACGACGCCGTTCCATCCGAGAGCGCCCACGGTATTGTCCTTGAGTTTGAGATTGATAATACCGCTCATTCCCTCGGGGTCGTATTTGGCTGAGGGATTGGTAATAACCTCTACATTTTCTACCGTGCTGGCAGGAATCTGCTCTAGGATGGAGCTAAGCTCGCTACCCATCAATTCGTAGGGACGGCCGTTGATGAGCACCTTAACATTCGAAGAGCCTCTAAGAGTCACATTACCATCGCTATCGAGAGCTACGGAAGGCACATTTTCGAGCACATCTGTAGCCGTACCGCCACCTGTAACGATATTCTTGTCCACATTAATCACGCGTTTATCCAGCTGGTATTCAACCATTGTACGCTCGGCCGACACCTGGACAGCCTCTAATGTAGCCGACGTGGGTGCAAGCTTCACCTTGCCTAAGTTTACGCTATGTTTTGCCTGAGAGAAAGTCACCTGTTCGGGAACGAAATAGGTCTGATAGCCCATAAAGGAGACCTTTACCAGATAGCTTCCGTAGGGAATCTTCTCAATCACAAACGAACCGTTATCCTGAGTTACGGCTCCATTAATCAACGCGGTATCTTTCAGTTTGTGAACAGAGACCTGAGCGTAGGCGAGCGCCTCGCCCGATTTCTGGTCTACCACTTTTCCGGTCAGTCTTCCCTGAGCCATTACGGCAACAGAGCTTATCATCAGGGCCATCAAGGCCAACAATCTATATTTCATTAATCTCAACTTAGTTTATTGCAATAAAAATATTTAGTACCTCTAAATTCTTTTTCTTGCAACTTATTATATATTTTTTCGCGCGGGCTTATTATTTTCTCTTCTTAACGCTAATATATGGCCACAAAAAACCACAATTGCCCATAGCATAGGTCATAGGCATCAATGGCGGGTTCTCCTCTTATAGGACGGGAGACTTGTCAGGTATACGGAACGGACTATTCCGTCTTGGGCTTGCGCACGTAGTGGGGCATCTCGAAGGGAATCTCAATCGAGAACTCCACCTGGCCCATGTGTTCGCCATTCTCATACCAGGGGGTCTGGTAGATAAGCTTCTTCACGCCGTTCTTCTCAATGGTATAGGCGTTGATGGTGGGGGTCTGAAGCTGGCCGAGGAACTTGGTACGTGCGGGTTCGGGATGGCAGTCGAGAAGATTCTTTCCTATGAGTGACTTGTCGTCGGTCTTGCAGTTTACTTTAACCGATTTCTGATTCAGATCGAGACATTTGCCTTCGCGGTCGCACACGGTAATGGCGATAGGCAGTTCTTCAAAATATTTCTCCATGAGAAAAGGGCTTTGTGGGTTTATAAGGATTGTCAGGGCCGAGGGCCTGTCGGGGATTTAAGGAGATTCCTTTTAGAGAAAGAAAAGTTCATAAAGTTCGCGGAGCGTTTTCTGTCGGAACTTTATGAACTTTCCTAACTTAAAGTACTCTTATTTTATTTGCATTGGAGAGCAGCAAGAGCAATACTGTTGAGCTTGGTCTTCATGCTGTCGGCACGGCTGGTGAGGATGCAAGGTACGCGGGCACCTACTACCATACAAGCCTGTTCTGCGCCTGCAAATTTGGTGCAAGCCTTGTAGAATACGTTACCGGACTCGATGTTGGGGAAGAGGAGGCAGTCTGCGTCGCCAGCCACTTCGCCGGTAAGTTTCTTGGTAATAGCACTTTCCTTGTCGATAGCCACGTCGAGAGCGAGAGGACCGTCTACGAGAGCGCCCTTAATCTGGCCGCGGTCAGCCATCTTGCTGATGATAGCAGCCTCTACGCATGCGGGCATACCGGTGCTAACCTGCTCGGTAGCAGCAATAACAGCAACCTTGGGTTTCTCAATCTGAAGGCTCTTGGCGGTCTGAACGAGATAAGAGAGGATGCCTTGTTTCTGCTTCATGTCGGGAGCGGGGATGATAGCCATATCGGAGCATACGAGGAGCTTGTGGTAGGCGGGAATCTGGAATACACCCATGTGGGTAAGCATATCGTTCTTCTTGCCAGGCATAAGACCATCGGTCTTGCTGAGGATAGCACGCATATATTTGTCGGTACTGAGGAGACCCTTCATGAGGAGGTCGCCCTTGCCTTCGTTGATGAGGCGTACAGCTACAACGCCAGCCTTGGTTTCGTCAGCTTCCTGTACGAGTTCAAACTTATTAACGTCGATCTTCTCTTCGGCACATACTTTCTTGATGGTGTCGATATCGCCAACGAGGGTAGCGTCTACGATGCCCAAATCAACAGCTTCGCTTACAGCTCCGATAGTATGAGAGTCGTTTGCATAGGCTGCAACCAGTCTTTTTTTGCCTTTGGACTTAACGAGTTCCAGAAGGTCGTCTAACTTTGTAATCATAGCGTTATGAAGTTTTTTTATATTATTATTTTTTCCTTTATGGTTTGCAAAGGTACGAAACTTTTTCGAGTTAGAAAAAAAAGTCGTAATTTTGCAACAAAAATAAACCCACTCCATCGTGCCCTTTGTCAACGACATACTACGCTACAGAAGCCTATCCATCGTAGGTCTGGAAAAGAACACAGGCAAGACCGTTTGCCACAACTATGTGTTACGCCGGCTTCACGAGCTCAAGGTTCCCGTGGCCGTTACCTCCATCGGCATAGATGGAGAGCAGACCGATGCCGTATTTGCCAACGCCAAGCCCGAGATAATACTCTACGAGGGAATGACGTTCATCACATCCGAAAAACATTATCTCCAGAGACGGCTCCTTTCCGAGCTCGTCGAGGTCGACTCCTACCGAACGGCTCTGGGTCAGCTTGTTACGGCCCGCGTTCTCTCTCAGGGCAAGGTTCTCCTTTCGGGAGCCGCCACCACAGAGAAACTGCGCCAGCAGATAGAACATTTCAAGGCCACAGGCATGCCCCTTACCATCGTCGACGGAGCCCTGTCGCGCCTCAGTCTTGCTTCGCCCACGGTAAGCGACTGCATGGTATTGGCCACAGGGGCTGCCGTATCGCCCAACATCCAGCAGCTTATCTCCCGCACACGCTTCGTCTACCGTCTTATCAACCTCCCCGAGGTCTCCCCTGCCCTTCAGAACACGCTCAGTTTCATTTCCAACGGATTGTGGGGCATCGACGACGACGGACAGCCTCACGACCTGGGTATTGCTTCGGTCTTTCTTCTGGGTCGCAACCAGGGAGAAGATATTTTCCGCTATGGCAACACCCTCTTTGCTTCGGGCGCCGTGAGCGACCGTCTGCTCAAATACCTTGCCTCGCAGAAGAACATCAAAGATATAACCCTCATCGTACGCGACTTCACCAAGCTGTTCATCACCCTCGAGGTCTATGCCGAATTCTCCAAGCGAGGAGGAGAACTTCTCGTTCTTCAACGTTCCCGTCTTATAGCTATCACCCTCAATCCCACATCGCCAACCGGCTACCGGCTCAATTCGGCCGAGGCCTGCGCCCAGCTTAGCGACGCCCTCCAGACGCCGGTCTACGATGTAATGTCTATCTGATATGACTCTAAAATCCAAATTCAAGGAGGCTCCCGGCTTCCAGTTTGTTGCCGATAGTCTGGAGCTTATGTCGTCGGCAGGCAAACGCCGTCTTCTGACCCAGCCCTGGCTGAACGACGCCCAGGCCCTCAATCGCGAATACGACCGTATCGAAGAGGCCATCCTCTTCCTGAACGATGCCGACGCTACAGCCAGCATAAACGGCGTACGCCATCAGCTTATGCAGATGCACGATATTGCCGGCACACTCCAGAGTCTCCATTCCCACATACTCCTCAACGAGATAGAGCTCTTCGAAATAAAGCTCTTTGCCAAGCTCTACGCCACGGCTTTCCGTTTTCTGGGCGAACACAACCGCCAGTCGCTCCTGGCAACCTCTGAGGCCGACCTCTGCGCCATAGCCGACCAGGCATTCTCGATTCTCGATCCCGACAATACGGGTATGGCCCATTTCTACATCTACGACTCCTACGACCCCCGTCTGGCTCCCTTGCGCAAGGAGCTCAAAGCCTGCAACAACGAGGATGCCGACCTCTTCTCCCAGCAGGAGGCCATAGAGCGCGAGGTCATTCTCCGACTCTCCGACCGTCTCCTTCCCCTGGCACTTTCCCTCTCCGAAGCCCTCAACCAGATGGCCGAACTCGACCTCCTGCTGGCAAAAGCCACACTCGCCAAACAATGGAATCTCTGTCGGCCACAACTTTGCGAAGCCCGCGAAGGACTCTCGTTCCTCGAGCTCAGCAACCCCCGCCTGCGCCATCATAACGAAACACTCGGACTTCGCTATCAGCCCGTCGACATCGACCTCCACCAGGGCGTATGCTTCATTACAGGAGCCAATATGGCAGGCAAGACGGTATTGCTCAAGACCATAGGCGTAGCCCAACTGATGGCCCAGTTCGGAATGTTTGTTCCCGCACGCAAGGCCCGTATCAACCTGGTCGACGACGTAGTTCTCTGCATAGGCGACGAGCAGAACGAGATGAAAGGACTCTCCTCCTTTGCCTCCGAGATCATCAAGATAAGCAACACCCTGCAGAGAGCTCACAACGAGCATCTTCTCGTCCTGATAGACGAGCCCGCCCGCACAACCAACCCCATCGAGGGCAAAGCCATCGTGCAGTCTCTGGCCACCATCCTCGAGTCCAAGTCGTCGTTCTCTCTCATTACCACCCACTACAGCCAGCTGGCCTTGCCTTGTCGCCGGCTGAGGGTAAAGGGATTTGTGGAGAGCATGTCGTCAGAGCCACTCACACCCCAGAATATCAACCTCTTTATGGACTATTCGCTCCTCCCCGACACAACCGACGACGTGCCCCAGGAGGCCCTCAGGATTGCCTCAATCCTCGACTGCGACAAAGAGATGCTCGACACAGCCCGCAACTTCCTCTAGTCCATTCCCCTACAGAAACCAATCCCCCACCACGCGTACCCAAACCCAAGGTACGCGTTTTTTTTCGTTCCAGACTCCCGATTCTCCCCTCTGGCTATACCCTAACCGGCATGTAGCTTGCACCTGACCAGCACTCAATTCCCATACTGTACCCACCTTGTTCCCACTCAATTCCCACCGAAATGTTAAAAAGTGGGAATTGAGTGGGAATTAAGTGGGAATTGAGTGGGAATTGAGTGCTCGCTGAATGGGAGCTAACCCGAGAGAACCTGCCTGCAACCCGCCCCCTGGCAGAAAGGGAACAGCCCGGGCTGCGACTCCACGAAATACTATGTCGACATCTAATTATTCGCCAAATAGATTTTTGACAACATTAGTGTTTGGTAGATGTAGTATTTTTCTTTGTACACGAATCCCCACGAATTCCCCATGAATTTATCCATAAATTATCTAATAATCAACAAGAAGAAATTCATGAAATAATTTATGGATAATTTATGGGTATTCATGTAGCGCCGCAGGCAAAATCGAATCCCCTAATGAGAGAAATCACAATCAACCTTTTTTTTGAAGGAAACACCTACTAGAATAATTCATAGGAAGTTAGTAATAATTGAAGTTTATCAAAAACGAATAATTAGCGGCCACATCTGCCAAATAAAGAAAAAAAAACGTATCTTTGCACTTTGATACGACACAACAACTCTAGCCGAAACAAGTTGCATTTACAACTCTGTTTCAGCAAAATATTTATATAATTCCACAATAGAATGAAGAAGATTATTGCTTTAGTTTTGTTATTATTTACGATTAGCATAGCATCTAAAATCATTCATTAAAACTATTATTAAACCATGAAAAAAGTATTGTTCGGGCTTCTTCTGCCCATGGTATGCCTGATTGTAGGGTCTTGCAAAAAAACAATATATTGTGCGCCGTTCCCTCAAGAGATTATTGATTATTTCCCACAAATGAATGGGCCAGTATTGTATAGCAATGGGTCTGACACTATTGCAATAACCAACAAGGTTCGTAATGATTCCGAAGAATCTTTCGAAGCCGAGTTGGGTACAAAAGCAACTTGTCTTAGGGTCCTTTCCTTACACTATACTTGCGCTGAAATAGATTCGGATTGTAGTGCCATTCGGGAGAAATGCTCCATTTCTTTAAATTTCGATATTTGGGGGAAAGGTAAATACCACAAAAAATTATCCGATGATATGGAATTGAAGCTATCGCTTTGTGACCTCAATACTCATAGTGACTATTATGTGGAACATAGTTACCCCTTAAAAGTGGCGTCTGATAGAATGTCATTGGAAGAATCCCCCTGGGATGATACAGTGACTTTTTGTTTCCCGGAAATTCTGTACGATTCAATTTGCTTTGTCAAAAATGAAGGGCTGATATCATTCCACGATAGACATGACAACACTACATGGCATAGGATAGAGACACCAGAAAAAAGCAAGCAATAGGCTTTGATAAATTATTGTCGCAAATGAAGAAAAATGTGTAACTTTGCAACCGAAATCACTCCTCGAAACCTATTTGATAAATGAGGCTGTAAAAGAAGTTAAATAACCTAAAAGGAGGAATAAAGGGTTAGCTCCTCTTCGGTCGCTGGCCATAGCAAGCTCCACTTCGGTCGCTGGCCATAGCAAGCTCC
>JAKSMQ010000033.1 GCA_024400565.1 Bacteroidales bacterium
CAACCGCCGGGCCGGCAAGACCTTTTTGACAGCCGAAACCTCCGACCCGCGAAAAAAACTTCGGCAAACTGGGAATAGGTATTCTCCGATAAGGCCAAAGCTTGTCCGTGGCCTCGGAGAAATGGCGAAAGCGGACAGGGGGCGCCCATGGCAGAGGGCTCTCCGATTTTGGCAAGAAGAGGAAACGGAATGCCGTTAGGGTCGACAGACGGTCCTTACTACCGCCCTTCAGGGCAATCACCAATAAGGAAGAAGGGCGGCCCGACGCCACCCTCTCCAGGAGATTTCTCAAGCCAGCCCGGCAAAGTATGCGGACAGCCGAGGATGAAATAAGATTACTGTGTTGAAGGATTTTATAGTTTGTCCAGGTCGAAGTCCCAGTCAAGCAACTCCTGGAGCTGCTGGGCGTATTCATAGTCGAGACTCCACCGGTCAACCTGAGCTTCGTACAGCCTGGTGCCTTGAAAGCCAATACCGCCGGCATTGACATCGCGGTTGTTGGGAAGGATTAATGCAAAGACGTAATAGGTGACACCTCCCTGGGTCTCGAGCTTCTTCATCTTGAAATGGTTGGGCATCGCCTTCATAAGATCCAGGAAGAACTGCTTGGGCCATCCGTACTGAATCTGTCCGTCACAGAATGCGTCGTAATAGTTGCCCCACTTCTTGGCGAAGGTCTCAATCGACATAGGTGCAGCCTGTTGGGTAGTGGTTTTCTTGTTCTGTGCGAAGGTTGGAGTCGAGACGGCAAGGGCCACTAATGCAAACGCTAGGAGTAGTATTTTTTCATGGTGTTATATTGTTTTTATTGTGTCCTGAAATTTTTTGCAAACATACGTCAATAATTCCATCCGGCCAAAAATAATTGTTGTCAGCACGTTGCTCGATAGTGAACAGATTCTGTTAAGAAGTGCCTTTTTCCCGGCGCAGAATAGCTCGGGTTTTCCCCGGATGGTCGGAGAATGAGAAAAAACTTCGAAATTTTTATCACTAATAATCAACGTGATATGTCGGTTTAGGAAAAATCGGTAAGGCTTCAGGGTTTTTCTAGAGATAATTGTTGTAATTTTGCAACCGAAAACGAGGGACACAGCCCTCAACCGAAAATAAGAATATAACGATAACAAAACCTTAACAGAAAGGAAATATTATGAAAGCAAGTCGTTTCTTCGCAGCATTTATCTTGGGAGTAGCCCTTTGTGCAGCTCCTGCTTATGCTCAGAGTCGTGGTGGCGGAAGCCGTGGTGGTGGAAGTCACTCTGGTGGCGGTCATTCTTCCTCCTCCGTAAGCCGTGGCGGTGGCAGCAGCCATTCCTCGTCGGTAAGCCGTGGTGGTGGCAGCCATTCTTCCAGCTCTTCGCGCAGCTCGGTAAGCCGTAGCAGCTCGCCCAGCCATAGCGTTGGCACACCCAGCCGTAGCAGCGTAGGAACGCCCAGCCGTTCGGCTGCTCCCCGTGCAACGTCTCCTTCGCGCAGCTCTGTAGGCGAAGGCCGTCCCAGCGGCGCTGTACGTGGTGGCTCGCCCGCAACCCGCACCAGCGGCACCCGTCCCAGCGCAGGTAGCGATAGCCGCAGAGGCTCTGTAGGTACTCCCGCCCGTGGTGGCGCTTCGGGTGCCGACCGTAGAACCCCTGGTGTAGGCGACCGTCGCGGAACCGACCGTAGTGGCCGTGCCGTTCCCGGCCGTCACGATGGCCCTGTAGGTCCTGGACATCATCCTGGTCACATGCCTCCCTCGCATCGCCCCATGCATCCCGTATTCCATCATCCCATCCATCACGGTCATTGCCATGTTCACGCTTGCGTATGGGATCCCTGCATCTACCACCACTGGCACTGGCCCGGATTCTGGGCATACTGCAACAGCTACTGGTATGACTATCATGTAACCAATGTAGTAGTAGTTCACGACTATGTTCAGCAGACCTATGGTTCAGATCTTATCACCTATGCTATGAGTGGCGATCTGATGTACGCCCTGGTAAATGCTCCCGACGGCGACACTTACCTGCAGGTATTCGACCGAAACGATAAGGTGCTGGCTGAGCAGAAGGTAAGCCGCAAATATGTAAAGATGGAGATCGACCGCGAGAATGGCGGATGCTGGATCCTGAAGAAGAAAGATAAAGACCCCATGCTTTTCATCTACAGCGAAGGTCAGCTCTATATCTACGAAGCCGAATAAACCCCTCCTGAGAATCTATCAATTGTTTCACATAGCTAAGAGCGGGAAGGCCAGCAAACCTTCCCGCTTTTATTATCAATCCTAAAAGGACCGGCAGGCGGATGGAACAGTTACCACCATCGGGTTGTTGAAAACTATTGGGCCAGGGCGAAAATAATTGAAATAGAATTAGTATTTTTGCAGTTTGAAATAATGTACGCTATTTTGTAATAATATATATTTAGAAGATTAATAACCACTTTATTATGGAAAGAAGAGTTTTTGAGAACAGGGTGTTTGATATGGTGAAGCGCTGGATAGAGGATGGCTACGACCCTGAGACGGTTCTGGTTGTTGACCTTAAGACCCGGCAGCCACGCCTTATGTCCCGCGGAGAATCGGAGAAGGAGAACGGACTGGAAGTGTATGAGCTCGACGAGCTTACAACCTACGACGGCGGGTCGAGCGACGCTTTTGAGGATTTCTCGAACGACGGCGAAATGTCTGAGCCCGACGAAGATGCCATTGCCTCGATGGCCGACGATTTCTTTGCATAATAGCTGACCGCGACTATGGAACTGCCATCGAAGATATTAGAACAGGCTGTAGATGCTCTGGCCACGCTCCCTGGTGTGGGCAAGCGCTCGGCTTTGCGCTATGCGCTCCATCTGATGAAAAGTGACGAGGGTGAGGTGGCTGACTTTCTGTCTGCAATTGGCCGGCTCAAGACAGACCTCCACCATTGCCAGCGATGTCATTGTGTGAGCGATACCCCTATCTGCCCTATCTGTTCGAGTCCCAAACGCATGCAGAATATCATCTGCGTGGTAGAGAATATCCAGGATGTGATGGCCCTCGAGAACACCCAGCAGTATCGCGGTCTGTATCATGTTCTCGGCGGCGTAATCTCGCCCATCGACGGCATAGGAATCAACGACCTCAATATCGGCTCGCTTCTCGAGCGAGTGCGCCAGGAACAGCCCACCGAGGTTATCCTCGCCCTGCCCACCACGATGGAAGGCGATACTACCAACTTCTACATCAACAAGCAGCTGCAGCAGTTTCCCGGCCTTACCGTCTCGACAATTGCCCGAGGTATCTCCATAGGTGACAACCTGGAATACGCAGACGAGGTAACCCTCGGACGCAGCATAGCCAACAGAATACCCTTTAACACTATTAAAAACTAGAATGATATGAAACGGATCTTCTTCACCCTATGTGCTATCGGAGTCCTGTTTACAGCCTGTGGACAGTCGCCGTTGCCCGAGCAGTTACCCGATACGTCCGTCGCAGATTCAATACAGGATACTATTGTTGAAGAGGAGTATGTTATACCCGATTCGGTAGATCTCAAGCAGCAGATAGCCCAGATGCTTATTGTAGGTTTCCGCGGCACTCAACTCAAAAAGACCGACCATATAGTAAGGGATATTACCAAGTACAAGATTGGCGGCGTTATCCTGTTCGAGTTTGACGCTCCCAGCAAGAGCCGTCCGAGAAATATCACCTCGCGCGAGCAGGTAAAGAAGTTGTGCTCTGATCTGCAGGCTCTCACACCCGAGACACTTTTCATCTCGATCGACCAGGAGGGTGGTTATGTGAGTCGTCTGCTCCCCAAATATGGATTTCCCAAGTTTGCCAAAGCTGCCGACCAGGGTGCCATTCCACAGGATTCCAACGACAGAAACAAGCTGACCATCGAGACTGCCAGAATGACAGCCGAAGCTCTCAGGGATGTGGGAATCAATCTCAACTTTGCTCCCGTGGTGGATGTGAATGTCAACCCCAACTGTCCTATCATAGGCCGTATAGCCCGCAGTTTCAGCTCCGACCCTGCCCGTGTGTCAGAATGTGCTGAGATATGGATAGACGAACAGAACAAGCAGCACGTTCTCTCCTGTCTGAAACATTTCCCCGGTCATGGAAGCTCGAAAGATGATACCCACGAGGATTTTGCCGATGTGACCAAGACCTGGTCGGAAGCCGAACTTGAACCCTACCGCACGCTCATCAAGACCAACAAGGTGCAGCTTATCATGACTACCCATGTCGTTAACAGACAGTTGGACAAGAAATATCCTGCCACACTCTCCAAATATACTCTTACGACCCTGCTGAGAGACAGCTTGGGATATCAGGGTGCCATCATCACGGACGACCTGACCATGGGCGCCGTCTCGAAACATTATAATCTCAAAACGCTTCTGGAACTCAGCATAAATGCCGGAGCCGACATCCTCTGTGTGTCCAACAACGGCTCCAATTACAGAGAGAATATCGTGCCAAGACTGATAGATCTTATATACTCTCTGGTGCAGGAGGGCAAGATAGACGAACAGCGCATTCATGACTCCTATATCCGCATTCAAAAACTCAAGAAATCAATACAATAGCATGAAGAAATACATTACCGATTTTACCATCGTAGAGCGTAAGCCTTTCGGCAATCAATATTTCGCCCTTACACTCCAACATCCTGATTCTATGCCTGAAATAGCAGCCGGACAGTTTGTTGAGGTAGAGGTAAAGGGAGAAAGAGATGTGATGCTGCGTCGCCCTATCTCTATCCACGATGTGGACTATGAACGTAATACGCTTACCCTTCTCATTCAGATTGTTGGAAAGGGTACCAAGCAGCTGGCAACCCTCAAGGTTGGAGACAGACTCAATCTTATCTATCCTTTGGGTCATGGTTTTACCGTTGAAGGTAAGAACGTGCTTCTGGTAGGCGGAGGAGCCGGAACCGCACCTTTGCTCTATCTGGCCAAAAAGTTTGATTCTATGGGTGTTCGCCCCACTATAATTCTCGGCGGACGTACTAAGGACCTCATCCCCGTACAGGAGCCTTTTGCCCAATATGGCAACCTGCTTATCGCTACCGACGACGGAAGTCAGGGAGAGAAAGGAATGGTAACCCAGCATTCGCAGTTTGACCAGCCTTACGACAAGATCTTTACCTGCGGACCTACTCCTATGATGAAGGCTGTTGCCCGCCATGCTGTCAGCAAGGGAATCGACTGCGAGGTGTCGCTCGAGAATATGATGGCTTGCGGACTGGGTGCATGTCTTTGCTGTGTCTGCGATACCGACGAGGGCCACAAGTGTGTCTGTAAAGAGGGTCCCGTGTTTAATGCCAAGGAGTTAACCAAGTGGATGGCATAAACGTTGAACAGACGTCGGCCGTTTATTCAGACCGTTAATTACAAATCAACCTATTGGGCAAAAGATTGCCCGATAACTTATAACCTGATACGAAATGTTAGAAGTTAAACTGCATAATCTCAAGCTGAAGAATCCCGTAATGACTGCTTCGGGTACCTTCGGTTATGGCGAAGAGTTCGCCGATTTTATCGATATCAGTCGCTTAGGTGGCATTGTTGTAAAGGGCACAACCGGCGAGCGCCGTCAGGGAAACCCCTATCCCCGAATGGCTGAGACCCCCTCGGGTATGCTTAATGCTGTTGGCCTCCAGAACGTGGGCGTAGACTCCTTCTGCGACAAAGTATATCATAGAATCAAGGATATAGATACCAACATCATCGTTAATGTGTCGGGCAGCAGTATTGAAGAGTACTGTGAAGTGGCTTCGAAGATTAATGCTCTCGAAAACATACCCGCCATTGAGCTCAACATCAGTTGTCCCAACGTAAAAAAGGGCGGCATGGGTTTCGGAACCAATCCGGAAATGGCTGCACAGGTAGTAGGCGCCGTGAGAAAGGTCTATGACAAGACCCTCATCGTCAAGCTTACCCCTAATGTAACCAGTATTGTAGATATTGCCAAGGCGGTTGAAGATGCTGGAGCCGATAGTGTTTCGCTCATCAATACTATGCTCGGAATGGCCATCGATGTCGAGAAACGCCGTCCTTATCTCAGTACTATTACCGGTGGTCTGAGTGGCCCCTGTGTAAAGCCTGTGGCTGTAAGAATGGTATGGCAAGTGGCTCATGCCGTGAAGATTCCTGTAGTAGGACTGGGCGGAATCAGTTGCGCCAACGATGCTTTAGAGTTCCTTATGGCAGGAGCTACGGCTATTGAAGTAGGTACAGCCAATTTTATTGATCCTACAGTTACGGTAAAGATTGTCGAAGGCCTTGAGGAGTACTGTAACCGTCATGGAATCAAAGATATCAACGAGATAATCGGAATTATATGATTCTAGTCGCCGATAGTGGATCAACCAAGACCTCGTGGGTTTTAGCAGGAGAGGGTGGAGAGCCTAAGGTGGTCAATACCATAGGTTTGAATCCCCGGACTACTCCGAGTGCAGTCTTTGGCAGCACATTCAAAGCTATTTCTCAGCAGGTCGGTTCTCGGTCGGTGGACAGAATATGGTATTATGGTGCCGGTTGTGGCACCCATTATGCCCAGAATGTGGTCAGATGCCACCTTGAAGAGTATTTCCCACAGGCCGAAATAGTGGTAGATAGCGATCTGATGGGTGCCTGCAAGGCCACGCTCGGAGATAAGGCTGGGCTGGTGGGTATTCTTGGAACA
The DNA here is from genome assembly GCA_024400565.1 of Bacteroidales bacterium. Classification (GTDB taxonomy): domain Bacteria; phylum Bacteroidota; class Bacteroidia; order Bacteroidales; family P3; genus Colimorpha. The sequence goes on from JAKSMQ010000033.1 coordinate 6,665, forward strand.
GGGAGTAATGCCTGCTATTTCAACGGTGAGCACATTATCAACAGATTACCTTCCCTAGGCTATATCCTGGGAGACGAGGGGTCGGGCAATCATATCGGACGATTGCTGTTGAAGAGTTATTTCGACGGAACCATGCCTAAACATATAAGTGTCTTGTTCCAAGAGAAATACAATATCGACTACGAGAATGAGATTAACGCAATCTATCGTCAGCCCGAGCCCAATGCCCATCTGGCAGGTTTTGCGCCCTTTGCAAATGAGCATCGCAAGGACAAGTTTGTCGGCCAACTCCTAAGGGAAGCCTTTGCCCAATATTTTCTCAAACAGGTACAACCATTGGGCGAAGGACCAATCAGCCTGGTAGGATCCGTGGCTTATCATTTTCAACCAGAGATAATTGAAGTTGCGAATGGAATGGGTATTGATGTCGTTGAGGTAGTCCGGACGCCCATAATGGGAATACTAAAAAATCTTAATGTAAATAATAATTATAATTTAATTACGTTATAATAGCACTAATTAACTAAAACTAAACTTGACCAATGGATCTCAGTAAAATCTTAGTCGTTTCCGGAAAACCCGGTCTTTATGAACTTGTATCTCAAACCAAAGGTGGCGCTATCGTAGAGTCTCTCGTTGACCATAAGCGTGTACCCGTTTTCCAGCACGACCGTATTAGTTCTCTCAACGAAATCAGCATGTTCACTATGGAGGACGACAAACCTCTCCGTGACATTCTTCAGGATATGTTTCGCAAAGAGGATGGCAAAGCCTTGACCTTTGATATCAAGAAGATGGCCAACAGCGATGCTTTTGCTTATTTTGCACAGGTTCTCCCCAACTACGATACCGAACGTGTACATGCAAGTGACGTTAAGAAACTTATGCAATGGTACAACATTCTTGTAAATGCCGGCAAGGTTGACCTTGAGCAGCCTGAGGCAGCTGAAGCAGAGACCGACGAACAATAATTATACCCTATACAATATCTCCCTATGCGAATCTTTAACAGAATCTCAGTCATAGCCATTCTTATGGCATTGCCCCTAATAGGTTTTGCTCAGAAGAGTGTGAAGATTATCTTTGCGGGCGATGTCATGTGCCATTCCCCTCAGTTGAGAGCTGCAAAGCAGAATGCTGACAACTATGACTTTACCCCTTGTTTTAGATTCGTAAAGGATTATATCCAGAGCGCCGACATAGCAATAGCCAATCTTGAAACTACGCTTGGCGGCGCTCCTTATACTACCTATCCTTGCTTTTCCTCTCCCGATGCCTTGGCTGTGGCCGTTAAGGATGCCGGATTTGATATTCTTACCACAAACAATAACCATTGCTATGATAAGGGAAAACAGGGACTGGAACGTACCATCAGGGTGCTTGACTCGTTAGGAATAGCTCACCTGGGTACTTATACCAACGCTAAGGAGCACGACGATAACTATCCTATGATGGTGGAAAAGAATGGCATACGCATAGCGCTCCTTTCCTATACCTATGGTACGAACGGCATTCACGTATCTCCATCCAACGTGGTGAATACCATTGATTCTGTACAGATGCTTGCCGACCTGCAGAAGGCTCGCAAACAAAAACCAGATTATATTATTACCATTATGCATTGGGGTGATGAGAACTATGTCGGGGCTCATAACCAGCAGGCAGAATTTGCCCGGATGCTGATGCGTAATGGTTGCGACATTGTGATTGGAAGTCATCCTCATGTGGTTCAGAATGTGACAGTTGATGTGAATCCCTACAACTTCCGCTTCCCTGAGATTGTTGTTTACTCAATGGGAAATCTGATATCAAACCAGCGCAAGGCTGAATGCGAAGGCGGTATTATGATAGAACTTGAAATAGAAAAGATTCCTTCTATGTTCAAGGAGGTGGAGGGTACTACCACCCTTACCAGATGCGACTATATGCCCTATTGGGTTCATAGAGGTACCTACAAAGGACTGTATCAATACTATCTGGTACCAACGGCCGATGCAATAGCCTATCCCGAGAGCTATGAGATCAAGCCTGATATGCTGGCACGTCTCAAGGCCTTTCATGAAAGAATAACCCAACGTATTGCGAATTCGCTCAAGGAGGATGCTACTCCTATCAAGGCGTTTAAGGCTCAAGGCAAATGGTTTAATGAGCGACAGTTCTATCGTAATCAGAAGCCGATAGCTCCGCCAAAGAAACAAAGTTCGAATACCAAAGCAAAGAAGCAACCTCAGCGTTATACGTATAATAACTTTACCAGAGAGCATACAGGCACCGACAAAGTGCCTATCTTTGTTTTTTCGGCCGACGATGTTCTGCTTATCAGTCAGCCGAAAGCAGAAGGAAAACTCATACCCGGATTTGCCGACCAGACGACCTATGTTGATCTGGAAAACAGTCAGATATATTACCAGTATACATACGAAGACGATTCCTCCTATTATATTGCCAACCCATACGTAGCCCGTAATGATATAAAGTGGGATACTATTGCCGAGGGTGATGCCCGTCTGCGGTTTGTAACCAGCATCAACTCAAACAGGATTGAGATTGTAGTTGATACAGCCTCGGGTAATCATGCAACAGCAACTCCCGGTTATGGTTATCTTCCTGGTGTCATGCTGGAAATGTGGCGTAATGGCCAGAAACAGATAGAGCTTGCAAAGGTTGAACCTTGTAATGATCCTTTTCTTCAGCGTCCTATCTCTTTAGGCCGGAAGGTATCTTATCAGGAGATGGACCGTATAAAGAAGAGTCGCATGATTCTTACTAAAAGAGTTTTTGACGACGTTCAGTTGTATTGGGGAGCCAATACCGATTATAGCGGAGCAGAATGGTATTCTCACAATCCCAATAAGGTATACAATTCTTTCCCCTACGATACAGCTATCCATTTTGCCGGGGGTACGGTAGTACTCAAGCGTATGCATTTTGACAGTATTCCTGCACACTATCAATTGTTTGCCGAACTCCACCAGCGTTCTAATGGTGATGCATACGACCGTACAGGTTCGGTTTTCATCATTCCCCAGAAATCGTTGGATAATGTTTTGAGCGGCAAGAATCAGTTGGCCAATAGGGAGCAGACCTTCCTCGAGGCTATGTACCTCAGTCCTGATTCCCTTCCCATAACCGTAGGTAAAGATGGCCAGCGTTATCATGGAATAGTTGCCGGAGAGAATTACAAACCCATCGTTGAGTTAATACGTTTCTTTACTCCTTTTGGCGTAAATCATTTCAATGGCAGAGTGGCTGTTGAGGGAGTAGAATGGGCTGATGAAGCATATTACAAACAAGACATTACAGATTTGGCATCCATGCTCCAGGGTGATGTGTGGATAGGTGCTTTTATCGGAAATTATGATGGTGGCGGTCATAAGATTACCCTCGACATAAAGGCTTACCCCCAGTCGGATATCTGGGATGAGCAATATCCTTCTCAGGCTGTATTGCCTCTGTTTAATACCTGTAATGTCCTTGAAATGGCAGGACAGAACTATGGGAAAATCTTTGGAAGTGACAAGCTTACTGTTGAATTTACCGTTCCTAGAGACGCAAAGAACATGAAACTGCGCTATATCAGTACCGGCCATGGAGGCTGGGGAGGCGGAGACGAGTTCAACCCCAAGGAGAATAGCATCTATATTGACGGGAAAAAGCGTTTCAGTCATACTCCCTGGCGTTGCGATTGTGGAACCTATCGCAGCCTTAATCCTGTGAGTGGAATCTTCTGGAATGGTGTAACCTCTTCGGATTATTCCCGTAGCGGATGGTGTCCCGGAACTGCAACCCAGCCTGTCTATTTTGATCTTACAGGTCTCAAGCCAGGCAAACATACCATCACTATAGATATTCCTCAAGGTTTGCCTGTCGACGGAGGATTCAGTCATTGGAATATCAGCGGAGCATTAATCATCGAATAACCCAACTATGAATAAAGAAGAACTAAACAAAGAGATAGACAGATTGAAAGTCCTCCTTGCTAATTATGAGGAGCTGGATTGTGATATGGAAAACCCGGAGTATGTTGCCAGAGGTAACGGATTTTGTGATGCAAAGTATAGCGAGGATTTCATAGAAGGACAAATATCTCAGATAAAGGAGAAGATTCAGAAACTTGAAAACCAATTGAAATAGATGATACTTTAGGGGGATTCTTTCTCGAAATAAGTATCTGCGTCTAAAATACTAATAATTATGAAACGAATATTTATTGTATCATTAGTAGCATTTCTTTCTTTAGGAGTTGTATCGTGCAAGAAAGACAAATCTGAAGATGCCAATGGGATTCCTAGCGATTTAGGAACTTTTGCCGAAGGTATCTATAAGCCAACCAACAAGATTGTGTCTGTAAAGGAAGGCTCTACCAATGTTCAAACGTGGAGTTGGGGATCTTCCAAGCTCTCTTCCATTACTGACCTTACCAACAATCTGACATATTCCTTTAATTATAGTGGGGATATGATTGGAAGTGTAATTATTAATGGTTCGGATCAGACTCAAAAGATTATCTATACCTACGGGGGTAGTTTATTAACCAAGGTAGAGATAATAAATGGAACTCGTACAGATGTTACAATGAATGTGACCCATAATGCGAATGACCAGATTTCATCTGTCGACCTATTATTGTCTAATGACTATCTCGTCAGTCTTGCTAAAAGTATGCTGGGCATGAAGAGTGCTCTTCAACATGTTGTGGGTGCAAATGCCGCAGAGGCTATTGTAGAGACAGCTAAACTGATATCTGTTGCCAAAATCAATAATTCCAAATATTCTATCAGCAACAAAACCTTTTCAATCAACTATGTGTGGGATGGAAACAATCTGATCCGCGAAACCCTCACAGGTAATGTTTCTGCTACGGCATCATTGGTGGATGTGGCTGATGCATTTAATATGGGTAGCATCTCCAGTATTATTAATCTCATAGGTGGTGACGAGGAATTCCCACTTTCATGTACTGTAAACCGTACTACCAACTATACCTATGACAATAAGCACAATCCTCTCTATTGTTGCTGGGCTCAGGGTATTTCTGCCGACAATCTCTCTGTCAATAATCTGATTAGCGCCGTATCTACCGGAGCTGCAGAGGCCTCAATAACTATAACTGTCCCCGAGAGTATCCCAATGGTAGGCGGTATGACCTATCCATTCAACCGTAATATTGACCTGGGTGGCAATACAAATTATACCTATACATACAATAAGAAAGATCTTCCTGATACTTATACAGTAGATGGTAAGACCTATACTTATACTTACTCAAACTAATAAAATAATACTGAAAAATACTATAGAATATGTTATATACCGAAAAAGACCAGAAATACAAGCGTTATACAGTTACCACAGCTCTTCCCTATGCAAACGGACCCGTTCATATCGGCCATCTTGCCGGTGTGTATGTTCCTGCTGATATCTATGCCCGCTATCTTCGTTCCTGTGGCGAGGATGTAATCCTGATAGGCGGTAGCGACGAACATGGTGTTCCTATTACCATTAAAGCACGTAAGGAGGGCGTCACTCCTCAGGATATCGTTGACCGCTATCACAATATTATTAAAGACTCTTTTAAGGAATTAGGTGTATCATTTGATATCTATTCCCGTACTTCTTGCGAAGAGCATGCCAAGACTTCTTCGGCGTATTTCAAAAAGTTATTCGAAGAAGGCAAATTCATAGAGAAAGTATCAGAGCAATACTATGACGAAGAGGCTAAGCAGTTTCTGGCTGACCGCTATATTACCGGTACATGCCCTCATTGTGGAAATGAGCGCGCTTATGGTGATCAATGTGAGGCCTGTGGTACTTCTCTTAATGCTACTGACTTGATTAACCCTAAGTCGGCCCTTAGTGGTAGCAAACCGGTATTAAAAGAGACAAAGCATTGGTTCCTTCCTCTCGATAAGGATGAGGAATGGTTGCGCCAATGGATTCTTGAGGACCATAAAGGTGACTGGAAAACCAATGTGTATGGCCAATGTAAGAGTTGGATTGACGCCGGATTACAGCCTCGTGCCGTTACCCGCGACTTGGATTGGGGTGTGAAAGTTCCTGTAGAAGGTGCTGAGGGTAAGGTGCTTTATGTCTGGTTTGACGCTCCTATCGGATATATCTCCTTTACCAAACAGCTTACCCCCGATTGGGAAAAATGGTGGAAAGATGATGAAACAAAACTTGTTCATTTTATAGGAAAGGATAATATTGTATTTCATTGCATTATCTTCCCCGCTATGCTTAAGGCTGAGGGTAGTTTCATTCTCCCCGCTAATGTTCCTGCCAATGAGTTCCTGAATCTTGAAGGAGATAAGATCTCAACATCCCGTAACTGGGCTGTATGGTTGCATGAGTATTTGAGAGATTTCCCCGGAAAACAGGATGTTCTCCGTTATACCCTCTGTTCAAATGCTCCTGAAACAAAGGATAACGACTTCACCTGGAAGGATTTCCAACTTAAGAACAATAGTGAGCTTGTCGCTATTCTGGGTAACTTTGTAAACAGAACACTCGTGTTGACTCATAAGTTCTATCAAGGTGTAGTACCTTCAATTGGCGAGCTGACGGACCTTGATCGTCAGACAATCGAGGAAATGAAGACTTTCCCCGAGCGTATCGGTCGTAGCATAGAGACTTATCGTTTCCGCGAGGCATTGGCAGAATTGATGAATCTTGCACGTTTGGGTAACAAGTATCTTACTGAGACAGAACCTTGGAAACTCGTCAAGACCGATTCTGAACGTACAAAAACTGTAATGAATCTGTCACTTCAGATTTGTGCTAATCTCGCTCTCCTTTGCGAACCCTTCCTCCCCTTCAGCGCAGAAAAGCTTCGCAATATGCTTAACCTTGAGAAGCTTGAATGGCGCAAGGCCGGTAATGCTGAGTTGTTGGCAGCGGGTGCTATTATCAATAATCCGGAACTTCTGTTTGAAAAGATAGAGGATGATGCAATAAATGCTCAGATTCAGCGTCTTCAAGATGCAAAGAAACAAAACGAACTTAATGCCTGGCAGCCCAATGCTGTAAAGCAGGAAGTTGCCTTTGATGACTTTGGTAAAGTAGATATTCGTGTGGGTACTGTTCTTGAATGTACTAAGGTTCCAAAGGCAGATAAACTCTTGCAATTCAAGATAGAAGATGGTATGGGTACACGTACAATTGTCAGCGGTATTGCCAAGTTCTATCCCAATCCTGAAGAATTGGTCGGCAAGCAGGTATGCTTTATTGCAAATTTTGCTCCCCGCAAACTTAAGGGTGTGGAAAGTCAAGGAATGATACTTAGTGCAGAGGATAAGGATGGGCGTCTTGTGCTTGTCACTCCTTCACAGTTAGTTACTCCTGGCTGTAGCATAGGTTAGTTCATAAGGCATAGAGTGCTATTCAAAAAGCAGAATAGTATTCTATGCCGAATGGTAAAATGAAGCAAGACTCAATAATACTATTAAGCGAAATAAAAGACTCCTATTATGAAGAAATTGATTTCCTCCATATTTATAGCATTTTTTCTGCTATTGGGCTTTTCGTCTTTTGCTCAGGACAAAGCAGATAAGCTATTGGGTACTTATTTGGTAGAGTCTCCCTTTTCTGATGATGTAGCCCGAGTAAAGATTAGCAAAAACAAGAATGGAACATATCAGGGTCGTATTGTATGGGTAAGTAAACCAACCAATCCAGATGGTACTCCCCGTACAGATGAAAAAAATCCTGACCCCAAGTTACGTACACGTAAGCCTGAAGAGATTGTTATGGTTTGGAACCTGCAATTCGATGGTGAGGAATGGGTTAAGGGTACCATATATGATCCATTTAGTGGTGGTAAGTTCGGTGTGAAATTCAAACTCGCAAAAAACGGGTCAGATATGATAGCACGCTACTATAAAGGAGTTCCCGCTATGGGTATGAACGCTACCTGGAAACGAGTAAAATAGTTAGAAAATGAGAGAAATACCGCTTATCGGACTGTTGGCTCTTTTGATGCTTGTTGCTTCTTGTGGAAATAAAGAACAGCAACGGGAGGAGCGAGTCGTGAAGGTAAATATTATGGAAATTTCTGTAGGGTCTGCAGAAAGTATGCATGAATATGCAGGAACTATAGAAGAGGCATTTACTTCGCAACTCAGTTTTGGGTCAAGCGGTAGAATTACGGCTATTTACGTTAAAGAGGGTCAGAGAGTCCAGAAAGGTCAACTATTGGCCAAGATAGATAATTCAAATGCTTCAAATTCTTACAAAGCAGCCAAAGCAACCCTCGACCAGGCACAAGATGGTTATGATAGGGCCAAACAGGTGTATGAAGCAGGTTCGCTACCTGAGGTTAAATGGACCGAGATTCAAACCCAGCTGAATCAGGCGCAGTCTTTGGCCGAGATAGCCAAGAAAAACCTTGATGACTGTGAATTACGTGCTCCTGCTTCGGGAACAATCGGAGATAGAACAATAGAGGTAGGAACATCCGTGACCCCTTTCCAACCTGTTATGAAGTTGATAGGTCTCGATGGATTGTTTGTTAAAACCAGTATTCCAGAAGGAGATATCAACGAGGTGGCTGTAGGATCTAACGCATTAGTGATAGTAAGTGCATTGGAAAATAAAGAATTGGAAGGTATAGTAGAAGAACGAAATCCTAGTGCCGATCCATTATCACATAGCTATCTGATACGCATTCGGATAAAAGGCAATACCAAAGATTTGTTGCCAGGAATGGTTTGTAGAGTCCAAATGGCAAACAAGCAAGAAATTGCGAAAGAGCAGACAGAATTCTTTGAAGTACCCAATAGAGCAGTTCAAATAGACAATCAAGGTCAGCGATATGTTTGGGTTGTCGAGAATGAACGTGCTGTACAACGCTATGTAACTATTAGTGATTTGACAAATAATGGTGTGCAAATAGCAGAAGGTCTTCATCTGGGAGATAAAGTGATTGTAGACGGAATGCTAAAGGTTGCCACAGGAACCAAAGTAAAATACAACTAACGAAAACTTCATTATCGTATAACCATGATAAAGCCCAAAGGATTTCTTGAAACGACGATGGCAAATAGCAAGATAGTCTTCTTGTTAGTAGCTATTCTTGTGGCCTTTGGTATCTATGGTCTCGACAAGATGAACAAGCAGGAGTTCCCTGAGTTCACGGTACGATTTGGTATTGTGGCTGCTGTTTATCCAGGGGCTAGTGCAGATGATATTGAACAACAGGTAACTACTCCCTTGGAGGATTATCTCTTTACCTTCCCTGAGGTGAATAAGAACAAGACCTACTCATTTACCAAGGAAGGGGTTACCTATATTAATGTTACCCTTGCAAATACCGTAAAGAATCAGACAATTGCGTGGTCAAAGATTCGTCATGGTTTAGACAACTTCAAGGCTCAACTACCAACAGGTGTGTTGGCTATAGCTGTAATAGATGATTTCGACAATGCATCTGCTGTAATGATTGCAATGGATGCTAAAGACAAAACATACCGAGAGATGGGGCGTTATATGGATCAGTTGAAGACCCAATTACGAACCATTCCTGCCGCAAATAATATTAGAATCTATGGTGAGCAGAAGGAAGTGATGAGTGTATATGTCGATAAACAGAAGTTGGCTACTTATGGTATCAGTCATACGACGCTTACCTCACAATTGTTATCTCAAGGACTTCAAAGTATTGGTGGTACGGTAGGTAATGATGTCATGAACATTCCTGTTTATGTTGATAGTCCTGTGCAGAATGAGAAAGAATTAGGAAGTTTGGTCGTCTGTACCACTCCTGATGGACATTCAATCCGTTTGAGAGATGTGGCTCGCATAGAGAGAGAATATCAAACTCCTAGCTCGTTCATAACAAAGGATGGCCGAGATGCATTAGTTCTCTCTATAGACATGAGAGCCGGCAACAATATCGTGAAGTTTGGAGAGGACGTGAATCGGGTAATGGCTGATTTCCAACGCACATTGCCTGATGGAGTAAATCTTTATCGTATTACGGACTTACCCAAAGTTGTAGATGATAGCATTTGGTCATTCCTAAAAGACCTTCTTACTGCTATCTTGGTAGTTATTGCCGTAATGCTTCTACTCTTCCCCTTTAGTAGTGCTATGGTACCGGCTATTGAGATTCCTCTTACTACAGCCATCACTATTTCTGTGATGTATATAATCGGGTTTGAGATGAATACCGTTACTTTGGCGGCTCTTATTGTCACCCTAGGTATGATAGTGGATGACTCTATTGTGATGATAGATGGCTATATGGATAATATGCGCCATGGTATGAGTCCTTGGGATGCGGCATTGAGTAGCGCTAAAACATTCTTCACGCCTTTGGTTATAGCAACTATTTCAATTACTGCGATATTTTTCCCCTTCCTCTTTACTATGGAGGGCGCCTTAGGCGACTTCGTGAAGTTCTTCCCAACTACGATTGGCATCTCTCTCTTCATCTCTTTGGCTTTAGCTATGTTGCTTACGCCCTACCTTGAGTTTAAGATGATTAAACCTGAGGAGGAGAGAAATGCCCGATTGTCACAGTTGAAGGGTAGGGGTGTGGCCTTTAGAAAATTCCACAATCGGTTTGAAAGCATTCAAAGCCGTTTCTTCGTGCTCCTTCAGGATGGATATGAGTGGTTATTGAGTCGTTGTTTCCAGCATCCATGGCGTACGTTATCAATAGGTATTGGTTCTGTTGTGGCTGCTGTAGTCATATTCTTGAATCTTCCTCTACAGCTAATGCCTATGGCAGAGCGTGATAGTTTTGCTGTAGAGATATATCTGCCAGAAGGTTCAACTTTGCAACAGACAGAACGTGTTTGTCAGAAGTTCGAAAAGGTATTGCATCAATGTGATAGCATAGAATCTGTTACTACCTTTGTGGGGAACGGTTCTCCTCGTTTTATGGCAACTTATATTCCAAAACGTCCTTCAAGGAACTATGCCCAGATGATAGTGAATACTACGTCAGCATCAGTTACAGAAGGTGTTATCAAGAAATATAAGGATACTTATATTGATTCTTTTCCTGAAGCTCAGATTCGTGTGAAGCAATTGGATTATCAAGCTGTTAATAATCCTGTTGAGATTCAGTTACGTAGTTATGACCAACAGGCCCTGCGTCAATATGGAGATACTTTGAAAGCATTCCTTCATCAGCATGAAGATGATTTAGTTTGGATTCATAGTGACTGGGATGGATATGTTCCTACTATCAAGATTACTCTCAAACCCGAAGAAGCATCTCAGTTAGGGGTTACCAAAGCGGTATTATCTGCCAACCTGGCATCTTTATTCGGAGGGTTACCGGTAACATCAGTATGGGAAGACGATTATAAGGTAGCTGTTCAGTTAAAGGTAGATAATCCTAACGGGTATACCCAAAAAGATTCAACGCTACATTCTGCTGGAGATTACCACAATTTTGCCGACATAGAGAATGCGATAGTTCCGACTGCTTTGCCAGGAGTGTGGGTACCTTTGCGCCAAGTTGCAACCATAGAGCCAGACTGGAAACCTGCTCAGATAGCCCATCTTAATGGTATGCCGTGTCTTACAGTTGCAGCAGACCTTCGGTTTGGAGGCAGTCAGCCTGTAGTAATGAAAAAGTTACGCCCTTATCTGGAGAACGAGTTCAAGGGGATGTTGCCTGAAGATGTAGAGATGACCTATGGAGGTCTTGACTCTGTAAATGCCGACAATATGGGTGGTATTATCATTGGTCTGATAGCAGCCATCCTAATTGTATTTTTCTTCCTGTTGTTCAATTTCAAGAAAATCCGTTTAACGCTCCTTGCTCTATGCGGGACCTCACTCTGTTTGTTAGGGGCCTTTATCGGATTATGGATATTTGGCTGCGACGTTAGTCTTACAGCCATTATCGGTATTGTCAGCCTTATTGGCATAAACGTGCGCAATACTATTGTAATGTTCGATTATGCTGAGCAGTTGCGAGAAGAAGGACTGCCTATGAAAATTGTGGCTTACGAGTCAGGAAGACGACGTATGCGTCCTATTTTCCTTACTAGTGCAACAACAGCTGTAGGTGTAATACCTATGATTATACACAAAAGCACTTTGTGGATGCCAATGGCTATTGTTATATGCTTCGGTACCATTTGTGCAATTACTTTTATTGTCACAGTATTACCTGTGGCATATTGGAAACTATTTGATAAAACAACCCCTCAAAATGACTAATCAAAATGATAATTACAGCCATAACTATATTAGTGATACGATTGTATCATTGGATCATGCGCAGAAAGGAGAAACGCCAATGAAGAATGTTACGTTGCTTCTCTTGTTCCTGGTCTTTACACTTACTCTTCAGGCCCAACGTGTTTTGAGTCTGGATTCGTGTAAGGCAATGGCTTTAAGAAACCAGGTGTCGGTACGTAATGCCCTTCTTGACGTAGAGGCTGCGCAACATACTAAGACAGCCGCTTTTACCAAGTATTTTCCCACGATTAGCGCCTCGGCAGGGTATTTCCACTCCTTTAAGCCTATTATTGACGTAAGTTCTAGCGAAACAGGCGCTACCATCGATGTTACGGCGTCCTATAATGGCATCCAATATAGTGGAGATTATCTTGAACAGTTGATACGAGAAGAGTTGGATGACGTGTTAGAAGGGTTAGACCTGGATGTGAATCTAAAGATGCTTGACCATGGAGCTTTTGCGGGTGTTATGGCGATGCAGCCCATTTTGGCTGGCGGCAGAATCCTCAATGGTAATAAGTTAGCTCAACTTGGAATAGATGTGGCGGAGACCCAACTCTTGATGACACAGGATGAAGTTACCCTCAATACTGAAGAAAAATACTATCAGATCATCCTTCTACAAGAGAAACTTAAGACCATAGAGCAAGCACTATGCCTGCTCGATACCCTTGAGCGGGATGCTTCTTCTGCTGCCAATGCGGGGGTTATAAGCAGGAACGAACTACTCAAGGTGCAGCTTAGGCAGAAAGATCTCCTGGCTGCAAAGATGCAACTGGACGATGGTATCAATATGACGCAACGGGCATTAAAGCAATATATCGGATTAGATTATGATACGCAGATTCAGATTCTTACTCCAACGGAGATAGCACCCTTGCTGATTAATGACGCAGACTTCAATAAAGCAGAACATCGCAAAGAATTCCAGCTCCTTGAGGCAGCTGTTCAAGCCGAAGAGTTGAAAGGGAAGATGGCCCTGGGAGAAAGCCGCCCCCAACTTGCTATCGGAGCAACCTATGGATATAGTAATGTATTTGGAAATAAATTTAGCGGCAACGGAATCCTTTTTGCATCGTTCAGTCTCCCTCTAACATCGTGGGCTGAAACCAATCAGAATTATCTCAAACAGGAAATTGCCCGCAAGCAGGCTGAAAATAGAAAAGAGGACCTCCGCCAGCAGATGATTCTTCAGCAGACTCAGGCAGCCAATGAGGTCAACCAGGCCTTTCATCAATTAGGAAACAGGGAAGATGCTGTGGCTTTGGCCCAGCAAAATCTTGAAGAAGTAAGAAATTACTATGTTGCAGGCATGGTCGGTACAAGCGACTATCTTGAAGCCCTTACTCTATATCAACAGACTCAAAACGACCTTGTTGACCAACGAATAACCTACCTTCTAAAACTCTCACGTTACAAACAATTAACCCGATAGGCAATAATTTTTCATTCCTGTCGTTATTATTATTTATACATCAAAATAAGTAGCCCTATGACAAAACAATTCATTTATGCCTGCCTCGCTTTAGGTTTCGCCCTAGCACCGGCACTCTCTTACGGGCAAAGTAACAAAGACAAAGATAAGGACAAAGGTAAAGATAAGAAAACTGTCCTTAATGTTAATAAGCTTGAAGTTATATATGATGATGAGGAATACTCTGGAATTCAAGTTGACCATAAAGAACTGAAACCAGAGGATCAGAGTGTTATCTATGAACCTCCTTTCCTTTTAGCCCCTCCTTCGATGGGTGACAGAGATAACGACGAGCCTATTCGCTATCTTCAGGTTGAAGACGATGGAGCTGTCAGCGAAGACGATATTCTCCAGGCATCTTCCGTACCATCCGATACTAATCGTCTGTATACTACACGAATGAATGTGGCAACTATGCGCGATACAGTCATTCATCTGGTAAACCATCGCAAGAATCAGGGATACTCTTTCCCCACTCCCGAAAGAGCCATTCTTACTTCGCGGTTTGGTGCCCGCTGGCGTCGCTGGCACTATGGTATTGACCTTGCTATGCCTACAGGCGAGCCCATCTATGCCACTTGGGATGGTACAGTCCGTTATTCCAGTTTTAATAACGGAGGCTATGGAAACTTGATAGTGATAACTCATGACAATGGACTTGAAACCTATTATGCCCACCTATCCCGTCGCAATGTACGTGCAGGAGAGAGGGTAAAAGCCGGTCAGACTATAGGACTTTGCGGTAATACCGGGCGTTCCTATGGCAGTCATCTTCATTACGAAATACGTTACAAGGGTGTTGCTATGAACCCCGAACTGGTACTCAATGTAGCTACCCGTCAGATGGTAAGCGAAGACCTGGCTCTTTCGTCCCGTACCTTTGCTAAGGTAGGAACCAGTTCTGTTGCCTATAACGGAGGTCATTCCACAGCTACCGGCAAGGGTAAGACCAATGTCAACCAGAAGAAACCTCAGGCTCAGAAGGCATCCTATTATAAGGTACGCCAGGGAGATACCCTCAGCAAGATTGCCGCCCGTAATGGTACTACGGTCAAGAAACTCTGTCAGCTTAATGGTCTGAAATCCAATTCACCCCTTAAGATTGGCCGTCAGATTCGCGTAAAATAACATCCCTCCCTGTAACAGAATCTGTCTTTAGCCGTAATATAATAGTGCTCACAGATAAAAAATAATAGTTATGCGCCTCGATATCTTAACCCTATTTCCCAATATGATGAATATGTTCTTTGAAGAGTCCATTCTTAAAAGAGCGCAGAAGAAGGGATTGGTAGAGGTACATTTTCACGATCTTCACGAATATTCGCTCACCCGATATGGCTCTGTTGACGACTATCCCTATGGAGGTAGTGCGGGCATGGTCATGGCAGTAGAGCCATTGGCCAACTGTATCGAGAAACTTCAGAGCGAACGCCACTACGATGAAGTTATCTATACTGCCCCCGACGGCAAGATGCTCAACCAGGGTATGTCTAATCAGCTCTCCACCAAGGAGAATCTCATGATACTCTGCGGTCACTACAAGGGTATAGACGAGCGACTGAGAGAACATTTTGTCACAATGGAGATTTCTATTGGCGACTATGTACTCACCGGCGGCGAGCTTGCAACGGCTGTTATCTGTGATAGCGTCATCCGCCTTGTACCAGGTGTGATTGGCGATGAGCAGTCGGCTTTGGGCGACTCATTCCAGGATGGTCTGCTTGCTCCACCCGAGTATACCCGCCCACCCGAGTTTAGGGGGTGGAAAGTACCCGATGTTCTTCTCAGTGGTAATCATGCCAAGATAGAACAATGGCGTTTTGAGCAGGCTCTCGAACGTACCCGTCAGCGTCGCCCCGATCTTTATGAGAAATACGATAAACGATAACATATACATACCAAATCACATATATGAACGAATTTGAAAAATACGCCACTAAACATTGTGGCATCAGCAGCACAACCTTTGCCAAGTATACCTCGGCCATTAATGCATCCCTTACCCCCTATATCGTAGAGGAACGCCAGCTAAACGTAGCACAGATGGACGTTTTCTCTCGCCTGATGATGGACCGAATCATCTTTCTTGGAACTGCAATAGATGACTATACCTCAAATGTTGTTCAGGCTCAGCTTCTCTTCCTTGAGAGTGTTGACAGCCAGAAAGACATCCAGATATACCTCAACTCTCCCGGAGGTTCCGTATACGATGGCTTGGGTATTTACGATACTATGCAATATATTCAGCCTAAGGTGGCTACCATCTGTACCGGTCTTGCAGCCTCTATGGCAAGTGTTCTGCTCTGTGCAGGCGAGAAGGGAATGCGTTGCGCCCTTCCTCACAGCCGCGTAATGATTCATCAGCCTATGGGTGGTGCTCAAGGCCAGGCTACCGACATGGAGATTACCTGTCGCGAAATCCAGAAACTCAAAACCGAGCTTTACGAGATTATTTCCCGTCATAGTGGACAGGAATTCGACAAAGTATGGGCTGACGGCGACAGAGACCATTGGATGACTGCTGAGGAGGCCAAAGCCTATGGTATGATTGACGAAGTGCTCATTCATAAATAATTAGCCTAATTCTAAGCCCCAAATCTTATGGTTTTGGGGCTTTTTGTACCCAATATTACAAATCTAACAAGCTCCCGATTATGATACTGAAGGTTATAAACCGTTCTCACCACCCCCTTCCCCAATATGAAACCGAGCAGTCGGCAGGACTTGATCTCAAGGCGTTCCTCCCCGATGGTCCTGTAGTTCTCAAACCCCTCCAGCGGGGTTTGGTCAAAACAGGCCTTTTTATCGAGTTGCCCATGGGTTATGAGGCCCAAGTCCGACCTCGAAGTGGTTTGGCGCTTAAAAAGGGTATTACGGTACTCAATTCGCCAGGAACCATCGATGCAGACTATCGTGGCGAGATATGTGTAATTCTTATCAACCTTAGCGACCAGGAGTTTGTTATCAACGATGGCGAGCGTATTGCTCAGATGGTAATTGCCAAGCACGAGCGTGCTCAATGGGAAGAGGTAGAGATACTTTCGGAAACTGAACGCGGAGCTGGCGGATTCGGTCATACCGGTGTGAAATAAGATAGTTATGAAACGATTATTACTCCTTTTTCTTATTCTCCCCTTCATGGCTTGTGCCAATGGCGAGGTAAGAGTTGAGAAGAAACCTATTCCAAAAGTGATTACCGGAGCAGAGAATCTCCTCCTTTCAGATGATTTCTGGCAAAAAATCGAAGGCAAACAAGTTGGTATTGTCTCTAACCAGACTTCTATCGTAGGCCCAAACAAGATACACCTAGTAGACACCCTTCTGTCGCGAGGCATCAAGATAAAGACTATCTTCTGTCCCGAACATGGTTTCCGAGGTCAGGCTGAGGCTGGGGCAGTAATTGCATCTGGTGTTGACAGACAGACAGGTCTTCCTGTTGTTTCACTTTATGGGGCCAATAAGAAGCCACTTCCCAGTCAGATGAAAGGCCTTGATGTCATGCTCTTTGACCTTCAGGATGTCGGTTGCCGATTCTATACCTACATTTCAACCCTTCATTATGTGATGGAGGCTTGTGCCGAGGCGGGTGTGCCCCTTATGGTGCTCGATCGTCCCAATCCAAATGGCCACTATGTCGATGGGCCTGTTTTGGAACCTCAATATCAGAGCTTCGTAGGTATGCATCCTGTCCCCATCGTGTATGGAATGACCATAGGCGAATATGCGCTAATGATACAAGGTGAGCGTTGGCTGTGGATGACCTCCAAGGCAAACCAATGGGTACGTAAATATCCTGACGAAGAATATGATAGCCGAAGCCTTCTTTTGCTGACAGTTGTGCCCCTGGTAAATTATACCCACAATACCCGATATAAACTCCCGGTAGCTCCATCGCCTAATCTACAGACCTCTCAGTCTATTTCTCTTTATCCTCATCTTTGTCTCTTGGAGGGGACAAATATTAGTGTTGGAAGAGGTACAGATTCTCCATTTGAGATGGTAGGTTCTCCTTCTTATAAAGTCACCAACAATGCTCTGCCCGATAGCGTCAATCGTAATTTCCAGTTTACTCCACGTTGCATTAAGGGAGTCAGCGAAAATCCTCCATTCAAAGGGCAGGTATGCAAAGGTATTGACCTTCGGAAAGTAAAGGCTGCCAATAAGTTTGATTTGACTTATATCCTAGAGATGTATCAGGCTACTCCTAAAACCAATTTCTTTATGCGCAACAATTTCTTCGACAAGCTTGCAGGGACAGCCTCCTTGCGGTTGCAGATAGGGCTTGGTCAGAGTGAGAAGCAGATACGTGAGTCGTGGGCATCCAAACTGAATGATTTCAAGAAAATTCGATCCAAATACCTCCTTTATCCTTGATGTCATAAATTGACCAGATAAAGTATGTATGTTTAAAAAGGAAAGTCAAGTTGCTCGTTTTGTGTATCATAAAAGTGCAAGTTTCAAGTGAAATAATTAAATCAAAATAGTTTATTAAAGTAGTTATTATACCTCCACATCAACCTGTCTCATGAAGAATACACATCTCTTGTTGCCCGTTGTGGCATTCGTTATTTTCGCTTTCTCTTGCGAAGAAAGGAACAGAACGTTGCAGAATGATACGGTAGTCAGTACAGATTCCGTTACTATTGCCGAAGAGAGTGTAGAACCTTTCCCCGATACTATGTATGCCTCAGTCGAACTGCTAACATACAAGATCGATACGTTCTGTACAGATGTAAAGGGTGACATTGCAGATATAAAAGATTTGTATGCAGATGTACCTGGTATCTTCTGTTTTAGAGGAGGTCCTCTGCGCGATATGCCCTACAGCGGAAGGGTCACAGGCCGACCTTCACGGATAGAGGTGGATTGGTGTTTTAAAACCGATATGGATCAGCGTAAAGTCCTAGGTATCTCTTGGGGCGGAGGAAGTGGTTGGACGGGCCAGCCACTCTACATTAAATGGCCTCATGACAAGTTGGAACGTATCAAACGTGAGAACAATCACTTGACGTCAGACTTCGACGACGAGGAGATTATCGTGGCTTCGCTCTGTTCGAAAGTCTACTTTATAAACTTTAATACAGGTAAGGCTTCTCGTGAAGCCATGGAAACCCGCAACCCTGTAAAAGGAACACCAAGCATCGACCCTCGTCTCAATGGTAACTACTATCTGGGGCAAGGCCTCCCCTGCGAACAACCTTTTGGAGCTGTACTTTACAATCTGTTTACAAACGAACAGAAGAGTGTTTTTGGTATGGATCAGGATGCCTGGCGCAATTGGGGAGCCTATGACTCAAATCCAATCGTGGTTGGCGATTTCCTGATTCGACCTGGAGAAAATGGTACTTTGTACAAGTTTCTAGCAAAGACAGATACACTCATCAAGCATACAACGCTACGTTATCATGAGAAAAAAGGATGGGGCTCTCCTGGTATGGAATCGAGCATAGCCGTATGTCGCAACTATGGTTATGTTGGCGACAATAAGGGCAACATTCTTTGTGTGAATCTCAATACGATGAAGCCCGTTTGGTGCTATTGGAACCACGATGATACAGATGCTACCATCGTTCTTGAGATAGAGGGTGGCATACCTTATCTTTACACTTCGTGCGAGTGTGATAAACAAGGGCAGAACGGATACTCTTATTTCACGAAGCTGAATGGTCTTAATGGTGATACAGTATGGGTACAACCCATACCCTGTCATAAACGCCAGGTGTTTGGTTCCGAACGTGAGGGAGGAATGTTCTCCACGCCGCTCATTGGTCATGGAAACTGCGAAGGCTTTATTTTCGCAAACTTCTGCACGCTTGATAAGCCTAATCTCGGGCGTTGTTGTTGCATTGATAAGAAAACGGGACGTATCATCTATAGTTTAGATACGGAACTTTATCTATGGAGTTCCCCAATAGCTTATTATAACGAGAAAGATGAACTTTTTGTCCTCTTTGGCGATATCATAGGCAACCTATATCTTATAGATGGCAAGACGGGTGAGATACTTGTGAAGGAGAAATTTGGTAACAACTTCGAGTCTTCTCCCATCCCAATCGGGAATTGTGCCGTGGTTGGCTCTCGAGGACGAGAGATTTATAAGTTTTCAATCAAGTAGCGACAACAATCTTTCGAGTTGTCCGACGCCTTCTAGTTAGATTATGAACTTTGATACTATAGGGTTTAATATTGAGAAACAATAGAAAAACCTCTCTTTTTTAAGGATCTCTACAATAAATATAAATTAACATACAACGTTTTATGAAATGGAATACGATTCTTAGAAAAATCCTATTTCTTCTGTTTTTGGTTCTTATAGGCCAGATGTCGTGGGCACAAAGTAAAAAACAACAGATAGCCACTCTTCAATCGACAGTTGACTCTCTCATCAATGAGATGACAACCCTACAAGGTAAGGTACAAACTCTCAATGCTGATGCCACTCAACTCAATAATGAAGTCAACGACCTTAAGAGAGACAAAAAACTCCTTAGACAAAGGATTGCTGACACGAGCAAAGTTTGTAGAACTCTTAGATCACAAATAACCAGCCTTTCTCGAGAAAAGAATAATGTTGAGCAAAAACTTAGTGAGGCAGAAAGACAACGGGCAGAAGCGCTTAGGAGTGGAACTTTTCAACTGGGGCCAGATATGATGAAGAAATTGTCTGTCGAGAATTATAAGGCCATGTATGAGATTCAGGTACACGATTGTCAAGGCTGGAGTTTTAGTATGGATGGCAGATATCGTTTCTATAACTTTGAGGACTGTATATATGGCGTGATGGTGGCTTTGGATAATCGTGGACAAGAAATTGATGATCAGAAATACATCTGTACTTTTTCGTTTGACGGAGGCATGTCTTCCGGGTTGAACCAATTTGCGTTTTATGATACGGGAACAATGGTCATCTTTAATGCTGGACAGGCTGACCCCGCATTCGGGTTGATACCAACCTTACATATCAACGATCAAGAATGCAATATGAGGGTGCTAAAACGTGTAGAACCTTCGTTATTCTAAACTCAATATTTGGGAACTGTTATTGTTGCTTATATGGCAACATGTGACATTAATCCCATCTCATCATATCGATTCTAGAGGTTAAGAAACTGACCCCAAACAAAAGAAGTTCCCTTAGACTTAATGTTTATGGGGGCTCCTTTGCGATGTATCTGTGTGGGTTGTGCCAGTATCTTAGTACTTAGAGTCCACCTGGTGGAGCTGGGCGGAACACCATCCCTCCATTGTTATCCCTCTGATAATCTTATAG
>JAKSMQ010000034.1 GCA_024400565.1 Bacteroidales bacterium
TATTTTTCCTCGTGCTTTTCTTTCTCAAAAGTTGCATTTCTTATTGGAACTTAGGGGGTATTCCTATCCAGGAAGTTCCATCTCTGACCTCCTGGATACTCATATCACAATTTAATGCTATTGCTACTTATTGGTTTTCTCTGCCTGACCAGCCAGGAGACCGCAAGCTGCCATAATATCCTCTCCACGGGAAGCTCTTATGGTGCATATAACACCATGGTCGTTGAGGTATTTCTGGAACTGCTCCATAGTCTGCTGACTGCTGGTATGCAGGTCGACGCCTTCGCTCTCATGGAATCGGATAAGGTTGACACGACAGAAGAGATGACCTGTGCGATTGGGGCCACGGAACAGACGTACCAGTTCTGCCGCATGTCCTAGGTCGTCATTCACACCACGGAACATAGTATATTCGAAAGAGATACGTCGCTGTCCAGTCCAGTCGTACTGCTTCAGCATATCGAGGCAGGATAAGATGGGATAGGTCTTCTCCATAGGCATAAGCTGCAGACGCTCCTGGTGGTATGGATTGTGGAGTGACACAGCAACATGGCACTCGCTCTCCTCTATGAACCGTTTCAGCATAGGGGTGATGCCGACCGAGGAAACCGTAATACGATGAGGACTCCATGCGAGCCCCCATCCAGAGGTCATTACCTGGGTCGAAGCCAATACATTATCATAGTTGTCCATCGGCTCGCCCATTCCCATATAGACCACATTGGTAAGCATCTCGCTCTCTGGGATGGAGAATATCTGATTGAGGATGTCGGCTGCAGAAAGATGTCCGTGAAAGCCTTGTTTACCCGTCACACAGAAATGACAGCCCATCTTGCATCCGCGTTGGCACGAGATACAGAGGGTAGCACGATCGGCATCAGGAATCATCACGGCCTCTACATACTGATGACTGGAATGCTCAGCCTCTTCAGCCACCTTGAACAGATATTTCTTGGTTCCGTCTTTCGAGGTCTGACAGTCCACGGGGAAGGAACGGCCAATGAAGGCTATCTCATTAAGGCGGGCTCGAACCTTGAGAGACAGATTGGTCATATCATCAATACTGAGTACACGCTTCTTGTACAACCAATCGCATATCTGCTTGGCAGTAAACTTGGGGAATCCCTCTGTCAGACAGAGGTCCTGGAGTTGGGTAAGAGTGAGGCCGAATAGATTTATCATAGTCAGATGAGGAGTAATAATTGATTTGAGGACATTAGACTCGTGAGGTAATGCAACCTATGACCACATCTCTTTATGAGACACACAAAATCATAGGAAAGCATTACCTCTAGGTTCTACCAGATATCGTAGTCGGTACCACCATCAGAGGGGGTATATTCTCCGCCGCCGGAATTCTTGCCTTCCGAAGCTACTTCCTGTTTGAAACGTGAACAATCTACTATAGTCGAATCGAGACGAGCCGCATCGAATCGTCCGCGATAGAAGTTTATCTTCTTGTCCTGATAGATTGACTTCATATAAAGGCCAAAGATAGGCAACGCGAGACTTGCACCCTGACCATAAGCCATATTATTAAAGTGGATGGAGCGCAATTCTCCGCCAGTCCATACGACAGTAGAGAGCTTGGGAGTAATGCCTACGAACCAGCAGTCGGAATTCTGCTGGGTAGTGCCTGTCTTACCGGCAATAGCCTTAGAGTATTGGTCGAGACCATACTTGTAGTTGAGTCGCGAACCCGTACCGCTCTGTACTACGCCCTTCATCATCTCGAGCATCATAGCTGCCACCTGGTCAGAGATAGCCTGGTTGCGCTCGGGAGTAAAGCTCTCAATAACACGGCCCTTGTTATCCTCTATAGAAAGGATGAAGATAGGTTCTACATACTCACCCCTATTTGCGAAAGTAGCCATAGCGCCTGCCATCTCACGGACCGATATTTCAGGAGTTCCTACACAAATAGCAGGAACAGGGTCAATAGGAGCACGTACACCCATCTTTCGGGCAATATTAACCACAGCTTCAGGGTTGCCCTGTTTCATGAGGTAGGCCGAAATCCAGTTGATGGAGTTGGAGAGAGCCCACTTGAGGGTTACATATTCTCCCTCGCGGGCATGGGACGAGTTGCGGGGGCACCACTCTTTTCCGCCAGTATTGAAGCATACCTGACTATTGGGGACCTCTGTACAGGGGGACATTTCCAGATCCTGAACGGCCATTGTATAGACGAATGGCTTGAAGGTAGAACCTACCTGACGGCGAAGCTGGTTCTTGTTGTCGGGGTCTATACCTCCCGCAACGTCGTACTTGAAGTAGCGGTAGTTGATACCACCTACATAGGCCTTTACGTGCCCTGTTCCAGGTTCAACTGATACCAGAGCCGCATTGAGGAATTTCTTAGCATGCAAAAGGCTATCCCAGGGAGACATAACAGTATCACGATAGTCGTTGGGATGCTTGGAATCTCTCCAGGCAAAAACTCTCATCGGAACCTTCTCCATAAAAGCCTTGCGAATCTCTGAATCACTCATACCCTGAGCCTTAAGGCTACGGTAACGATCGGAGTTCTTCATTGCCTGGACCAGATACTTCTCTTTCTGCTCCTTGGTTATTCCGACAAATGGATTTCCTCCGCGCGACTTGAGCTCGCGGTTGAAAGCGGGCTGCATCTCGCCACTCAGATGCTTGCGCACAGCCTCTTCGGCATAGGCCTGCATACGGCTATCGATAGTAGTGTAAATCTTCAAACCGTCCTTATGCACGTCATAGTGGGTTCCGTCAGCCTTGCGATGATGCTTGCACCATTCTTTCATATAGGAACGTATCTCCTCACGGAAATAGGTTGCAAGACCATCATTATGGCTTTGGGGAGTATAGTGAAGTTCCTTCTCGATGGGAGTCTGCTTCAAGGTCTCGAACTCCTCCTCGGTAATGTAGTCGTATATTTTCATCTGGGACAGTACCGTATTACGACGATTCAAGGAACGTTCGGGGTGGAGTACAGGGCTGTAAGCCGTAGGAGCCTTCAGGAGTCCTACCAATGTAGCAGCCTCCGTGACCGACAGTTCGGAAGGCAATTTATCAAAGAATGTACGGGAAGCAGTCTTAATACCAAACGCATTGGATCCGAAGTCGACAGTATTGAAATACATTGCCATAATCTCCTGCTTGGAATACTTGTGCTCGAGTTTGACTGCAACAATCCACTCCTTGAACTTGGAATGAGCCACGCCCAGTTTGCCTTTATGCTCACGGGGAAAAAGATTCTTGGCCAGCTGCTGGGTAATAGTACTACCACCACCACTACTGCTCTTTCCTCCTATGAGGGTCTTTACCAACACACGCGACAGGCTTCGGAAATCGATACCTGCATGCTTGTAGAAGCGGACATCCTCTGTAGCGATAAGAGCATTCACCAGGTTGGGAGAGAGCTCTTCGAAGGTTACATTGCTTCGGTTCTCGATACCGATATAACCGAGGGTTACTCCGTCATAAGAGATTACCTCGGTAGCAAGATTGCTTTTAGGATTCTCCAGTTCTTCAAACGAAGGCATGAATCCCAGCCAACCTATCGAGAGCATGAAAAAATAAAGAACTACCAGTCCCCAGAAGATGCCGAAGGCATACCAGAGGTTCTTGTGCTGCAAGGACGAGGACTGCTTCTTACTTTTCTTACTGTATTGTGCCATAGTCTTATGGATGTGATTTGCTATTTCAGTTTAGGATAATAATTCAAGGGCTGACATTTATTTTGCTTTGTCGGCATATTCTATGCGAAGCCCTACGTTTTTGATACCCACGATATTGGTGTCGCGCATACCATGAGCAATCTCAAAATGATAATGACCCGTTGAGGGGAATATCATATTGAGGCGGAAGGGATAGCGGTTGTCAATATATTTTCCTGAACGACGGCCATACCACTTTCCGTCGGGTGCTGCCAGAGGACAGCCGAGAGTATCGGCGGCTACGCCACCATCAGGGAACGTTGTGTTGATGAAAAGGAATGCTCTGTCCTTGGGGAAATCGTTGCTGACACGCAGGTCGATAAAGAAGGAATAGATACGGAGCGTATCTGTAACGTCAATATCAAAACTCAACTTGTCGTTTAAGTTCCATCCCATTTCGTTTACTCGCTTGTCCTCTGTATAGAACACTTTGCTATCGCAGGATGTAGCGAGTATAATTGACACTAGTGCAAGAGCTATGAGTGTAATTCTTTTCATGTTAGTTCTCCTTGGGCTTATCGTTCTGTGGTTGCTGATTGCGGCGGTCGTTGTTGCGGCGGTCATTACGATGATTGTTGCGACGGTCGCCATTGCGATTGTTGCGGTTCTCGCCATTGTGATGATCCTGACGCTCTTTTCGCTGTTCACCATTCTCATTACGAGCCTCAGGATTGTTGCGGTCACGATTACGATTGTCGCGGTTATTGTCGCGGTTGCGGCGGTCTCCACGGTTATCAGTCTTACGGTTACGGTTGTTGTGGCGGGTCTCGTTTTCCATGTCGCCCTGCTGTCCGCTTACCATCTGCTGGGCAGACTGCTGGCGATTGAGGAACTCCACACGCTGTTCGTTGGTTCGGGGACGCTCTATTCTGCGGCGCTCGCTAACATTGCGGCGGTTATCCATCTCGCTTACATCAACGCCGCTATCTGCCATACGGCTGAGCTCTCTCTCAAATTCAGAAGAGCTGGTTTCCTGGGCCAAAGCAGAAGAGGACATAAGCTCTACCTGGAAATCCTCGAGTTTCTCAGGATACTCCTGATTATGATTCATCTCGATAATCTCCTTCACGCTCTCAGCTGGGATAGCATAAAGCTCGTTGTCTCCCTCGTAGGCGTACCACATGATACCGCGGAAGACATCTGTCTTCTTGTATAAGGCCAGCCCTTTCTTGAAACGGATGGGGGTATGGGCAGGAGGAAATTTCTTGAGTGCATCCACATAGACCTCGTACTCAAAATTGAGACAGCATTTCAGTTTGCCGCATTGGCCTGCCAGCTTCTGAGGATTGGGAAGTATCTGCTGGGCCTTGGCAACTCCTGTAGTAACGGACTTGAAGTTGGTAAGCCATGTGCTGCAGCAGAGTTCGCGACCGCAAGTGCCTATACCACCTACTTTGCCAGCCTCCTGACGCACACCGATCTGCTTCATTTCCACACGTACCTTGAATTCTTCTGCCAGAACCTTGATAAGGCTGCGGAAGTCTACACGGTCGTCGGCAGTATAGTAGAAGATAGCCTTGGAACGGTCGCCCTGGAACTCTACATCGTTGACCTTCATCACCAGACCAAGCTCTTCGCTGATGCGGCGGGTCTTGATGAGAGCCTCTTTCTCTTCCTGCAAGGCTTCAACCCATTTCTCAATGTCGGTGGATTTTGCACGACGGAACAGCTTCTTGATATTCTCGCTGTCGGGACTTACTTTCTTTTTCTTCATCTGAATGCGGCATGCCTCTCCGATAAGAGAAACAATACCCACATCGTGACCAGGCATTCCTTCAACGGCTACGAGATCTCCCTCGCTCACATCGATACCCTCGGGCAAACGATAAAACTCCTTTCGGTTGTTCTTGAATCGAACCTCTACGATATCAAAGAGCGACTCGCAGGGACGGCGGATGCCTTTCATCCAGTTGCTGGCGCCAACCTTGCAGCAGGAACGCAATTCCTGCTCCTTGATCGGAACGTACGAGGTGGGGCATTTGCTGCATCCGCGGCTCAGGTATATACTCTCCTTGAAGGGAACCTTCGGCAAGGTGGGATCGGGTTCGAGATAGGGGTCAGGCATATTGGCCTCGGCACCTTCAAACTCTTTCGATATCTCAACCTCTTCGTCCTCTACCTTTTTAGTCTTCTGCTTCTTTCTGCGCTCGGCGGCTTCACGCTCATAGGCGGCAATATCTTCCGCGCTGGCCACGCTCTCTTCCTCGTCAATTACAGGAGCTGCAGGGACGTCTTTGTCAATAATTTCGTCGGTATTTTTGTTTTGGTCTTTGTTTTCTTCCATAAAACGATGATAGGATATATGTTGGGTAAGTTATCGCTTCTTGAGCGCCTTGCTGACATTGAAGGAGAGTTGCATCATGGCAATCTTTCCATAGGCGTTGCGCTCAATAGCGAAGATGGTGCTGTTGAAGGCTTCGTCCAACAGCGCAATATTGTTAGCTGTGATGAAGTTGGGGAAACTGGCATTGAATTTTTCGTCGCCGAATCGGAGCAGATAGTCAAGCTGAACTCCTGCCGTAGTGCGGAGAAAGCATGCTCTAAGTGCATTCATAGCGTACAGTAGGAACTGCTTCTGCTGCTCACGGCCCAGGGTGGCAAAGTTTTCTATCCAGGCAGAGAGCGATGCCATATTGAGTTTGAAGAGCTGTCGCATCCACTCTACAAACATCTGTCCGAACTGCTCGTCGAATTCGGTACGCTGAAGGTTCTGCTTTGCCTTCAGGTAGTCGCCTTCTGCGGCTGCGGCAAAGGCTGCCAGACGTTCCTGTTCTACCTGTGCGGCAAAAGCCTTGGCGATACTCTCGTTGTCGATTTTGCCTACCTGGACCAGCTGGGCTCGGGAGATGATGGTGCTCAACAGCTTGTCCTTGCTCTCCGACACCAGCAGAAAGACCGTATTGGGAGTAGGCTCTTCCAGGGCTTTGAGGAGTTTGTTGGCGGCCTGCACGTTCATCTTCTCCATCATCCACACAATGTAGACCTTATAGGGAGCCTCATAGGCTGTCAGACCCATAGTGCGCACGATGTCGTTGGCATCTCTGGTGTTGATGATGCCCTGCTTCTGCTCTATGCCAAGGGCTGTAAACCACTCGTCGGGAGTACCATAGCCGCTATTGCCTAAAAGAAACTCTCTGAACTCGGACTGGAACTCGGCACATGAGGGTTCTTTCGTGATGCGCTTGGTGGTAGCATTGGGGAAGTACAGGTGGAGGTCGGTATGCATCAGCTGCTGATACTTCTTGCAATGGGGACATTCGCCACACGAGTCTGCGCGAAGACCGTCATGCTGGGAAGGGTCGTCAAAGTGCTGGCGATTCTGGCAGTTGAGATACTGGGCATAGGCCAAAGCCAGCGACAACGAGCCGTAGCCATTGGGGCCGAGAAAGAGCTGGGCATGACTGACACGGCCCGAATCAATTATCTCGGTAAGATTGTTGATGAGCGAACGCTGACCTATTATGTCTTTGAACTGCATGCTTTTCTATGAGTGAGGGTATGAACGTGACTGGCTCTTATGGCAAAACCTGACGGCAGTCTCTATTCGAAATTTTTCTGGATTTCCTTCTTGAGATACTCCAATGCTTCGTCGGTAGGGACCTTGCTTTTGGCAACACTCTCGAAGATATTTCCTGCCAGCGATACAGGATCAGCATCTGCAGGCATATTGGCGGCGGCGGCGTTGATGAGGTTGACCATCTCATCCTTGGCTTCGCGTATCTGGTTCCAGCATGCAGAGCTGACATACACCTGCTGCGAGAGGTTGTGCTCCCACTCGTCGCGGATGCTCTTGGTCATAACGCCCTGAAGCAGCTTGATATCCATACCAGGCTTGTAGCAACGGATGATAAGGCTGTTGGGCGAGATACGTTCCAGGAACAGAGCCAGGCGCTCGTAAGCCTGCAGACGGATAGGATTAACTATCTTGAGACTTTCGTGCTGCTGCTGCAACTTGAGTTCGAGTATCTGTTTCTTCTGCTCGTTGTCGAGGTAGCGCTTCACTATCTTGTAGAAGATGTAGCCCATGACGGCTACTGTGGCCACTACGGCCAAAAGTACGATTGCGATGTAAAGAATCTGGTTCATTGTGCTTATGTAGTTTATTGAGATGTTTCTAATCGAGTTTCAAAACTGCGAGGAATGCGCTCTGGGGGACTTCGACATTACCTACCTGACGCATACGCTTCTTACCCTCCTTCTGTTTCTCGAGCAGCTTGCGCTTACGGGTAATATCGCCGCCATAACACTTGGCTGTAACATCCTTACGGACGGCTTTGACGGTCTCGCGGGCTATAATCTTGCTTCCTATGGCAGCCTGGATGGCTACGTCGAACTGCTGTCGGGGGATGAGCTCCTTCAGCTTCTCGCACATGCGGCGGCCGATGGGATAGGCATTGTCGACATAGGTAAGGGTGGACAGCGCATCGACAGGATCTCCGTTGAGAAGAATCTCGAGCTTGACCAGCTTCGAAGGCTGATAGCCGTTGAGATGATAGTCGAGCGAAGCATAGCCCTTGGAGATGGACTTCAGTTTGTCGTAGAAGTCGAATACCACCTCGCCGAGAGGCAGGTCGAAGGTGATTTCAATACGGTCGGTAGTGAGATAGGTCTGATTCTTCAGCTGACCGCGCTTGTCCATGCAGAGTTTGATGACAGGACCTATATAGTCTGCCTTGGTGATGATTTCGGCATGGATATAGGGCTCGTAGACCTCGGCGATATTGTTGGGCTCGGGCATTCCCGAAGGGTTGTAGACATCGAGCTCGGTGCCGTTGGTCAGCTGCACCTTATACTGTACGTTGGGCACAGTTGTGATTACGTCCATGTTAAACTCGCGCTCCAGTCGCTCCTGCACAATCTCCATGTGCAGCAGGCCCAGGAATCCGCAACGGAAACCGAAACCCAAAGCCAGCGAGCTCTCAGGCTCGAAGGTGAGGGAGGCATCGTTAAGCTGGAGTTTCTCCAGGCTGGCACGCAGCTCCTCGTAGTCGTCGGTGTCGACAGGGTAAACGCCGGCAAACACCATAGGCTTTACCGACTCAAAGCCCTCGATAGCCTCTTCGCAGGGCGAGGAGACGTGGGTAATGGTGTCGCCCACACGTACCTCCTTTGAGGTCTTGATGCCCGAAATGATGTAGCCTACGTCGCCCGCCTTCATCTCCTTGCGGGGCTCCATGTTAAGCTTCAGCACGCCTATCTCGTCGGCATGATAATCCTTGGCGGTGGAGAGGAACTTGACGTGGTCGTTGGTGCGGAGTGTTCCGTTCATGATGCGGAAATAGGAGATAATGCCGCGGAAGGGGTTGAACACGGAGTCAAACACCAGAGCCTGGAGAGGGGCTTCGGCATCGCCCTTGGGAGCAGGCACACGTTCTACGATGGCCTGGAGTATCTCGGGCACTCCCACGCCTGTCTTGGCGCTACACGAGAGAATGTCCTCGCGGCTGCAGCCTATAAGGTCCATAATTTCGTCGGCAACCTCTTCAGGCATAGCGCTGTCGAGGTCTATCTTGTTCATCACGGGGATAATCTCCAGGTTGTTGTCCACAGCGAGATAAAGGTTGGAGATTGTCTGAGCCTGAATGCCCTGAGTGGCGTCGACCACCAGGAGAGCGCCTTCGCAGGCAGCAATGGAGCGGCTCACCTCGTAGCTGAAGTCAACGTGGCCCGGGGTGTCGATAAGGTTGAGTATGTAGTCGTTGGGAGATTGGAAATCGCTGTTCTGGCCCTCGTAGCGGTAGTTCATCTGGATGGCGTGGCTCTTGATGGTGATGCCACGTTCCTTCTCGAGGTCCATGTCGTCGAGTACCTGATCCTGCATCTCGCGCTGGGAGATAGTGTTGGTCTTTTCAAGCAGACGGTCGGCAAGAGTGCTCTTGCCATGATCAATGTGAGCGATGATGCAGAAGTTACGGATATTCTTCATTGTGTGTTCTATATATCTAACAAAAAGCCTATATTATGGGCATAATTAAAATGCAAAGATACGACTTTTTTTTGATATATAGATATTATCTTTTAAAAAAGACTGAAATTTCAGCTTTCTCCCCTCGGGGTTGCAGTCCCTCGGGGAGTCATTTCGCCTGTAATTGTCTTGCATCAATATGATCATTCATGACTAAATCCGTGGCAAGTCCCAAGGTCATACATTCGCTCCCCCTACCCCTCCCATAGGTCACTTTTTCGCTATTTTTACCTTCTATAAGCGTGAAATAGCGAGCCGACAGCGTTTGGATAAGAACGGGATGTCCTAGGAGAGGCGGAGGGGCGGCGAAGAGGCGGCGAAGAAGATACGGAGGAGATACGGAGGAGATGTTACCTTAGACAAGAGGAGTAGCGGAGGGATGGGGCGCCCCCAGAATGACCTTGGGGGGGCATAGTGCTTTCGTGGGTCTGGCCTTTCAGGTCTTTTAGGAAAAATGTTCCTCAGTCTGCTCGGGAGAGAACCCCTCCCCCAACGGATGCCAGACCAGCACGTTGAGCAAACATGTTTCCAGTCATTTAGCCCCCAAACTCGGATTAATAAGCGTCCTTTCATTCTCCATTCTAAAAATAATTCGTATCTTTGCAGTTATGAAAATAGCACTTCTTGGTTATGGAAAAATGGGCAAAGCCATTGAGGCTCTTGCCGTTGAACGTGGTCACCAGATTGAGGTAACCATCGATAATAATGAGGAATGGTCCGAGCGCGCCGACCGTCTGGCCCAATGCGATGTAGCCATCGACTTCTCGATGCCCCAGACCGCCGTGGGCAACATACGCCGCTGTTTCGGACTCAATGTCCCCATCGTGGTCGGCACAACAGGCTGGTACGACCAGCTGGAGACTCTGGTTGAGGAATGCAAGGCCCAGAACCAGTCGCTTTTCGTTGCCTCCAATTTCAGCATAGGCATGAACATCATGTTTGCCCTCAACCGCCGTCTGGCTGAGCTGATGAACGGACACGAGGAATATTCGGTCTCTATAGCCGAAACGCATCATGTTCACAAACTAGATGCTCCCAGCGGGACAGCCATCACGCTGGCCAATGACGCTATTGCCCGCCTCGACCGCAAGAGCCGCTGGCAGAAGAACGGCGAACTCTGGATCGGAGCCGACAACAAGGTGGACAACGAGCGTTCTACCCAGCCTGTCAACCCCAAGACCCTGCCCGAGGACGTGCTCCCCGTGCTCTCCGTACGTCAGGCAGAAGGACCTGGAACTCATTCGCTTGTATACGACAGTCCCATCGACACTATTCTCGTCTCCCACAGGGCCAAGAGCCGCAAGGGGCTTGCCTTCGGAGCCGTACTGGCGGCCGAATTCATCAACGGCAAGAAGGGATATTTCACCATGGAAGACCTTTTGAAATAACCATTCTTAACGCGAAGAGAAAGATGAGTATACGATCGCTCAAGAGCCGCTGGGGATTCTTTTTCTGGATAGCCTTTCTGTCGCTGTTGCTGGCAGCAGCCATGATAGGCTGCGCCATGGTCGGCGTCATAAAGTTTTCTCTGTCAGAGATGTGGACATCGCCCGTATTCTGGCAGCTGCGTGCGCCCCGTATCGCGCTCTCGGTTCTGGTCGGAGCCACGCTGTCTGTCTGCGGAGCCTCTTACCAGAGCATCTTCCGCAACCCGCTTACCGACCCTTATATTCTCGGCATCTCGTCGGGGGCCTCCCTGGGAGCGGCCATCGCTATCATCTGCGGCCTCTCGGCCTATATATGGGGTATCGGAATATGCTCCCTGGCCACAGCCCTCATCACGGTCTTTCTCATCTATAACATTGCCTCTATCGGCAACCGTCTTCACACCACAACGCTCCTTCTTACAGGCGTTTGCATCACCTTTCTCATTACGGCTGTAGTCTCCTTCCTCATGGTTCTCCACCAGGACAAGATGGAGAGTATCATCTTCTGGACCATGGGCAGTTTCTCTACCGCGTCGTGGGCAGATGTCCTGTTGCTGCTGCCCATCTGCGTTGGCGGACTTTTTGTCATACACTACTATTCCAAGGACCTCAACCTCATACTAGCCGGAACCGAGACAGCCCAGAGCCTGGGCGTTGAGGTAGAGAAGGTTAAGCGCCGTCTGCTGGCCGTCACCACGCTTATGGTGGCCTTTGCCGTCAGCACCTGCGGAGTAATAGGTTTTGTAGGCCTTGTTGTGCCTCATTGTGTGCGGCTTGTGCTGGGTTCCGACAACCGCAAGGTCGTTCCTGCCTCCTTCCTGGTAGGAGCCCTCTTCCTCCTGCTTTGCGACACGCTTGCCCGCACGGCCCTCATGCCCAACGAGCTCCCCGTGGGCAGCCTGACAGCCATTGTGGGAGCGCCCCTGTTCATATTCCTCCTCTACCGCAACAAACCCCGCACATGATACGCATAGAACATCTTTCTTATAGCTTTGGTAAACAGCCTATTCTCAACGACATCTCGCTCCATGTCGCCCAAGGCAGTTTTACCGCCCTGCTGGGGCCCAACGGGTGCGGAAAGACCACTCTTCTGCGTTGCATAGGAGGATTGCTCAAGCCCCAGAAGGGTAGCATCAGTCTTCAGGACAGGGACCTCCGCGACTACAACCCCAGGCAGCTGGCCCAGCAGCTTTCCTTTGTGCGCCAGCAGGCCTCTACCGACTTCGAATTCACGGCCTCCGACCTCGTGATGATGGGGCGCAACCCCTATCAGAAACACCTGGAAAACGAGTCGCAATCCGACCGCCAGCTGGTAGAACAATGTATGCGGCAGACCAATACGTGGCATCTGCGCGAGTCTTTCCCCCGCGAGATGAGCGGCGGTGAGCTTCAGCGTGTTATGATTGCCCGCGCCCTTGCCCAGAGCACCCCTATCATGCTTCTCGACGAGCCGACATCCAATCTCGATATTGCCCACCAGTTCGACATTATGGAGATGCTCTCCAACATCTGCCAGCGCCAGGGCAAGACCATCCTTCTGGTAGTCCACGACCTCAACCTGGCCCTACGCTACTGTCCTCAGGCTGTTCTGCTCCACAACTATGGAATAATTGCTCACGGAGCCATCGAGAATGTCCTTACGTCCAACAACATACGTACCGCCTTCGGAATTGAGTCCGAGGAAGTTGGCGGCACTCTGAGATTCTACCGATAGGCCCTTTTCGGTCCTTCTTTGGCAGGCATCTTAATGGTCCGAAGCGGAGGAGATGCCTCGGCCTAGCGTCCACTTAGCGTCCATATAGCGTCCACCTAGCGTCCACTATGCCCCCACAATCGGGTTAAAAAGTGGACGCTGTATGGAGGCAATACCGACCCTACATGGAGTCTGGCCCGATTTTACCCGAAGGCTGTATCGGCCATTCCTGCCCTCTGGATGAACGCCTCTAGGGCAGACGGAAAAGTGTGTGGGCGGTATGGGTGGTAGTCTCGGCCACCTCCTCGAGAGAGACGCCCTTTATCTCGGCTATCTTGCGGGCTATGTCGACAATATAGGCACTCTCGTTGCGCTTTCCCCTATAGGGAACCGGGGCCAGATAGGGAGCATCCGTTTCGAGGATAATCTTATCGAGGGGAACCTCTCTGACCACCTCGGCCATACCGGCATTCTTGAAGGTCACAACGCCCCCTATGCCCAATACGAAACCCATCTCTATCGAGCGTTGGGCCTGGTTGAGGCTGCCTCCAAAACAATGCATTACGCCACGGTAAGAGCCACGGTTTATCTGTTTGAACAGGCCGAGAATTTCCTCATAGGCCTTGCGAACGTGAAGGCACATAGGGAGAGAGAGTTCGGCAGACCACGACTCCTGGCGCTTCAATACTTCTATCTGCTCCTTTTCGAATGTACGGTCCCAGTAATAGTCAAGTCCTATCTCGCCGATTGACACATAGGCCTGGGGATCGGCGAAGAGTCTGTCGTGGGTTATCGCCAGCTGCTCCTCCCAGTCCTCCCTGACAGAGGT
Source organism: Bacteroidales bacterium (assembly GCA_024400565.1). Classification (GTDB taxonomy): domain Bacteria; phylum Bacteroidota; class Bacteroidia; order Bacteroidales; family P3; genus Colimorpha. The sequence continues at coordinate 13,604 of JAKSMQ010000034.1, forward strand.
AGGATGCAGCCCCATCATCTGAAACACCTTGAGATCAGCAGGATGGCTATCCGCCAGCGACTGCTGGCGTTCGTGGCTCTGAGGGTCGATGGCTGGTAATAGAAGCGTATCTATGCCCGCCTGCAGGCAACGGTTGAGGGCTTCTGCGCGGTCGGAGTCGAACTCCTCGGCATACATGTGGCAATGGGTATCTATCATATTGGAGTATAGGTTATTGAGTTGTTGTTACGGGTATTGTTTTTTTCTGTTGTCAGATAATAGAGCTGTCTGAGAAGTCCGCCATAGAAAATGGCTTGGCTGTCGACTTGGAATCCCAGTTGGATAAGGCTGTTATGACTGAAAGAGTTATCGGGCGAGGCCGTGGCGGCGATGAGATTGTAGCCCCATTCGGAAGCCTTCTCTATCAGCATCTGCCCCATGATACGCTGGAGATGGTTTCCCCGACAGTCGGGTCTTACCATACACAGCTTATAATCAGCCGCCTTATACCTTGAAGCATCAATGGTCCTGAGTCTCAGCGACAGATCCTCTTCCGACGTCTGGGGGACGTAAAGAATAGCCAGCGCCACAAGTTCCTCGCCCTTCCATGCGCCCAAGGAATAGTGGGGATGGCTCAGGCAGGAGAGAATCATCTCGTCGGTATTACGTCTCAGCAGGTTAGGGTCGGGAAGAGAATCCAGCACTTGCTGCTGAAGGCGAAGAACCTGTTCAAGATGCGACGGATTCAAAGGGGTAATGGGGAAGGGATTCATCATCAGAAGTTGAATAAGAGTTGTGCTTTAAATTCGTGACGCAAAGGTCCTTCGGTAACATCATGGCCAGAACCGATTTCAGAACGGTCTGTATATGCTGTAAGACCATATTTGGCAGAAAAAATGATCGACGGAGAAAGGCCCCAGCGGGCTATCAGATAGCACCTGTGGCCGTTGCCGTTGAAGGCGGGCGTTGAATATTCATACAGGAGGTCGCTCTCCATGGCGTAGATACGGGCATCGTAGGAGCTGATTCTGAAGTAGGAATAGCGGGCAGTCAGGGTGAGTGGCCTACGGGCCATAGCGGGCGAGTATCTGAAGTCCTGCAGTAGGAACCATCCTTTATTGGATGGATGGAACTCGCAGGCAGTATAGCTGAAATAGGCTCTCGACGAAAGTCCCAGACTTGGGGTGAGCTGATAGTCATAACGAATCTGCAGACGATGGGTCTGCAGCTGTTCTACGAAATAGGTGGGATGCCAGCGGTCAATAAACGTGCTGTCCATACCCGTTCGGGAGGCATTCTTCTCCTGGTTTCTGAACTGGTACTGGAACGAAAGGGTGCCGTTTTCCTTGAGCGTACGGATAAGGCGCAATCTGGCCTCGTTTCCCGACGAGGGAGCATATACCCCATACCTGGGCAGAGGAAACCTATAGATATCGAACGAGGCATCCAGCAGCACGCCTCCTGGCAACTGTGACTGCCAGGTCAGACAGGTTCCGCTTTCATTCTGACCGCCACTACCCTGCCCGAAAGGCGAGGCATGCAGATTCTGATAGGTGGCGGAATAATAGCGCTGGCTCAGTCCTACATGATGGTTGCCGCTTATCTCAAACTGGAGTCCCGCTATTGCAGCAAGAGGCAGGTCTCCCCCCTCGCTGACCAGTTGGCTGATATAGGGATTTGACGAAGCGGAGGCCTCCGCAAAGAGCGTAAGCCTGCGGTAGCGATAGGCCGCATCCAAGCCCCCTACAGTATTGCCCGAACCCCGAAAGGCCTGATGGTTATAGTAGTAGGTCTGGGGTTCAATCTCCTTGTCAAAGAAGGAATGATAGCCCGTCATACCCAACGACAGGGAGCCCTTCTGATAATGGATGTTGAACCCGAAAAGCTGCTCATTTAATAATCCTCTCTTGCTGCATTCGAGAGCACTTCTATGATACCCCGAACTGTAGATACTCTGCACGGTTGAGTCTGTGGCTCCTGTAGCGTCAAGATTCTTATAGGAGTAGAAGGACGTGAACTGGGTGTGGGGAGCCACTCTTATTGTAGCCGCCAGGCCTTGCAGATAGCCCGTTTCGGTCATTGACCCAGGGGTTCGGATGCCCTGGCCGTAACGCTTCTGATTGGCCCCGAAAGAGCCCCACGGGGCAAATCCCGACCATAGGGTGAGCCCCTGTCCGAACTGGAGGTTATAATGGCCTGCTATCGCCCTCGACACGATGCCCATCTCATTCAGCAAGAGGAATCCTCCGTAATGGTCAAATCCCTGCCTCTGGGTACCTGCAAAAAAATCTTCTCCCGGATCCTTCTCGCCCGAGAGTTGCAGATGAAAATACTGTCCGTACTTGTATGAATAGCGAAACCCCATACGGTACGGGCTGCCCAGATAGGTGCTGTCTTCATAGCCTTTAGACCGAGGGAGGACAGTACGGGAGAGCAACAGCAGCTGATGCCGCCCCCCAGTTAACATCTCTCTGAATGAAGGTGGCTTCCTGTATTCAACGGGGACAGCCTCTACCAGCGGCATCAGCAGCCCTATGGTAATGCTGTCAAATCCGTTCATCAGCCGCAGCTCGTTGGCAGAATAGAGCGGCCCGTTCTGAAGGATGTAGGCTTTGACAATCTCCCATTGAAACTCGCTGACAAAGGGAAGCTGGAGGATACGTAACGAGAGGGTATCGTTGAGATTGATGGGGTGCTGACGGCATTCGTCAATCAGCTCCAACAGTTCTTCAGGCAGAGATTCCTGCTCGTTCTGTTCGGCCCATTGCTCCAGATAATGCTGCCAGAGTGTACCTTCGGCAACCTGCGCCCTCAAAGTAAGCGCAGCCAGAAGAAATCCTATTATGAGCAAGAGTCTTTTCATCGGGAGTTAGAACCTGTATGATAGTGAAAGTTGAGGCGATATGCCCAAAACCTGATGCGACTGCATGGCAACATCCATACCCAGATGGCTATTCCTGTAACCCAGCCCAGCCGTATAGATGAAAGGGGCCGTTGCTACCCCTGTACGGGCAAAGAGTACCTGATTCTCTTTCTCTCCAAGGCTGAAGGCATACTCCAATCCCATACGAAGACGCATCGGGCTGTTCATACCCTTTTCCACCCCCAGCGTAGTCAGGAAATCAGGCAGAAGATAATAGGAAAGTCCTGCTGCATAGTGTACAGGCGGCATCATCAGATCCTGGCCCAGCGAGAAGGAATAGGGATTCCTGGCAAGCAGATAAAGCGCCATTCCCTGACTGATTCTCCATTGCAGACCCAATGCACATGAAAGAAAGTCGACTGAAGGATAGTAGCTGTCGTTCGTTGCCGAGCGGAGATAACTCAGCTGAACACCTACTGCCACACCCCGTGCCACCTCTATTCCGCAACCCAGGGAGGCCTGCTGATCCTGATATTGTGCCGACCCGAAGCTATTGAACTGCAAGCCGAATCCGACACGTCCAGGCAATCCTGCAAGATAGACAAGAGCCACATCATTCATCGAGGGCATAAACTGATGGCAGGCAGCTCCTACTCCCACTTCCTGCTGCCTGGCAAACGCTATTCCTGCAACAGCACCGACCTGCGACCAGGGATCGCTAGGGTGGAAGCACCCTCCCATACCAGCACCGGCACCCATTGTCGGGAAGCTGAACTGCGCCCTGACACCTATGCCCATTAAGCACAGCACCGCCAGCAACAACCCCCGTTTCATGGCTCTAGAACTGGAAGTAGATGAAAGGCTGCACCTCGGCGCTCTGAAGCTGGAGGCAGAGCTGAATCAGCAGGATAAAACCTATAGCTTTTACCCAGAAGGGGGTATTGACATACCAGTTCTCTACCTTGGGGAACTGGGACGAGGGGATAGCATGAATGGCTACCGACACGGCCAGCAGGGTTACAAAGAGCGGACGGGCATCCAGGAAGGCATGCAGAGGCACCTCTGAAGGCACAAACACATGGCCAATCATGGTGAGAGCCGTGGCAAAGCTGTCGGCTCGGAAGAAGACCCAGAGAAGCACCACAAAATGAATGGTGATGAACCATCCCAGCACCTTGAAATACCATTTGCCTTCATAACGGCCGTTGGTCTTTTTCCTCCATATCTTATCGACCGCAAGACCCGCTCCGTGCATGCCGCCCCAGAAGACAAACTTCCAGTTGGCTCCATGCCAGAGACCACCTATCAGCATGGTAAGAAACAGGTTGACATAGGTACGGATCTTCCCCTTGCGGTTGCCCCCGAGAGGAATATACAGATAGTCACGCAGCCACGATGACAGACTGATGTGCCAGCGGCGCCAGAAGTCGGTAAGCGACGTAGACTGATAGGGCTTGTTGAAGTTGACACCCAGGTCGAACCCCATCATCTTGCCCATACCGATAGCCATGTCGGTATAGCCCGAGAAGTCGCAGTATATCTGGATAGCATAGCCATAGATGGCAAATAGGGTGGCACATCCAGAATAACCGCCAGGGTTTCCGAACACAAGGTCGTTATACTGAGCCAGATAGTCGGCAATGACAGCCTTCTTGAAGAGACCCTGCATCACCAGGAATGCGCCCTTTTCTATCTCATCCTTCCTGATACGTACGGGCTTGCGCAACTGGGGCAGAAAATTCTTGGCCCTGACTATAGGACCTGCCACCAGCTGGGGGAAGAATGTGATGTAGAAAGCATAGTTGAGGAAGTTCTTCTCGTGGTCTATCTCTTTGCGGTACACATCGATAGCATAGCTCAGCAGCTGGAACGAATAGAACGAGATGCCCACAGGCAGCAGTATGTCGAGAGCACGGAACTGCCCTCGGGTTATCATACACCAGTTCTCGTAGAAGAAGTTGGCATACTTGAAATAGGCAAGCACTCCCAGCACCACTACAATGTTGCCGATCAGAAACCCCTTGCGCCACTTTCCTTCACACCCGCTCATCATCCACGTCAGTATGTATACCACCACAAGGGTGCCCAGCAGCAGAAGCACAAACATACCACTCGACTTGTAGTAGAAAAACAGACTGAAGGCGAGCAGAAACAGGGTGCGGCTCAGGGCATTGCGATAGATAGACGCATAGACGGTCAGCACCAGCGCAAAGAGGAACATGAAGAGGAAGCTGTTGAACATCAACGGCTCCTCGGGGTGATAGAATAGTATACTCTTCAGTAATTCAATCATAGCGCTGCTGTTTTATTTCTTGGGTGAGAGTATCTCCGTGTGAGGAATACCGGTGGCGTTCTTGCCGGGACGTTCCATACGGACACGGTGGGCAGCATTATTGCTGAGAAATGCCGCTATGTTGTCCATCCAGGCATAGGCCGATTCCTTGACGGGGTGGGCACCATCCTTCTTGCGCTGGAATTTGAGGCGCTTCGATTCAAAATAGCGGCTTTCTCCCACGTTGGTAAGGATAAGCTCGTTGATGCCCGTGTCGTCCTTCCAGTTAGGAGGGCCTATCCATACATAGGGTATGTCGCCGATCTGGCGGAGGATATGCTCCACATATTTCTGTCGGGTACTGACAATATCGCGGATAAAGAGTTCGTTGCTGCCGAGGGTGAGCAGTATATAGGTAGGCTTGTATTTGCGGATATAGTGAGCCAGCGTGTCGCACGAGCCGTACCATTCCGTAGTAGAGCTGTACCAGATAACGGTCTGCATCTTGTGACCATTCTTCTCGCAGTAGTCGTTGAGACGCAGACGGAGATATTCGCCCATAGAGTCGCCTATGAGCAGGAAGAACTGCGACGTAGTGTCGACATCCTCAGCCGCGGGCACTTTCCCTGCAATGGTCCCTGCCACAGCCAGCGCGTCAGCATCCTGGGCCCTGGAGTCTGCCTTTCCGGTTTCGATGCTGTCCTGAGCTGCCGATGTGCTGTCAGACTGGACTCCCGCCCGAGGCTGCGAAGAGGGAGTCCTGATAATGGTGGGTTTCTTCAGCTCCACCTCAAAGGATATCTCCTCCTTGGCAAAGGAATAGCCCACAAACAGCACCAGAGCCGCTGCCATCAGGCCGAGATACATAAAGTAGTTCTTGTCGGGGAGTCGTTGTTTCTTTCTTTTTTCCATAATCATCTGCGATTGCTAAAGAGCCATTCAAACAGGCCGGGGGTCTTCAGAGCCTCGTCCCAGCAGAAATGGCCCAGGTTGTCGTATATCTTGAGGGAAGCCTTTTTGCCGCCTGCCCCGATGATTGCATCATACATATCCTGGCTGCGGCACACCTTAACCAGCTTATCCTTACGGCCGTGGAATATCTTCAGCGGCACCTTTTTCACATTGTCCACATACTTGGGGTCGCCTCCGCCACAGATAGCGATGGCAGCGGCAAACCTCTCGGGCCATCGCTGCAGGGCATCCCATGTGCCAAAGCCACCCATCGAGATACCCATGATGTAGACCCTGTCGGGGTCAGCCATACCCTCTGCTATCAGCCTGTCGAGCATAGCCATCACAGCCTCCATAGGCACCGAAGGATGCTCGGGCATGGTGTGCTTGAGCAGCGTCCAGTCTGTCTCCGCCCACCGGTACTCCTCGGGGCATTGGGGCAACAGCAGTCTGAACCGCTGCTTTGACTGAACCTCGTCGGACAGGAGGTAGGGTACACAGAGACGCATCTGACCCTCGTTGTCACGGCCCCTCTCTCCGGCACCATGCAGAAAAATCACCAGAGGCAGAGGCTCCAGAGTATCGCCTTCGCTGACAGGCCCTGGGTTATGCAGACGGAAACGGATGCACTTGGAGCCATCCTCCCCACCCTCACATGCGCTCACTTCGCAAAGCCCTCTGGCGGGTTCCAGACGCACCTGGAGGGAGCCTCCTTCCTGAGCGCTGCAGGCATTGCCCAGCAGAAGTCCCACGAGCATTATTATAGATATGACAATATTGTTTTTCTTCATATTCGGTTGTCAGCATTGAATGTTAACAAACTAAATATCACTCTGCAAAGTTCCATAAAGGATATGGGCAGAAAATGCAAAGTTACGAAAACTATTGCACATAGGCAAAAATAATTTCAGTCTGGCAGCCAGGAATTCTTCCCTCCTGCTGCCGGAGGCCCTCCCGAAAGGAGACCTCCCTTTGCCGCCTCTCCCCAGGACAAGGCAACACGAATCCTGCCGTTCCGATTTCGGTCGTCCCGAACAGATACGGGAGATGAATCCCTATGGCTATTGGAACTTCTTGCGGTAGGCGTTGGGGGTGATACCCGTGTGTTTCTTGAAGAACTTGACCAGCTGCTGGGCCGAGCCGCAGTCGGCTTTCTCGGCTATCTCCTCCAGACCGTAGTATCTTTCGCTGTCGGTCAGCAGCAGCTGTATCTCCCTTACTATGCGTTCACTTATCCATTTGGAAGGTGTATGGCCAGTAAATTTGCTTACTGCATTGCGCAGATAGACCGAGGTTACGCTCAGCATCCCTGCGTAATGATCCACACTTCTTACGGGAACCTCGCTATTGAGTATGTATAGAAACTTGTCTGCCACCTCGCAGGCCTTGTTAGTGCGCAACTGCCACCTCTCGGGACACAAGTCCTTGGAGACCTCATGGATATGCACAAGCAGCGACATCAGAAGAAAATCCATACTCCCATTTGAGATCTCACCTTTCTCGGCCAGAGCCTCCAGCAGGGTGTAATAATTCTGCATGGTTTTCATCTCCTTTTCAGACAACTGCATTTGCAGCACCTTGTAGCCTACCAGCCCCATGCTGTCCACTCTGGACGATAGGAAAGAGACATCTATGGGCCCGTAGTCGGGCGACACATCACGCATGGAGATTATGGTGTTGGCGGGCACCAGAACCATTGACCCCCTGCGCAACTGGTGGCTCTCCATGTTAAAGCTGATTGTTGCAGAGCCTTGACGTACAAGGATAATACGATGATTGGGTGTCCTCATCAGCTTGCCAATAACCACTCGCTCCACATAGGGGGTAAAATCCATAATCAATGAAAAGTGCTCTGAAAAATAATTCCTTCCTCTCCGGTCCAAAACAGTCATGGTTTCTCTTACCAGATTGTCAATTTCATACAAGGGCGATCTGTCTTCTCTATTCATTGATTATTAATTTATTAAAACAATGCAAAGATAATAATAATTTTAGAAATTGCACAAAAAAAACACAAGTGCATCGAAATTGACAATTTTTTGTTCTTTTCTGACAATTTTAATTCATTCATTGTTAGTAATTTTGCAAAATCAATTACTCGTCATAAAAACTATAATTGTTTGAAATTGACAATGCTATTTTTGTAAAAAAAATAAGATTTTGTTATCGAAAAAAAGAAAATTGGTCTGGAAACTATTTAAATTTTGAATAAAAGTCATTTGAGGATTAGCCTTATGAAATTCAATTGTATCATAGCAAGAGAAGACTCGACTAGAGATCCATGGTTAACGGAGAGTCTGCAAAATCAAAATACTAATATAATATACTAATAGTCAAATATTGATAAATATCACATTAGAGTTACTATAAAATATAATTTAATCACCTTCTAAAACATTCGAAAAATTCGTTCTGAAGCGCGCCGGAACGATATTTCAAAAAAATACATCAAAACATTCGTTTGATACTATGTATAAAACAAGAATGTCAGCAAAGTAAAAAAAATCAGAAATTTTAAAAAACAAGAATTATGAAACATTTTAAAATATTATTAGTAACTACATCTATGCTATTATTTATAGGAAGCATCGCCTGTATTTCTTGTAAGAAAGAGAATAATATAGCCACTAAAGACATTCAACCATCAGCATTCAGTTTACCAAAAGGAGGGGTTGTCGTAGGTCATTCAAAATATTATGAATCTGAGATCTTACTAGATATTGATGAAGTAGGATTCTTAAATAACTTTATTGATTCATTAAATAACGGAGATCCTGGACGATATATAGCAGAATCGCTCAATATATGGGTCGACTCTATTAGTAAAGATCTTTATACACCAACCCTAAGCATATCTTTTTTTGATATGGTAGAAGAGCATGGTATCACTATTTTCATTCAGCCAGATACTATGCATACTAACAATAGAATTCAATATGTGGTAAACAATAATTCTAGGACTCTTCGTTGTGGGGGCAAATGTAATAACCCATGTATTACTATCAAAGATAATTATGGCAATTTTCTAATGTGTCAACCTTGTACAGACCCTATGCCAAATTTTGACTTTGGAGACATTTCTGGAAGGGAGCAATGGAAGCTGAATCACTATTGTAAAGCTATGGGAATTGAATCGTCGCAATTATCAAGAATAATACAATGTATGAAGGATAACATAATCTATTAACCGATATGAGAAAATATTTCATTTGTTTTTTATTACTGTTTGGCAGCACATTAACACTCTGTGCACAACATGATGATACTGATTTTTGGCAACAACATTTTGTCAACAGGGTATATGGGCAGAAATACGTTGGAGCAAGATACGACGGGATGGTCTACTCGCGCTACAAGGGCAGGATGGTGGGAGACACTAATATTTTTTCGCCAAGATATATCTGCTCGACCCCCTATGGCATCTATCAGGATAATGGATTCAGTTATAGTCTGCTGACAGAAGACAGTCTGTATATTAAGTACTACAAAGATGGGAATTACACCTACGGGAGAATAACCGACCCTCAGTCCATACACGAAAAGAACATTGTCGGTCAGCTACTCTCCGGATTATTTCGCGATATCGACTACTTTGCTGGTTTTTACCTGTTCCCCCGTAGAGAAGAATCCTTTCAATATTCCTTTTCCAGCATAGAAGCATCCGACGACAACACAACACATATTCTCAAATATGTAGCAACAGACCGACTTAGAAGAGACTTCTATGAGGACAACTACGTGCAGGCATATGATACAATAATATTCTACATAGACGATACTCTGGGACTGGTAAATAGGGTGGTATGGATACAGGACGAAGGTGATATGGAGTCTATTCTTGACTATTCGATACGAGACATCTCCTTTGACAAGCCTGTTATCAACGATAACCAATATCGTTTAAGACCCGATGAGATGGGTAAATACGACGTTTACTGCATCAACAAGGACGAAGACAACAATCCTTCTGAAGGGTTTATTTACGTGCCTGACGAAAGTCTTGACGTACTGCTAAATGCACCCCTGTTGAGTACCAATGGCGACACAATACGTATGAAGGATGCACGCGGGTGGATCCTTGTTGACTTCTGGACATATGGATGCAAACCATGCGTTAAACAATTCAAGAGGATGAAACAGGAACAGGATTCTCTCGGATATAGGATGTTAGAGCACGAAGGTATATCTGTCTATTGTGTCAATATCATCAGCCGAGTAACAGACTACTTTGTAGAGTTTGCCAAGACGAATGGCATTTCCGATATCGCCTTCTCGGGTAAGGAGACAGCTGGCAGCCTCAACGTGTATAGCTACCCGTACTATGTATTAATATCTCCTGATAGAAAAATCGTTTATCGGGGTAGCTATCTAGAAAACACTAATACATCACGATACAACCTTATATTAGATGCGAAGAAAAACTATAATAAACAATAGAAAGGGATTCATTCTAGCGATCCTTTTTCTGCTTCCGATGCTTTTAAATGCGCAAGTCAAAACAGAAATTCTGTTCAATAATCTAACATACAATTTCGACACAATTAACCTTGACACCAATGACTATAGTTGTTCGTTTCAGTTTATGAACACAAGTGATGTTCCTTTACTCATCACAGAAGTAACCTCTTCGTGTGGTTGTACTATTGCCACCTGGCCACAAGATGCAATACCACCAGGTAAAAGCGGCTCTATATCTGTAACGTATCACGCATCTCATCAAGGTAATTTTGTAAAAACCATATTGGTGAAATCAAAAGCAAGAAGCAGATTCAGGACGATACTGCAAATCAAAGGGCATGTCATAGATTAGCCATTTATCAGTATACTCCTTTTCTACTCTTTATGAACTTATTATAATACCTGAATTCCGCATGTACAATTCTGACATCCAAAAATAAATTGACAATGCTATTTTATGCAATATTTGCTGATTCTGGAACCGAATTTTAAAAATCAATCTAACTTATAACTAACTTTTTTCAATAACTTATCTTTTTTACTATGAAGAAACTTCTTATTTGTTTATTAGTATTGGGTAGTATCTCATTTGCCCATGCGCAGAATGTGTCTGGCGATAGCAGCAAATGGATGATGCATTGGGGCGTAGGCATGAACAACGCCATAGGATACCCTTCCATTTCGCTCTTTGATGATGTTACTGAATCTTATCGAGATTTGTCAGGTTCATTATTCATAGGACGCGTCCAGGGACGGGATTCAAATTCATTCTTTGGCCTGGACTTCTCCGTGATGAGAGGTAATACCATCCAGCCTTATCAGGAAAAATACGCTCTCTATTCTGTTATGGCTTCTTCGAGACGATATATGCCCATTTCGGACAAGCTGAATGTCTGGGCAGGATTGAGTGTAGGTATGGGTATGCTGAAGAACTCATATACAGATATTAAACAAACCGATGTTTACCGATTTCTTGGCATAACATCTTTCGAAGGAGGCTTTACGGTAAATATCTTCAAGCACATGTTTGTTGGTATTGATGCATCTTATTTTCTTGCTCCTTTGAAGAAGCATGACTACGAGGTGCCTGCTGCTGCCACAAAAAACCACAATGAAGACATCACAGGATTTCAGATCAAACTCTCTTTCGGATCAAGATTTTAACATTTGTCAGACAATACCAAAAGAATCTCCCCAAAGAACACAATCCAGTTTATAGCCAGACATCCCAGATATTTTCTATTCTTTCTTACTATCAGGACAGATAACCCGAACGGGAATCAATCAACCGTCAAAATTCCTGAAAAACATTGTCAACATAACATACTGATAATCACCCCCCCCGGAAAATATCATAGAAAATATGATGGAAACAGATTTGGAATGGAAATAATTTCGTATCTTTGCAAACTGAAAATAAGATTAACTATACTAAAATTATAAGAACCATGAAAAAACTTTTTATTGCACTTATCGCCGTTATGATGGGCAGCATGGCAGTAGCCCAGACCCACAATGAACGTAAAGGTATGACAGAATGGACCGGCAGCTTCGCTTACGAGTTTGGCAACTACTATGGCAAACTTGCCTATGCCAGCTTCAGCCTGGATTGCCGCTACTACATCACCAACACCTTCTCCCTGGGTGGCGGCATCGGTTTCGGACAGTACAGCTACACCGACAACAACTCTCCCGCCAGCTATGACAGCTACCCCGAGCTGATGGCAGCCATCTCCATGCGCAAGACCTTCGAGGGCAACAGCACCTTTATGCCCTATCTGGGTATGCGTGCAGGCGTATTGTGCGACCCCGCCTTCGGCAATGATTTTCTCATGCCCATGGCCCATGCCGGCATCGGCGTAGAATACAATGTAAGCCGCCGCAACGGTCTGATGGTAGAATTAGGCTATACCGTCTCCGAATTCTCTTCGATGGGACTCTCTTTCGGACTGAGATTCTAAACCTCTCGTCGTTCCACACTCCAGGAAGCGGGCTCTTGTCCAAGGGCCCGCTTCCTTCTGTCTAGAGCACAGAAAATCAGTCTTCTTTGAGAGGACTGACAATATTTTCATCGAACCCCCTGACAAAGGAGGTTGAAACGTCAAGTACTGCTTTCTCCGATTCGGCTTTACGCTTACGCCGTTCAGTAAGCCAGCCTGCTCCGCTAAGCAAGGTGACGATGGATAGTATAAAGTCTAATAGTGGGTTCATGTTTTTGGGGGAGGTAGTTGTTTCATTGGGATTTTTAGTCAGGATTTTATCTGTTCGGTTCTTCTTGAGAGGTTCAAAAATCCTTACACGTTTCAGTTATCAGTAATCAGTAATCAGTAATCAGTTATCCTCATTCACAATTCAATAATCACTATTTTGTGGAGATAAATCTTTTACTTCAGACCCCACAGATCGGCCTTGAGGAAATGGCGTGAAGGAAACGGGGACCGTGAGCGTGAAAAATTTTTATTGGTGTCCGCTAAACTTTCATTCCCCAAATTTAATCTCATCAGTTAGTTCTTGCTGGGTAAGTATATAGCATTGGAAGAGGGTGATTTTTGAAAACGGGGTCTCCGAAAATGGGGATTCGAACCTATGATTATGTGTCTGTCAATATTTTTCGGGTTAAAGTTTCTTAAGTTTTTTTGACAAAATCGCACAAAATTGGTTTGGAGAAGGGGAAGGGGCGTTCGCAATGTTTTGTCAGTATGCAA
>JAKSMQ010000035.1 GCA_024400565.1 Bacteroidales bacterium
ATAAATCCCATTTCCGTTCGGGTGGAAGACGACATGGTCTACTTTGTAGAGAAGAACCACTCCCAACGCCGTAACCGCTGTCTCTACGACGGCAAGCATCTCACCATGACCATCAGCCAGGACGGTCAGCCCCGTTTCAACTTCAAGCGTCTCCATATGGGGCTAGGCTTTGTAGAGAAAACCTATATCCTCTAACTCATCAACGATCTCCTTCATGCCTTCGAATGCCTCGTAGAGAAGTAGTTAGACAATTCTCGGGTACAGAAATACAGTTACAGTTAAAAAAAAAGTATTACATACACCTCTATATACTATATAACTAACTAATTATTAAGTATATATATAATCCAGAGGTGCTAGTTGTACCCTTCAAAAAATAACTGTATTAACTGTAACTGTACCCAAACAACAACCTCTTATTTATCTAAAAAGCATATATTCAATGAAGTATAATATCTCAAAACCCTCTTCTCCTAAGATGCCTGTACTCGGAAAGGGTACAGAATGTAACCTAATCCGGCTAAAAAGAGGTCTCAAAAGGCATTTGTAAGCCCTCGTTCCGATGCCCGAAGGACTTCTCCCGTAAGCTGTCCAAGGAGATTGTAACGGCACTCGACGGCCTCATAGAAAAAGAGTAGTCGAAAGCAAGCTTTGTTAATGTTAAAGTTGTTAAAGATAAAAAAATGGATATACAATACCTCTTTATATACTATTTAACTAATTAATATATAGGTAGTTATGTGATATTTAAACAAAATATGGGTACCTCAAAAAACAACTTTAACAACTTTAACTTTAACAAATCGAACTATATTATTTTTCTAAAAAGCAGTATTACAATGAAATACGATATCACCAAACAGACCCCTCCACCGATGCCTGAGCTCGGCAGGGGCACAGAATGCCTCAAATTGATGCTCTCTCAGACCTCGAAAGACATGAATCAGCCCCTTGTACCTATGCTTTTTCCTGATTTTGGGTTCGCACATCACTGGAGTAAAATTTCAATATCCCGACCAAACTTGGAAGGAACCGTGCGGAATTATGGCCAATCTCGTTGCAGAAAGTGGCGGCAATAAGGGTCAGCTGTCCAATCAGGTAGAAACACTTTCTTACGCGCGCAAGGACTGCAAGAACGACCTCTACGATGAGTGGGGCAAATTAGAAAAAAAACAAAGATAACCCCCTTGGTCAAGGTCGGGTTGATTGTAGAAAAAAACATAGATAAACATCCTTTGAAAGGGCTTCTCTTCTGAAGCTGCTTCGCATCTTCGGCATCTGCGGACTCAAGTTTTCCCTCGTGAGCAAGCTCCCGGAAAAACTTGCCCCCTCAGCCGCCAAGCCCCTCCAAAGGCGATAAACCAAGATAAACCCTGGCCGCTAGCCTTGACGCTGTTGTGGGTTTTCTGAAACGAATACTAAGGCTATGGCTGTTGGCCTCTGGCTATGGCTAAACGATATTAGATACCGGCCCGTGTTTATCTTTGTTTATCGCCTTGGGCGAGGTCGGAGCCGGAGGCTCGGAGGGCTGGGGACGACGGGAGCGTCAAGCTTGCTTGTAAGCTCCGGGCGGCTCCTGGCCTCCAAAAGGACTCGAAGAGTCCCGACCTCGACCGAGGGGTTTATCTATGTTTTTGTCTAAAAGGCGACCAACAGATAAAATCCCAACTGAAAATCCGGACTAAAAATCTTAATCCTGTCAGAAGCGAAGTCTTTCTCGGCACTCAGACAGCACATACTCGGCACGCAAAACGCGTAGATGACTGGTTTTCTGCACCCATTGTGCTATCTATGTGCTATCTACAACTATTCTGTAAGCCTTCATCCATCCTGAATCAGCCCCAGTTTCCTCTTCAAAATCTGCGAAATGAACGGGCTCCTGAAGGCCTTTTCGCGCCCAGGACGCGACCCGAAGGATAAAAAAGGGTATTCTATCCCCTAGCCAACCGAGGTGATTGTGAAGGAATTGAGATGAGCCGTAAAAGATTCCTTCCCAACCGTTCCCCAAACGTCCCACGGCGTGAGAAAAAGTTGGTACTTTTGCAAACGATTTCGAAATCAGATTCCCCGTCAACCCTCAACCCTCTAACCCGATGAAAAACTTCTTCTGCTCCCGGTCGCTCTTTGAAGACAAAAAAACGACCACAAACACCCCCAACGAAAACTCTGGCTATTGGCCACCCCATTTTAGGTAAGGATTTTTGACCCCCTCAAGAAGAACCAAACAGATAAAATCCCAACTGAAAATCCCATTAAAAATCTTTTGAGGAAAATTCTAAAGAGGGTCGCCTTCGGCTCAAAATCCTGACTAAAAATCTTAACTAAAAATCCCAACTAAAACCAATAACCCTTAACCACAATGAACCCACTATTTGACTTTATTCTGGCTCTGATCACGCTCCTCAGCGGGGCGGGCTGGCTTACCGAACGCCGCAAGCGCCGGGCTGAATCCGAAAAAGCAGAACTCGATGTTTCAACCACTTTTGTAAAGGAATTCAACGAAAACATCGTCAAACCCCTCAAGGAGGAGCTTGCGAAGAACCGGGCGGCCATCAACGCCGTGGTCACTTGCCCGAGATACCCGGACTGCCCCGTGGTACGTGAGGTCAATGACCATCCCTCAGATGCTCAATCCTAACCAGTCGCCGGCGCTGTATCCAGAACGAAAATCAACCCCTAAACCCATTAATGCTATGAAAAAAGAACAGGAAAACATCGACCCTAAGAGGGCTGCCAGATGGCTCAAGGCCATCATCGCAGTACTGAGCGCTATCCTCGACTCGATTACCGGCTTTGCAAGAAAGATAGTCAGCAAGCGCAGATGAAGCTGCTGACAGCCGACACGGAACGGACCGGGGAACTATGGCTCGCCAAAGGAGAGACCGGATCAGGAGAGGATGCCTGCCTGACGGAAGAGCTCTTCGTAGTGGCGGGCTTTGTCCTGGAGCGGCAAGGGGTAGGCCCTCGAGGTGGAGGGCAGGCGATGGAGGGTGAGCCGGCGACCGGCGATGGTGAGCTCGACGCCCTGGCCTATCCTGGGCATGGCGACGCGATAGTCGTCGCAGACTATCTGGCACGATTTCTCGCCCGTGCAGGCAATATGGCGGCAAAGGGGAATCTGATCGAGCAGACCGGGCAGGTGGGTATGCTCCTCCACCTGAAGGAATTTGTCGGAAGCATTTCCCTGCAGACGGACCACGCTTTGAGCAGCATCGAAGACAGCTATACCCTTGTCGCGGAGCAACTGCTCGATGGCCTGCTGATGGAAACTCTTATGCTCCGCATCCACAAAATGGAGGGAATCGCCAAAGAATATATGTCCGAATACCTCCCACATCATATTGGTCCGGTTGGGATAGAAGAAATCCATGCTCCAACGGTGGCGTGGCGGAGGGAAGCTGCCGAGCATAAGCAGCCGCGCCCCAGGCGGCAGAAAGGGCTGAAGAGGATGGTGTTCTATCGTGTCGGAAGGGGTGGTCATAATGGGAGAACGGTCTATGGAGAGCGGACGGAGAAAGGACTAGCGAAGCAGATGGAAGATGGCGATGCCGAGGTAGTTGCCTATCATGTAGCCCAGGAGGCCGATGCTGATGCCCAGCACTACGATATTGCGGTTCTTGAGCATGGCTGCCACCATGGGCACGAAGGGCGGGGAATTGATGAGGGCTACGCTACATACCATGACGCTGTCGCCATCGATCTTGAGGAGCTTGGCAAAGAGGAACTGCAACACCAGGGAGCCGAAGATGACATAGGCTATGTAGTAGATGACGGAGATATTCTCGCCCAGCCGCATCTCGGAGATATTGACCTGTGTGGCGATGGCCAGGCAGAAGACGTAGACGCAATAAAGACCCATGTCGAAGGCCTGTGTCTGACGCTGGATAGGCTTGATGAAGGAGGCTCCGATGGCAAGGGTGGTCAGGAGGAGGATGAGCAGGGTCATGTGGGGTTCCTTGCCGCCCGAGGGCAGGAGGCTGACGCCATAGCTGACGGCTGCGATAAGGAGGGTGGCTGCGATGAGAAGGAGGCTGCCTTTGCGCATGCCCTGGGAGAAGGGGCGACGGGGATGTTCGGCGGCTGGCTGTTCAAGTTCCTCGGAGGAGACGGCAGAGTCGGAAGGGAGGTCGGCGGGAGCGCCCAGAAGGCCTCTGAAGAGGGGTTTGCCGAAGAAGATGATGAACACCAGGTAGAGCCCGGTAATGATGAGGTCGCTACTGGTGACGAGGATGTAGAGGCTGTTGGGCATGCGGACGGCTTGGGCTATGGCCCCGATGTTGGGGATGCCGCCAGTATAGATGCCCGTGGAGACGGCGCAGATCTGGGCGTAGTTCTCGTCGGTAAGTCTGCCCTGGCCCCTGAAGATGAAATAGCCGCTCACGACGACGATCATCACAGAGAGCAATCCGGTCAGGAACACCTTGAGCGCCAGGCCTACCTTCCACCCCTTGAGCGAACAGGTCATGAGCATGAGGGGAATGGCCAGAGGGACGGCCAGCGAGGAGACGGTGGCACACAGGCTGGTGTCGCCCTCGGAGAGGAGTCCGCAGTTGCAGACCACGATGCCGACAAAATAGAGTACGGTCATGGGGCTTATCTTGCTGATCCAGCTCCAGCGCTCGGCCAGGCGCATTACGGCCCATGGAACGAAAAGCAGATAGAGGAGTGTGAGCAGTTGGGTGACCATGATTAGCGGGTGGCAGTCTTGGTGATACGTTTGCGCTTGGGGTTGGCATCAGATGCGGCCTCGTCCTTTGCGGCAGCAGCTTTCTTGTGGGGCGTACGGTAGCATTGTTCGAGCTCTTCCTTGAGGTAGACTCCGGTAAAGGAATCCTCTTTCTGAGCCAGCTGTTCGGGCGTTCCGCTAAAGATGAGCTTTCCGCCTGCGGCTCCGCCATCCGGACCCATGTCGATAATGTAGTCGGCTACCTTGATGACATCCATATTGTGTTCGATAACAAGCACGGTATTGCCCTTGTCGACAAGCTTCTGCAATACTCCGAGGAGGATGCGGATGTCTTCGAAATGGAGACCTGTGGTGGGCTCGTCGAGGATATAGAGGGTGTTGCCCGTGTCGGCCTTGGAGAGCTCGGAGGCAAGCTTGATACGCTGGGCCTCGCCGCCGCTGAGGGTGGTGCTCTGCTGGCCAAGGGTAATATAGCCGAGACCTACGTCCTGAATGGCGCGGAGTTTGCGGAATATCTTGGGATAGGGTTCGAAGAACTCTACAGCCTCGTTGACGGTCATATCGAGCACGTCGGAAATAGACTTACCCTTGTAGCGGATCTCGAGGGTCTCGCGGTTGTAGCGTTTTCCGTTGCAGACCTCGCAGTTGATATAGACATCGGGGAGGAAATTCATCTCTACCGTACGCACGCCGGCTCCCTTGCAGGCATCGCAACGGCCTCCGGCCACATTGAAGGAGAAACGGCCGGGCTTGTAGCCACGCATACGGGCGCTGGGTAACTGGGCAAAGAGATTGCGGATGTCGTCGAATATGCCGACATAGGTGGCCGGATTGGAACGCGGGGTGCGTCCGATGGGCGACTGGTCGATCTCGATCACCTTGTCGATATTCTCGATGCCGGAGATGCTCTCGTAGGGGAGCGCACGCTTCTGGGAATGATAGAAATGGGCGTTGAGGATGGGATGGAGGGTCTCGTTGATGAGGGTGCTCTTTCCGCTACCGCTCACGCCTGTAACGCAGACGAAGAGTCCTAACGGAATGTCGAGCGTTACGCCCTTGAGGTTATTGCCTGTTGCACCTGTGAGAACGAGATGCTTGCAGTCCTTGGCACTTCGGCGGACGGGAATCTCAATATCGCGCGTTCTGTTAAGGTAGTCGCAGGTGGTAGTGCGATGTTTGAGGAATTTGTCGAGAGGGCCTTCTGCCACAATCTTTCCGCCATGAATACCTGCTCCAGGTCCAATATCTACGACATAGTCTGCAGCCAGAATCATGTCGCGGTCGTGTTCGACCACAATGACGCTGTTGCCCAGGTCGCGAAGCTCTTTGAGGGCATTAATCAGCTTACGGTTGTCGCGCTGGTGAAGGCCTATGGAAGGCTCGTCGAGGATATAAAGCACGTTGACCAGCTTGGCTCCTATCTGGGTGGCCAGACGGATGCGCTGGCTTTCGCCTCCGGAGAGGGATTTGCTGCTACGGTTGAGAGAGAGATAGCCAATACCCACGTCGAGCATGAACTTGGTTCGGGTGGCAATCTCGCGTATGATTTCGTGAGCCACTTTCTGACGCTGGGAATCGAGTTTGGGCTCGAGGTTCTGAATCCAGTCGTAGAGCTGGATAAGGTCCATGGAGGCTACCTCTGCAATATTCTTGCCGTCGACGAGGAAACAGAGCGACTCGTGCTTGAGTCGTGAGCCATGACAATGGGGACAGGGGACAGGATTCATGAAGTTGGCCGCCCATTTCTGGAGAGCAGCCGAGCTGTCGTCCTGGGCCAGTTGGAGAATGTAGTTGACGATGCCCTGAAATCCGCTTCGGAAGCCCGGGTCGTAGGCATCCGTAACGCCTGTAAAGTCGCTTGTGCCATAAAGGATGGCATTCTTGGCCTCCTCGGAGAGGTTTTCGATAGGGTCGTCAACAGAGAACCCATAGGCCTTGCCCAGATTCTCTAACTGACGGAAGAAGGGGTTGTTGGGCGAGTACTTACCCAACAGATCGAGAGCCCCGCCCGAAATGCTCTTCTTGGGATTGGGAATAATGCGGGTGAGGTCTACTTCGGTAACCTCTCCTAATCCATTACAATGTTCGCAGGCTCCATAAGGAGAATTGAAAGAGAAGGTATTAGGTTCGGGTTCGGGGAAAGAGATACCTGATTCGGGGTCCATCAGCAGACGGGAGAAATAACGCGTGTCGTTTCCTTCAAGTACCATTAATACACCCTTGCCCTGTTTGAATGCCGTTCGTACGGCCTCGGTCATTCGGCTGAGACAGCTGTCGGTATCGCTCACTCGGATGCGGTCAACGACAAGTTCTATATCGTGGGTCTTGTAGCGGTCGACCTGCATATTCATCGTCAGCTCCCTGACCTCTCCATCTACGCGCACGCGCAGGAATCCTTTTTTAGCTACCTGCGTAAAGAGTTCGCGATAGTGGCCCTTGCGACGTTTCACAAGAGGGGCCATTATCATGATGTCCTTGCTGGCATAGTTCTGGCGTATGAGGTCGATAATCTGCTGCTCGGTATACTTAACCATCGGCTTGCCGCTTGCGGGGGAGATAGCCTCTCCGATACGAGCATAAAGCAAACGGACAAAATCATAGATCTCGGTAACGGTTCCTACTGTGGAGCGGGGATTCTTGTTGGTGGTCTTCTGCTCGATAGAAATGACGGGGCTGAGTCCGTTGATACGGTCTACGTCGGGACGCTCCATATTACCGATAAAATGGCGGGCATAGGCAGAGAAAGTCTCCATGTAGCGACGCTGGCCTTCGGCATAGATGGTGTCAAAGGCGAGAGAAGACTTGCCGCTTCCGCTAAGACCGGTAAAGACCACCAGCTGGTTGCGTGGAAGGGTAATGTCTACATCCTGGAGGTTGTGTTCGCGTGCTCCGAGAACTTCTATCTGATTATTCTTTTTTGCCATAAGGAGAGGGTGATAAAAACGGAGACCGCAGCAAGTGGATGATGTCGGCCTCCGCAAGATATGTGGAGTAGAATTGCGTCGTTATTACATGTGGGTTACCATAGCTGTACTACGCTCGCGCACGGGCTTGTTGTCCTTGGGGATCTTGACCTGATAGGTCTTGCCCATCTTGTTGGTAACCTTGTCGTTGACAAGCCAGGGGTTGAGCTCGCGGAGCATCTTGTAGGTTGTTCCGTTCTGCTTTGCAAAGGAAACCAGATTGACATTCTGACCCGAGAGCTCTACCGTACGGGTGGGAATCTGAGGATAGAGATCGCACTTGCGTACATAATAGCCGAACTGCTGGGGATGGCTCATGATAAGCTTGACGGCTATGATACGATAGACATAGCGTGAGGTCTCGGCGTTGATGCGTACGTCGTAATAGGAACGGACGCCCTGACTGGTTAGTCTGGAATTCAGACCGCCTTCGCCACAGTTGTAGGAAGCCGCAGCAGAGGTCCATGAGCCAAAGCGGTTGTAGGCACTCTTGAGGTACTTGCATGCTGCCTCGGTAGCGACTTCGATGTTGTTGCGCATATCAATATCGTCGTTCACTTCCATGCCGTAGCTGGTGGCTGTTGCCTTCATAAACTGCCAGATTCCCTGAGCCTTGGCGGGAGAGGTAGCGTTGGTAAGATTGCTCTCGATAACTGCAAGATACTTGAAATCATCGGGAACGCCATTCTTCTTGAGGATTGGCTCTATGATGGGGAAATAGCGGTTGGCACGCTTGAGACAGAGCATCATATTGGACTGGAAATAGGTATTGGAGAGAATCTCACGGTCGAGCGACTCTTTGACATAGAAGGTATTGAGAGGGACCTTCTCTCCGCAGAAGTCTACCGTGTCGGGAATGACGGGTGAATAAACCCTGTAATTGGCCTGGAGGGCTTTGCGATAGATTTCATCGTCGTTGCTTTTGTCGGTTGCAAAAACGAATATCTGGCCTACGATGGCTACTGCCGAAAGGCAGATGGCGATGATACTAAGTCTTTTCATAAGTTTTAGGCGCTTGCTGTCGGAAGGGCTGAGGTTGCTTTCGCTATGAGCAGCAGTCTGTTCTGTTTCAGACATCTTGGTGTGTGGTTAGAGTGTGAGAGATTGTTCGAGTGCGTCGGCAATATCGCTTGCCACCTGTCGCTTGCTCTTGAGAGAACCTTCTGTTATCGTGCCATCGCGATGGAGGATTGTCACCTTATTGGTATCGTAGCCGAAACCTGCTCCTTTATCCTGAAGCGAGTTAAGTACTATGAAATCAAGATTCTTACGATTCAGCTTGGCCTGAGCATGGGCTATCTCGTTGTTGGTCTCAAGCGCAAATCCTACCAGTCGCTGGTTGTCTTTCTTCATCTTGCCGAGAGTGGCCAGAATATCAGGATTCTGAACCATGTTGATGGTCATTCCGTCCGTATCGTTCTGCTTCTTGATCTTGATATCGGACACCTCTGCGGGACGGAAATCGGCCACAGCTGCACTTAAGATAGCAGCCTGACATTGAGGGAATCTCTCGGTACAGGCCTCATACATCTGACGGGCAGACTCTACGTCGATACGCTCTACCAGCGGATGACTGATGTTGAGATGTGTCGGACCAGCCACAAGGGTCACCTCTATGCCTCTCGAGGCCAGCTCTTCGGCCAGGGCAAATCCCATCTTTCCTGTAGAGAAATTGCCGACAAAGCGAACGGCATCTATTCTTTCGTAGGTAGGACCTGCCGTTACCAGTACCTTGATTGCCTTGCGAGGGGTAAGTATCTGCTGCATCTGAGCCACTATGGACTCCGGCTCGGCCATTCGTCCCTTGCCCGATGTGCCACAGGCGAGTTCTCCCTCTTCGGCTTCTATCATGTGGACGCCTATGGAAGAGAGATACTCGATGTTACGGACAACGGATGGACACTCGAGCATCTGAGTGTTCATGGCAGGACAGAGGAAGAGGGGCTTGCGCATCGACACCAGGAGTGTAGAAAGCGCATCGTCTGCAATTCCCGAGGCCAGTTTGCCTATGATATTGGCCGTAGCTGGGGCTACTACCATGGCATCGGCCCAGTCCTTGAGCGAGATATGCTCTGTTGTGTGGTCATTGGCACGGGAGAAGAGGTCTGTATAGACTTTGTTCTGCGACACGGTCTCGAGGGTGAGTTCGGTCACAAACTGCAACGCATGCTCGGTACAGCAACATTTTACCTGATGACCGGCCTTAATCAGCAGGCGCACCAGCATAGGAGCCTTATAGGCTGCTATTCCTCCGCTTATGCCAACAACAATATTCACGACTGGAGAAGGGGTTTATTTGGTTTCTGTGTCAGCGATAGCTTCGTTCTCGAGAGCCTCGAATTTCTGCTGGGTCTGGTCTTCCTTAGCGGGGTTGCGATAGTAGATTTCTCCGTCGAGATATTCCTGGGTTGCCTGGAGAGTAGGTTTGGGCATGCGCTCAAAATGGCGTACCACCTCAATCTGCTCGCGGTTTTCGTAAACCTCATCCATAGTGTCGATAACATTCGAGAACTCTTCAATCTTCTTGTGGAGCTCGCGCTTCATATCAAGAGAGATCTGGTTGGCACGTTTCGAAAGCATAGCCACGGTCTCGTATACATTACCGGTCTGGTTGGTAAAATCGTAGATATCGCGGGTAACAGTTGTGTTGTTTACGGTTACGCGCTTTACATCCTTAACTTCTTTGGTTTCTTTTGAGGTTTTCTTTGCCTTTGCTTCCATGTTGATATGTTAGATTATATTATTTTTCGGTTGTTGAGTAGTAATTTATCTTGCCTCAGTCTTGGTGTTGCCGAGTTGAGCCAGGAGAGCCTGACATTTGGTATAGATTGCCTGACTTTCCTTCAGATAACGGGAATTCTGGAAAAGGGTAGCAAACTTGTTGAAATCGCTAATCACCTGTTCCAGGCGTTCTCTCATCTTGTCTTCGCGACTGTTGGCTCCATATTCGTAGCCCGAACGGATCACGTAGAACATGGCATCTTCTTTCTTGGGCGAGTCGGGATAGAGGTTAATAAAGTTCTTGAGTGCAACATAGGCTGCATGATATGCCTCGGTCTGATAATAGCCATAGGCAATCTCGTAGTCTTTAAGCATCAGTTTCTCGCGCAATTCGTCAAGATAGCCGTTCACCTCGGGAATACGGGTGCTCTGAGGATATTTCTCTGCGAAATGCTCAAGGTCCGAGATAGCATCGTTGGTCATAGTCTGATCGAGACTGTAGACAGGCGATTCTCTGTATTTGCAATAGGCCGACCAATAGAGAGCCTCTTCGGCACGAACGCTGTAAGGATACTTACGGCAGAAGTTGGAGAACTGGTAGGCTGCAAGGTAATATTCATCCTGTTTCATTACAGAATTGGCATAATACCAGGCTATGTCCTCGGCGTTGTCACGACCGCGATAGTGAAGCTGGAGATTTTCCAGCAAATGGCGTGCTTTTCCAAAGCTGCCGTTTTCGTAATACTCCATAGCTGCCTTGTATTGAGCCTCGAAGTCGTTGCTTTTGACAAGTTTTGAATAGTTGTCGCACCCACTTAATAGAGTGAGACAAAATACTATAAGAAGGGTATGAACGTAGTTCTTCATACTGCAAAGATACAACCTTTTTCCTAAATAGAAAAATATTTTTACGTTTTTAATATATATATTGCACATAGACTCCACACTCCCTCTGCTACCCTTGCCCTCAATATGCCGGCACGATGCAACCTGAATGGAGAGAACAGACACTCTCCTGGCTTATTAGACACAAAAAAGAAAGAAACAAAAGAGGCTCACTTTCGTGAACCTCTTTTCCCTTTTTAGTCGGGGTGAAAAGACTCGAACTTTCGACCCCTTGCACCCCATGCAAGTGCGCTAGCCAACTGCGCCACACCCCGAACTTTTATTGGGTGATTTCTCTCTCGAAATCGGGTGCAAAAGTACAACTATTTTTCAAACCGACAAAATATTTTTTATCCTCAGACCGTAGACGTCTGCTTTATTTAATATATTTCAACACGTTGCGACAAAAAATATTTTTATCTCCCCTACCCTGTCAAGCCCCAATAATCGTCTTTTGCTTATCGGAATATTAAAAAATCAGGATATTTTTATTCTGCTTTTTTTATCAAATTTTGTCATTCTTTCATAACATCCTCGCACACTATTCTTCTACAAATTCCATCAGAACCACATTGTCAAACACGATGGGCTGCTCGCTCTGGGGACGATAGGTTCCGACCACATTACGGGCATCGAGACGATCGGCAGGAACGCCATGGATAGCCATATAATAATACAAAGACTGGATACGGCTCTGGTTGAGCATGTGGCAATAATTATCGTCAGTACGTTTGCCGAATACAGTAATGATATTCAGCTTGAGATGGGCATTCTCTCTCATGTATCGTGCCAGAGCATCAAGGTTCTGACCTCCGTCTTCGGTAATCTCGCTGCCCTCGTCTGTACCGAACAGAACATCGGCCATAAAGGGATATCTGCGTTTCATCTCAAAGTCAACAAGCGAGGTAGTATATTCGCTGGAAGAGAGCAGCAACTCAGTCGTACTGGGACGTACGGTTACAGTCTCGGCCACGGAGAGGAAATTGCGGGCAGAAGTAGTCACCAGGAACGTACGGTCGGGAGGAAGAATCAGATTGTAGCATCCATTGTGGTCCGTCACACAATTAAAGAGCACATGATGGGGATTCTCCACCCAGGAGACCTGGATTCTGGCCCCGGGAATGCCGGTCTGCTCGCCCTCGCTACGCTCCACACGGCCTTTGTACAGCACACAGTTCATAGGGCCCTGCATGCCAAATACCATATCGTTGGCCGTAGTATCGGGACGGGTTACGAAATAGCAGGTGTTGCTACGCGAATCGAATGCCATGCCGAAATCATTCAGCGAAGAATTGATGGGCGAAGGAAGACGCTGTATCTTGCTACGACCTATGGGAAAGGCTGTTACCGTATCCCCGCTCACGTTGCTGAGCGAAACAAGTCGGGTAGCGAAGATATCATAATCGTTGGTTCCGATATTGTGACGGTTGGAGGAGAAATAGAGATAGTCGCCATTAATGACAGGGCTATACTCGTTACTCTCGGCGTTGATATTGCGTCCCAGATTCTCGGGCATAGACCAGCCCGTTTCTGTCTTCTTGCACCAGAAGAGGTCGTATCCGCCAAATCCCAACTCATTATTTGACGAGAAGACCATAATAGTACCGTCAGAGTTGAAGGTAGGATGAACGATAGGAGCTGCATAATTCTCTATCTTCACTTTGACAATCTTTTTCCTTCCTTTGGGATCGACAAAATACTCAAAGAGCTGAGAACGGCCCTTCTTGTTGAGCTTGGTGAAGTAGAGATGCTTGCTGACCGGATGACGTACCACATAGGTCATATCGGGATCGATAGCCATCAGAACTGTATCCACGTCGGCATTCCCCAGCACGCCATCCCTTGAGGGTGCCGAGAAGAGCACACCTGCATTGGAGAAATAGAGACGGCCGTCGAGGAACGACACGTTCGAAATGTTGCCGGTAGTACGGATGTGGCTCATAGACGTTACCTTCCAGAATCGGTTGGTATCAAGACTCGTTTGTGCCTTGAGGAAAGAAGAACCGAGAAAGAGCGCCACCACAATGGCCAGAAAGCGAACAGTACTAATCTTATTCATAGGCAATAGGATTGTGTTTGCTATTGTGTTTTCTTATTTTAGTCTTCCAGAGCGAGGGGAAGCACCTCGTGCATCTGACTGATATAATGGAATGTTAGACCTTTAATATATTCGGGATTGATTTCTTCTACGTCGCGACGGTTATCGTTACACAACACTATATCGGTAATATCGGCACGCTTGGCAGCCAGAATCTTCTCCTTGATTCCGCCCACGGGGGTAACGGCGCCACGGAGGGTAATCTCGCCGGTCATGGCAAAATGCGACTTGACCTTGCGACGGGTATAGGCCGACACCATAGCCGTAAACATGGTAATACCTGCCGAAGGGCCATCCTTGGGTGTTGCGCCTTCGGGCACATGGATGTGGATATTACTCTCTTCTATGGTCTCTTGACTGATACCCAGCGAGTCGATATTTGCCTTGATATATTCATGGGCCAGGGTTGCCGACTCTTTCATCACGTCGCCCAGATTACCCGTCAGAGAGAGGGATGATTTCCCCTTTGAGGTACAGGCTTCTATAAAAAGAATCTCGCCGCCTGCCTGGGTCCATGCCAGACCGGTAACGACTCCAACTTTCGACTCCTTGCCACATTTCTCCCCCTGATGGAGAGGAAGTCCCAGCAGATCTTTCAGCTCGGAGGACTTGATATTGGGGTCGACCGTCTCGCCGGCAGCAAACTTGACAGCCTTGCGGCGTATCACTTTGGCAATAGTCTTATCAAGCTGACGCACGCCGGCCTCGCGGGTATAACTGCCGATAATGTCGGCAAGGAGAGCTTTGGAGAATTTGAGTTCCTTGGCCTTGAGACCAGCCTCCTTCATCTCGCGGGGCACGAGATATTTTGAAGCAATCTGCAGCTTTTCTTCCATCACATAGCCCGAGAGGGAGATAACTTCCATACGGTCGAGCAGAGCGGGATCGATACTCGAAAGACTGTTGGCGGTAGCGATAAACATTACCTTTGACAGGTCGTAGTCGAGGTCGAGATAGTTATCGTGGAAAGCAATATTCTGTTCGGGGTCGAGCACTTCGAGAAGGGCAGCCATAGGGTCGCCGTTGAACGAGTTGGTCTGAACCTTGTCTATCTCGTCAAGGATAAAGACGGGATTGCTCGACTGAGCCTTCTTGAGGCCCTTGATGATACGTCCGGGCATAGCTCCCACATAGGTTCTGCGATGGCCGCGGATCTCCGATTCGTCGTGCAGACCGCCCAGAGCCACGCGCACATACTGACGTCCCATAGCCTCAGCTATGCTCTTGCCGAGCGAGGTCTTGCCCGTACCCGGAGGGCCTACAAGACAGAGGATGGGAGACTTCATATCCTTCTTCAGCTTCATCACGGAGATATGCTCTATGATGCGGTCCTTGATCTCATCAAGACCGAAATGAGCCTTGTCGAGCACCTTACGTGCGTGTACAATATCTAGATTATCTTCGGTACACTCCAGCCAAGGGAGTTCGAGCATCAGATGCAGATGGTTCACCTCTACAGCATAGTCGGGCATAGTGGGAGGCGTACGGCGCAGCTTGGTAATGGATTTCTCGAATGCCTCGCGTGTAGCCTCGGTCCAGTTCTTACGGTTGGCCAGATCGTAGAGTTCGCTAATCTCCTGTTCTACAGGCGAGCCACCAAGCTCGTCCTGGATTACCTGCATCTGCTGGTTGAGATAATATTCGCGTTGCTGACGGTCCATCTGACGCTGGGTCTTCTGGGCAATCTCGCGCTTGATAGCAACAGCATCCATCAGCTCGTTCATTACCTGTATGGTACCCTCGAGACGCTCGCGGTAGGAGGCAACTTCGAGCAGACGCTGTTTCTTCTCAGTATCGATATTGGCATGAGCGGCAATAAAGTTGACCAGCAGCTTGTTGCTCTTGATATTCTTGAGCGAATTGACCGCTACGGCGGGCTGGTCGTTGGCCTTGAGCACCTCGGCAAATCTCTTGCGGAGCAGGGCGATGAGACTGCGTATCTCTGTGCCCTTGAAATTGCTCGAATCCTCCTCTTCTATCGAGGCCACCTTGACCACATAATGAGGCGTATCGGTAACGATTTCTCCCAATCTGAAACGGCAATAGCCCTGGGTAATGACCAGTACGGCCTCGTCGGGCAATTCTACCACCTTGATAACGCGGGCCACACAGCCGTAGTCGAACATGTCTTCGCGTCCGGGACTATCCGACTGGTTGCGCTGGCTGGCAATACCTATGAGCATGTGGTTCTTTTCGGCTGCACGTATCAGTTTGAGGGACTTCTTGCGGGCAGCGGTAATGGGAAGCATCACGCCGGGGAATATCACATTGCCTCGGATGGGCAGCAGGGGCAGCTCGTCGGGGATAGAACGGTTAGGTCTGAGAAGAATATCTTCGTCGTCAGAAGTAAGTATGGGTATGATTTCGGTGCTGTTGTGAGAAATAGCATCGTTGAAGAAATCGTCAATCTTGTCGGTTTTTTTCATTGAGTAGTTGTACTTGATAGTTGCGCGCGGGCATATATAGTATGCCCCGAATATTATATAACGTAATAATAAAAAAATAGTTTCAAAAAGTATCGTTTAAATAATAAATATCACTCTTTTTCCTGGGGCAGATAGCGCAAGAAAGACCCTCCGTAGAACAGGAGGGTCTTTGCCTAACATTTAAAATCTAAAACAAATTGCTGTCTTATTTTTTAGCGTATCTCTTGTACTTGTTCATGAACTTATCAACGCGACCAGCGGTGTCAACGAGTTTCAGCTTGCCGGTGAAATAAGGATGAGAAGTATTGGAGATTTCGAGCTTAACCACGGGATATTCGTTGCCGTCAGTATAAACTACGGTTTCTTTGGTGGCTGCGCAGCTCTTGGTAAGGATCATATTGTCGTTAGACATATCCTTGAAGACTACGAGTCTGTAACTCTCGGGATGGATTCCTTTTTTCATTGTCTAATTTTTATTGCCGTTTTAAACGATGGTTTTATAAACGATTACTTTTTGAAGGTGCAAAAGTACACATATTTTACGATATGGCAAAATAAAATTCACCGTCTCCTGTTAATAATATCGCATACCACATAGTTATCAGTCGGTTACAAAAGCGTCTTTCTCTTCTCTCCTACCCTCCTCCTTCGCCAGAACCGGGTCTTTTCCGTCCCCGATTTTTCAATTTTGACCTTTTCGCAACGGTTCATTTTTCAA
This sequence comes from Bacteroidales bacterium, assembly GCA_024400565.1. Taxonomy (GTDB): domain Bacteria; phylum Bacteroidota; class Bacteroidia; order Bacteroidales; family P3; genus Colimorpha. The sequence goes on from JAKSMQ010000035.1 coordinate 16,499, forward strand.
CCGGTTAGCGTCCGCCTTCTCTCCACATTCCCTCCACCAGGGACCCCAAAACAGGTCTCTATATGGACTCTATGCCGAACCTGTCAGCTCTCTACGTCGGGTCTGCCCTCCGGTTCCAGGCCGGTTCTCCCCTACAGGAGGCCCATACGCTTGCGGAGTATGGCTGCCTGGTTGAGCATGTCGATAAAGACCTTGAGCGACTGCTTGCGATAGGAATTCTTGAGGATATGGTACGAGCCCACCAGCATATCTTCCGACCCTATGATGGGGATTGCCCTCAGGTTGTGGAAACTGTCGATAGACGAGCGGCTGAGGATGGTAATCATCAGACTCTCCTGAACCATATTCAGCAGGGGCACAACCTCGTTGATTTCTATCTGCGGGTTAATCTCTATTCCCTTGCGGTTAGCCAGGTCGGTAAGGGCGTTGCGGGCCTGCATGCCCGGCATGGGCAGCACGAGCGAATGATGGCTCAGTTCTATGAGATCTATCTCCTTGCGCGTAGCGAGGGGATGGACCTCGCTCACAATAGCCGACAGACGGTCGTCGAAGAGGGTATGACTCTCTATGCCCGACAAAGGATAAGAGGGTTTGTACGACAGCACACAATCTACCAGTCCGTTGGTAAGCATCTCCAGCAATTCCTGCATGGTCTTGTAATAGACCTTCAGTCTCACGTTCGGATGGGTGCGGACAAACAGGAGCAGAGCCTCCGAAGCGACCATCTTGAACGAATGGGTAATACCCAGCGTCAGGGTGCCGCATTTGAGGTTCTTCAGATCCATCACTCTGTCTTCGCAATATTTGGCCTGCTGGAGGGTGCTGATGGCATAGGGAAGAATCTCCTCTCCCGCCTCGGTCAGCGAAGTCTCGTGACTGTTGCGCATAAAGAGGTCGACCTTCAGCTCGTTCTCCAGCGACTTGATTGTCTGCGAAAAAGTGCTTGGAGTAACACACAGTCTATCGGCTGCTTCTGCAAAATTCAACGTCTCTGCCGCAAGCACAAATGCGCGTAGTTGTCGTAGCTCCATGTTTTGTAGATTTTGAAATGCAAAGATAACCATTTTTTTTCAAATATCGATAAAATTTTAAGCTATCAGTATCAGTATTTGTGCTGTCAGAATTCGGAGAAACATGGTGAGAGGATAGACCGTAGCATAGGCCACCGAAGATTTGTTGCTGTCGCTCAAACCGTTGACATAAGCCAAGGCAGGAGGGTCGGTAGTACTTCCGGCAATCATGCCCGAGATGGTCAGATAATCGATTTTCAGTATTCCGCGGGCTATAAAACCTACAACAATCAGGGGGACAAGCGTAATAATAAGACCATAGAGCACCCACATATAGCCGCCGTTGAGGATGGTTTCCGAAAACGAGCCGCCTGCGTCGAGTCCCACGGCTGCAAGGAAGAGACAGATGCCCACCTCGCGCAGCATCAGATTGGCACTCGTAGTGGTATAGGTCACCATCTTGTAGTAAGGGCCGAAACGGCCTATGAGAATGGCCACGATAAGCGGACCGCCGGCAAGACCCAGTTTGACAGGCATAGGGAGACCGGGGAAACGGATAGGAATGCTTCCCACCAGTATGCCGAGGAATATGCCGAGGAAAATAGGCACGATATTGGGATGGTCGAGATGTTTCATCTTGTTGCCCAGCATCTCGGCCAGCTTCTCCACATTCTCTTCCGATCCTACCACCGAGACGCGGTCGCCCATGAGAAGCTGCAGGTTGTCCTTGGCCATCAGTTCTATGCCCGAACGGTGAACACGGGTAACATTAACGCCGTAGAGCGTACGTATATGGAGCTGACCCAAGCTGAGACCGTTCACCTTGCGGTTGGTAACGGCAATACGGCGCGACACGATATCGCCCCTGGAGCCGTCCGGCTCGCCGTTATACTCCTCGCCTATCAGGGCCACCATCTCCTGCTTCTCCTTTGCCGATACCGTAGCCTCGAGGATGTCGCCCTTGCGGAGAACACTCTCGCCCACGGCTACCGTCAGGCTTCCGTCGGCATGGCGTATGTTGGCCACAACCATCTTGTCGGCAATCATCCTGCTCATCTGGCCCAGACTTTTGCCCTCAACCTCGCCGTTGCTCACACGGAGCATCATCTGTATGGCATCGCCCGTCGAGGCAGTCTCGCCAGAGGTCTCGTTATCGAGCTTTACCCTGAACACCCAGCACACAAGCAATATGCTGAAGATAATGCCTATCACACCCAGAGGATAGGCGGCAGCATAGCCCATAGCCAGATTGTTGGTCGCAGTAGCGTGGATATCGTTGTAGGTCTGCTGAGCAGCACCCAGGCCGGGGGTATTGGTAATGGCACCCGTATAGATACCCGTCATCGTGGAGAGATCCACGCCCGTAGCCATAGAGAGCGCAACCGTCACGCCCACGCCCAGCAGAACTATCGAAACTGCCAGTATATTGAGCTTGAGGCCGCCCTGCTTGAACGATTCGAAGAACCCGGGGCCCACCTGAAGGCCGATGGCATACACAAAGAGAATGAGGCCGAACTCTTTGGCAAAATGGAGAGTATTGTGCTCAACCACTATGCCCAGATGGCCAAAAAGGATACCCACAAAGAGAATCCAGGTTATTCCGAGAGAGACGCCGCCGATCTTGATCCGTCCCAGCACAAGTCCCATAGTAATCGTGATGGAGAGAAAGAGTATGGCCGAACCCACCGAGGGGGTTGTATAGAAATTGGTTATCCAGTCCATAGTTGTTCGCGTTCAGAAACAAGGGCTGCGAACAGAGCGCAAATCTCCGTCCGCAAAGCCCTCAACTAACATATTATTACCATTATTTTTCTTTATGCAGCCTTATTTTTGTCGTATTCTGCAGCCTCGTGGCTCGATTTCTTCATCGAGGCCTTGGCCTTGTAGGCCTTTTCGAGTTTGCCGGTCGTCTTGATGCTGTCGATCATCTTGAAAGCGAAGGCGCCTACGAGGAAAGCCACGATGATGGCCCAGGTGAGAGTAGAATTGCTGATGGAGAGTAACATTGCGGTATTCATCTTTTATATTTTGTTAAAGGGTTAATGATTTTATGATTTTCTGTCAAAGTCTTTTTCTCTTTTCGACGATGCAAAAGTACAACAATCCATCCGTCCCGACGGCCTTCGGCGTTGGATAGTACCGAACATGGCATTCGGTCTGATAGAACCAATCTATCATTCAGCCGCTTACCAGCCGGAATCGTCAATAGAGCGAAATCACTTTTTTATCATTTTTCTGCATTTTCCATCCCTCCAGACCCGATTTCTGATACCTCACAGGGTAAAAAAAACACAAAATTGAGTAAAAAAAAGACGGCCGTACTCTACTTTTTCCTAAAAAGACCTTCATATGGAATTTTCCGTTGAGATTTTAATTCACAAAACAATCCTTACCATAACCCCGCCGGCAAGAGGCAACAAAAAAGGCCGTCCCGCAAAGGACAGCCTTTTCTTTTTTGCTTTGAGGTATGGACCGGCATTAATCCCAATAGCCTCCATTGGAGCCGTCTTGACCCCAAATATCGTTGGCGTTGTCAGTCGAACGGGTAAAAGAGCCTCGCTGGCTATAGTCGAAATCGAAATCGCGGAAGAGACTGCGGTCGCCCGACATAGCATGGATACCGCTTGCGGCAAAGCCGGCCTCTACTTCAAATTCTGCACATTTAAGGGTAGGTTTGATATATTGTTTCTTCATTTTTCTAGGATTTTTTTCTGTTAACCGATGTATTTTTTTAGTGAACCAGCTGTTTTTTGCCTCTCCAGATGTAGATGCCTTGCGACAGGCCACGGAGGTTGTCGGCATTCTTGCGTACACAACGGCCCGACAAATCGTAAACGTCGTTGCTGTAGCGGATGGTTTCGGAAGGATCGACGAGCTCGATGCCTACGTTACCCTCGTTCTCCTGGAAGTCGATACCCGAAGGAGCAGGTGCACCCTGAGGGATATCGAGGGTGTAGAAGAATCCGCGGAAGGGGTTCACCTTAGCCTCGCCGTTGCTTCTGACGAAGTAGCCGTAGTAGATACCATAGAAAGTTGTGTCATTCTGATTGCTCATAGTTCTCTGGTCATAGGTGCCCTCAAAGTGGAAGCCGTTGGAAGAAGCGGGATTGCTCATACTTGTAGTAGCAGAGAACTGAACATTGCTGAAAGTGGGCATCTGGAAGGTACCCTTGGCATTATTATACTCGATGATGTAAGGACGGTTGGCAACGGAGCTGGTTTCGCCAGACAGGGCGCTAAAGGTTGCAATACCTGTCGAGGAGTTGTAGGATACGAATTCGTGGAGTTTGAAATTGCCGGCGCTACGCATAGCGGGAGTGATTACAAAGGGCAGGCAAACGGTAGAGCTGCGGTCGTCGTCAAAATCGCGGTTATAGGTAACACTTGCGGCGGTAAAGTCCACGTCGCAGGTGAAGGGGTTGTTCTCCGTTCTGGAATCCTTCAACACGATTGAACGAGCCTTCCAGGCAGAGATACCATCGTATGCGATATGGTTGATGGGAAGTTCTGCCATGGGGATAACATCAGCTGCAGCTGTACCAACTGTATAATTAGTGCTCTTTATCTTCACAATCTGGTTTACACCTGTGCCTGAGAAATCAACATCGTTAACAGTAACGAGTCTAGAAGGCACTAATCCATAACTCCCCGAAGAACGATCTGAACGGTAGTCATAAATGGTGGAAAGATTTGAGCTATTAGCGAAAATGTAGTTGCCCATACTGGTTACCGAACTAGGTATAACAAAGCTCTTGATGTTCCCACATCCACCGAAAGCCCACTCTCCGATAGTAGTTACTGAATTGGGAATGGTTATGTTGGTGAGGGTTGTGCAACCATAGAAAGCATAAATCCCGATGCTGGTTACTCCATCAGGAATATTTATATTTCTGAGTCTCTGACAATTGTCGAAAGTAGAGGCTTCAATGGTAGTCACCCGTTCTGGTATATTCACGCTCTCGAGAGATTGGCATCCACGGAAAGCATGACTGCCGATGGTGGTAACTGAGTTCGGGAGGGTTATGCTTGTAAGACCGGAGCTATAGAAAGCATTGTCTCCAATAGTGGTCAGAGAATTACCGTCGATGGTCACGCTGGTTAGATGGCTGCACCCCTGGAAAGCGTTAGTTCCTATGGAGGTTACGGAATTGGGAATGGGTACACTCGTGAGACCACTGCAACGAAGGAAAGCATATTTTCCAATGCTGGTCACGGAATTGCCGATGGTCACACTCGTGAGGCCATAACAATCTTGGAAAGCATAATTTCCGATGCTGGTCACAGAATTGAGTATGGTCACGCTGGTGAGGTTGGTAATAGATGAGAAAGCATAATTTCCGATGCTGGTCACCGGATAGGTATTTCCATTTATGGTTGCTGATTCAGGGATAACGATATCAAATCCTTCAATCGAACCATCATAGCTGACACCAGTTCGACCACTAGCTCCTGTACCATATACAGTAACAGAAGAACCGTCTACCTTATAATAAAGGGTATAAGTGGGGCATTGAATACTGTCAAAATTACTCCATCCCGGGGCATTTTGATACGCACTCACACTAGAACAAGGTACTTTTACAGAAATTGTTCTAGGCACACTATTAAAAGAATTATCATTAACCAAAGTTGGGGGCACTTCTGCGGCAACGGTCATGCTTTCGATGAGGGGGCATAAGTCAAAAGCGTAATTTCCGATGGTGGTCACGGAATTGCCCAGGGTCACCGTCGTGAGACCGCTGCAATTAAAGAAAGCGTAATTTCCGATGGTATCCACCGAATTGGGAATGACTACACTAGTAAGTGCTGAACAACTCTGGAAAGAATTATCTCCGATGTAGGTTACAAGATTGGGAATTGTCACGCTGGCAAGGCTGCTGCAGTAAGAGAATGCACCTCTACAAATGGAGGTAATCGAATTAGGAATGGTCACGCTGGTGAGACCAGAACAATCCTTGAAAGCATTATTTCCGATGCTGGTCACAGGATAGTTGATACCCTCGTAACTCACCTGAGATGGGATCGTAATATCCCCTGAATAAACAGACGTGCCAGAAACGAGGCCCGATTCTATTACAGTTGCATTACCGTTGTTTATTTCATAGTTGAGAGCTCCGTATTTGAAGCGGGTCTGGGCAAACACCCCGATGCTGCTTAGGAGTAGCACAAGAAATAAGATTGTCTTTTTCATCGAATCATATTTTGTTTTTTCGCCTGCAACACCCTAAGCGAGTTTTGTTTATTATATTGACAAAGCGTGGTGTTACTGCCACGTCCCTTTGTGGAGGTTGTAGGATACCTTGAAAGAAAGACTTGGATAGAATAGCAACCCACGCAAATGCGTGAAACTGCTATGCATCTCTTGTCTTTCAGGAAGTTTCCTACATTTCCACAAACAAGAAGAAGCATAACGCTCCGTTTATGAAGCAATTAGGAGTTACTATTCTGCCTAATTGCGAGTACAAAAATACAAACAATTTCTAATATAACAAAAAAAACTTTTCCACCTCCCCCTTCGGGGGCTCCGTCAGGAGGTCTTCCCTTTTAATCCCACCCCCAAAAACTCCTTTGCGGGATTATTGGCATCCGTTTTTTAGACACAAACCTGGATAAACCTAAATAAACCCTTGTCGCAATTGCTCTCGATGTATTCTATGTCTCATCTTGTTGTTCCGGTCCCATATTGTTGTCCCGTATCATATTATTCTATGTGATGTCGCAATATGGATGCCAACAACCAGCGACCCGGGTTTATTTTGGTTTATAGCCTTTGGCGGGGCTTGGCAGATATGGGAACTTATTTGAATGAGAGCTTGCTCTCGGGCAAATATGGGCTCATATATGCCGAAGATGCAAAGCAGCTTCCAAAAGAAGCCCTGCCAAAGGAGGTTTTTCTTGGTTTGTGTCTAAAAAGACCCCACAACAAAACCAAACACCCAAGAAGTCAAAACCCACCAGATAACCAACGTCCCAAAACAGCCTGGATCGAAGCCCATCAGCCAGGACGGTCAGCCCCGTTTCAACTTCAAGCGACTCCATATGGGGCTAGGCTTCGTAGAGAAAACCTATATCCTCGAACTCTTCAACGATCTCCTTCATACCTTCGAATGCCTCGGAGAGAAGTAGGGCCTCCAGACCCCATCTGTGACAATGTGACAATGTGACAATGAAAAAAAGGATATGACAAACCCCTATATATACTATATAACTAATTAATTATTAAATATATATATAATTCAAAGGTGCTAGTTTCACCTCGCAAAAAGTCATTGTCACATTGTCACATGTCACAAAACACAACCTTATCTTTTACTAAAAAGCTAATATACAATGAAGTATAATATTTCAGAATCTCATTCTCCTAAGATGCCTATCCTCGGAAAGGGCACAGAATGCATCAAATTGCTCCTTTCTCAGACCTCAAAAGACACGAATCAGCCCCTTTTACCTATGCTTTTTCCTATTTTGGATGCACATATGACCGAACCCCAATATCTCTATCCCAACCAAAATTGAAAGGAATCGTGTGGAATAATGGCCAGTCTGATGGCAAAAGCGACGGTAACAAGTGTCAACTGTCAAATCGGATTACGTGTTAGAAGAAGGCTTATACTGATGTACCACAGGCTTTCGAATGCTTTGTAGAGAAGTAGGTTTCAACATTACCTCCAACCCCCAAATCTTCCAATTCCAAATCTTCCAATTAAAAAAATGCTATGTCAATACCCCTTTATAGAATACTTAACTAATTAATAATTAAATATATATATACGAAACAGGCGATATTGACCCTCTCAAAAAACAATTGGAAGAACTGGAATTGGAAGATTTATACCACTTAATTTTCCCCTAAAAAGCACAACAACAATGAAATACGACATCACCAAACCCCAACCTCCTAAGATGCCAGAGCTCAAATAGGGCTCAAAAGACCTCAAAATTCTCCTTTTGCAGGTCTCAAAAGGCATCTAAGAGTTCATTTTGCCGATGTTGTTCCTCATTTTGGAGACTTATGTGAGTAACGGCCAACTCCGGAATTCTGACCTTTCAGGGCTGGAAACGGATGGTATGAGGGCTAATTTGATAGCAGAAAGCGACGAAAACAAGGGGCAACTTTCCAATCGGGTTGCATATTCGAGAAAGGCTTATGCTAATGTAATACAGGCTTTCGAATGCTCAATAGAGAAGTTGTCCACCAAAGGTCTCTGCACTAGCCTGTTGTGGCTTTGTAGAAAAGAGAAAACCTGACAACTGACAACTGACAATGAAAAAAAATGCATCGACAACCCCTGTATATACTATATAACTAATTAATTATTAAATATATATATAATCCAGAGGTGCTAGTTACACCTCGCAAAAAAGTCATTGTCAGTTGTCAGTTGTCAGGAATTACCCAGTCTAATTTCCCTAAAAAGCAACAAACCAACGAAATACGACATTACCAAACCCCAACCTCCTACGATGCCTACCCTCGGAAAGGGTACAGAATGCATCAAATTGCTCCTTTCTCAGACCTCAAATGACATGAATCAGCCCCTTGTACCTATGCTTTTCCCTATTTTGGGTGCACATATGACCGGAACCGAATTTCTCTATCCCGACCAAACTTGGAAGGAACCGTGCGGAATTATGACCAATCTCGTTGCAGAAAGTGGCGGCAATAAGGGTCAACTGTCCAATCAGGTAGAAACACTCTCTTACGCGCGCAAGGACTGCAAGAACGACCTCTACGATGAGTGGGGCAAATTAGAAAAAAAACAAAGATACCCCCCTTGGTCAAGGTCGGGTTGATTATAGGTGGGTTCTATAAATTCACCGATTGAACAAAAAAATAATTATGATGTGCAATATAGATCTTTTCAGCGCTTTTGAAGCCTTGTCGGCATCTTGCTACTTGTCACTCGGTTGCATAGCCCGCTATGCGCCCTCGTTTCGCACAGCAATCTGTTCGACAATCCATTCAAAATCGCAAGAAATGAATTTATAGAACCCACCTATAGAAAAAAACATAGATAAACATCCTTTGAAAGGGCTTCTCTTCTGAAGCTGCTT
>JAKSMQ010000036.1 GCA_024400565.1 Bacteroidales bacterium
CAAGAATTTTTCCTACATTTGCAGGAGTAGTTGCATTTTGGTCTGGAATCTACACACACTCATTTTCCCAAAAAAGATTTGTATATCAGAAAATGTTTGTATCTTTGCATTTCCTTCGCATTATGCGTGCGAACGCGTAAGTACTTGAAATAAATTAATTAAAAACATATTCACCATGAAGATTAAATCCATCATTCTCGCTCTCGCCATGCTCGTGGCTCTGCCCGGCATATCCAGAGCCGACGAAGGCATGTGGCTTCTCAACCTCATCGGTAAGAACTATGCCGACATGCAGAAAGCAGGTTTCAAACTCACCCCCGAAGACATCTACAGCATCAACCAGAACTGTATCAAGGATGCTATCGTAGGTCTTGGTAACGAAGGTCAGCCTTTCTGGCACTTCTGCACCGGTGAAATCATCAGCGACCAGGGTCTTATGACCACCAACCACCATTGTGGATACGGCAAGATTCAGGAGCACTCCACCGTTGAACACGACTATCTCCGCGACGGTTTCTGGGCTTATGAGATGAGCCAGGAGCTTCCCAACCCCGGTCTTACCGCTTCTATCCTCGTTCGCGTTGAGGACGTAACCGATCAGGTTAAGTCCCGCCTCAGCGACGATATGACCGAGGCTGACCGCCAGAAAGCCATTGCCAAGATCTCCAAAGAACTTGAGGAGAAAGCAGTAGCAGGCACTCTCTACAATGCCAACGTACGTGCCATGTTCAACGGCAACCAGTACTTCCTCTTTGTTCACATCATCTACAAGGATGTCCGCCTCGTAGGTGCTCCTCCCTCAAGCATGGGTAAGTTCGGTGGTGACACCGACAACTGGAGCTGGCCCCGCCACACCTGTGACTTCTCCATGTTCCGTATCTACACCGCTCCCGACGGCACTCCCGCCGAGTACAGCGAAGCCAATATTCCCCTCCAGCCCAAGCACCATCTCCCCGTCAGCATCAAAGAGCTCAACGACGGCGACTATGCTATGGTTATGGGTTTCCCCGGAACTACCAACCACTTCCTCACCAGCTACGGTCTTGAGGAGACTATGAACATTACCAACAAACTCCGCTACGAAATCCGCACCGTTAAGATTAACGTTCTCCGCGAGGAAATGGCAGCCAGCCAGGCCACCCGCATTAAATATGCAAGCAAATATGCTTCCTGCTCCAACTACTGGAAATACAGCCACGAGCAGAATATCGCCCTCGAGAACCTCAACACCATGCAGATCAAGAAGGACATCGAGCACGAGTACATGCAGTGGGCTCGCAACAAGGACCCCAAATACATCAAGGCTCTCACTCTGATTGAGAACGGATACAAGGACCGCGCTGTTTCTGAGACCGCCAAGCAGTATATCGTAGAAGGTCTCCTCCAGGGACCCGAACTCCCCTGGCAGGCCTTCCAGACCGGTATGAGCATCAACCAGATTCTTGCCATGACCAATATGGACGAGAAGGACAGCTATCTTGCTGCCGTTCGCGCCGAAATGGCTGCCTTCTACAAAGACTACAACCCCGCTACCGAGCAGAGACTCATTGCTGAAATGTTCGAGTATGTATACAACAACATCAACATCAACTTCTGCCCCCAGTTCCTCATCGATGCCAACAAGAAGTACAAAGGCAACTTCAAGAAATATGCTGCCGACCTCATGGCCAACAGCATCTTCTCTACCGAGGCTAACTTCAGCAAATTCATGGGCAAACCCAATGCCAAGGTTATCGAAAAAGATCCTATCTTCGCTGCCGGCAAGGAGATCTACATGGCTTATCGCAACGCTGCTACCCAGGTAAGCAGAGAGAGCGCTGACGGCCTCACCCGCGGTATCAGAGACTTTACCGACGGTATCCTCCAGATCAACGAGGGCAAGAAACTTATGAGCCCCGATGCCAACAGCACCATCCGTCTCACCTATGGTAACGTAAAGGCTTACGATCCCAAGGACGCTGTATCCTACAAGCATTACACCACTATGAAGGGTATCATTGAGAAGGAACAGCCCAGCGGCGAATTTGAGGTTCCCGCTCGTCTGAAACAGCTCTATGCTGCCCAGGATTTCGGCCAGTATGCCAACAGCAAGGGCGAACTTCCCACCTGCTTCATCACCAACAACGACATTACCGGCGGTAACTCCGGTAGCCCCGTTATCTCTGCCGAAGGTCACCTCATCGGTCTGGCATTCGACGGCAACGGTGAAGCTATGAGTGGCGACATCGACTTTGAAGAGAATCTCCAGCGCTGCATCTGCCTCGACACCCGCTACATGCTCTGGGTAATCGACAAGTATGCCGGCTGCAAGCGTCTCATCAACGAAATGACTATCGTTAAATAATCAGTCTTATACCAGGAAATAGAGATGGGGTGCGCTCCATCTCTATTTCTATCTCAAACATCCTTTCCCATGAATTTCTTCGTCGTTGACAATATAGACATGAATATGATCACTCTTCCGCCCGAGGAGTCGAAACATTGTGTGAAGGTATTAAGAATGACTGCTGGAGAGGAACTGTTTGTTACCGACGGCAATGGTACCCTGTGCCGATGCCAGATTCTCTCGCCAGATGCAAGAGCCTGTGCCGTTGAGGTGGTAGAACGTACCGAAGAATACGGCAAACGCAGACAACGGCTCCATATTGCCATCGCCCCCACCAAGAACACAGCCCGACTGGAGTGGTTTATAGAAAAAGCCGTAGAGATAGGTATCGATGAGATTACTCCTATACTCTGCGACCATTCAGAGCGCATGGTACTCAAGAATGAGCGTCTGGACAAGATTGTGGTAAGCGCTATGAAACAAAGCCTGAAGGCCTACAAGCCTATCGTCAACGAACCTGTCAAGATGGTAGATTTCCTCGACATTGAACACCCGGGGACCTCTATGATATGCTATTGCGAAGGAGACCAGAGGGTGTCTATGAGCCAGGTATACAAAGGCAACGAGGATGCCCTGGTGCTGATAGGACCTGAAGGAGACTTCTCGCCCCGAGAGATTGAAAAAGCGCTGGCCAGAGGATACCATCCCGTAACCCTGGGCACCTGCCGCCTGCGCACCGAGACCGCCGCTCTGTATTCATCCGTAGCAGCCAACTTTATCATTGACAACCAATAGAACCGAGATGACCATACGCAGAATACTTTTTCTCATCCTTATAGTCCTCTCCCTTAATGCCATAGGACAAACCAAGACGCAAATCGCCCTCATGCGCTACGGAGGAGGAGGCGACTGGTATAGCGACCCTACAGCATTAAAGAACCTGATTACCTTCTGCAACCAGGATGCGCAGATGAACCTTGACCCTCAATATGCCGTGGTTGATGTGGGGAGCAGCGAACTCTTCAACTATCCGTTTGTAGAGTTGACCGGTCACGGAAATGTGGTATTCTCCTCCCAGGAGGCCCAGAATCTCCGCCAGTATCTTATTGCCGGAGGATTCCTTCTGATTGACGACAACTATGGTTTGAAAGACTTCATCGTTCCGCAGATGAAGAAAGTCTTTCCCGAACTCGATTTCGTTGAGTTACCCTTCTCCCACCCTATCTATCACCAGAAATACAATTTTCCCAACGGTCTTCCTAAAATCCACGAACACGACGGCAAGCCCCCCAAAGGCTATGGGCTGATATACGAAGGACGGCTGGTCTGCTTTATGACCTGGGAATGTGACCTCGGAGACGGATGGGAAGACCAGGATGTTCATAATGACAGCCAGGAGACACGCCTCAAGGCTTTCCGCATGGGCGAGAACATACTCCGCTACGTCTTTATGGGTTCCTGACCTGAAAGCGACTATCCTTCAAAGAAGAAACAACTATTGAGAAAAAGTATTGCCCTACTTTTCTCATCCTTTCGCCTCAACTCGCCCAGTCTTTAGGCATTGAATAGCTTTGCTCTCTAGACAGCATGGAGGGCCTGTACTATCCGATTTGCCCGAGGGCTGGCATACAATACCCTATGGCCCGTAAGGAAAAGATTCCGGGAAAGAAATATAAGTCATTTACAAATATATAATAATTATTTTGGTAATCCGAAAAATTGTTATATCTTTGCATTTTGAATCCTAAGCGCACCGTGCTTACTAACGGAGTATGCCTTAGGAAGTTATCTATGTTTAACCCGATCGAGTAAGCGATCAATAAACAAAAACCAACCCATTTAATGGATTATAAGAACGTACAACCGTTAGCCGATTTCAACTGGGACGAACTCGACAACAAAGCACAGAAAGCTGTAAAAGCTGAACCCACTCAGCTCGACAACGCCTATGACCAGACCTTCAACCAGCTCACCGAGCAGGATGTTATCAATGGCGTAATCGTTTCCATCAGCGACCGTGAGGCCGTAGTAAACATCGGATTCAAATCTGACGGTGTTATTCCCGCTTCCGAACTCCGTTACAACCCCGAGTTCAAGGCAGGCGACGAAATTAAAGTTTTCGTAGAGAGCAAAGAGGACGCAAATGGTCAGATCCTCCTCTCCCACAAGAAAGCTCGCATCCTCGAATCCTGGGAGCGCGTTAACCAGGCATTCGAAAACCAGGAAATCATTACTGGTTACGTTAAGAGCCGCACCAAAGGTGGTCTCATCGTTAACGTATTCGAGAACATCGAGGCTTTCCTCCCCGGTTCTCAGATCGACGTTAAGCCCATCCGCGACTATGACGTATTTGTAAACAAGAACATGGAATTCAAGGTTGTTAAAATCAACCAGGATTATAAGAACGTTGTTGTTTCTCACAAAGCTCTTATCGAGGACGAAATCGAAGCTCAGAAGGCCGAGATTATCAGCCACCTCGAGAAGGGTCAGGTACTTGAAGGAACCGTTAAGAACATCACCTCCTACGGCGTATTCATCGACCTCGGTGGCGTTGACGGTCTCATCCACATTACCGACCTCAGCTGGGGCCGCATCTCTCATCCCGAAGAGATCGTTCACCTCGACGAGAAGATCAATGTTGTTATCCTCGACTTCGACGAGTCCAAGCGTCGTATCGCTCTCGGTCTCAAACAGCTCACTCCTCACCCCTGGGATGCTCTCGATGCTAACATCAAGGAAGGCGACCACATTAAGGGTAAGGTAGTCGTTATCGCTGACTACGGTGCATTCGTAGAGGTAGTTCCCGGCGTAGAAGGTCTCATCCACGTTAGCGAGATGAGCTGGAGCCAGCACCTCCGCAGCGCTCAGGATTTCCTCCAGAAGGATCAGGAAGTTGAGTGCGTAGTTCTCACCCTCGACCGCGAAGCTCGCAAGATGAGTCTCGGTATCAAGCAGCTTATGCCCGATCCTTGGCTCTCCATCGCTGAGAAATATCCCGTTGGCAGCAAGCATACTGCTACCGTTCGCAACTTCACCAACTTCGGTATCTTCGTAGAACTCGAAGAAGGCGTTGACGGTCTCATCCACATCAGCGACCTCAGCTGGAGCAAGAAGATCAAACACCCCGCAGAGTTCACTAAGATTGGTGACAAGATCGAGGTTATCGTTCTCGAAGTTGATGCTGAAAACCGTCGCCTCAGCCTCGGCCACAAGCAGCTCGAAGAGAATCCTTGGGACGTTTACGAAACCCTCTTCACCGTTGGTTCCGTACACAAGGGCACCATCACCGCTATGAACGACAAGGGTGCAACCGTTACCCTTCCTTACGGCGTTGAAGGCTTCGCTCCTATGCGTCACCTCGAGAAAGAAGACAAGAGCAAAGCCCGCATGGACGAAACTCTTGACTTCAAGGTTATCGAGTTCAGCAAAGAGAACAAGAAAATCATCGTTTCCCACACCCGCGTAAACAGCGAAATTACCGCTGCTGACCTCGGAAAGAGCGAAGATGGTGAAAAGAAAGAGCGCGCTGCTAAGAAGAACAACGTTAAGAAACTTAACGACACCCTTGAGAAGACCACTCTCGGTGACCTCTTCGGCGACCTCAATGCAAAACTTGATCAGGCTGACGACAAATAATTCTATTTGAATCAGTTCTAACTGACAGATATTGCCAACCGGCGGAGCAGATTGCTTCGCCGGTTTCGTTTAGAAACAGCATTCACATTTTATCCTTTTGAAAACCCATCAAACAAAACCCAGACTCCTTTTTGCCTCTACATAGCATCCGAATAGAATCCTCATTACCTCCCACCAGTTCCCACTTAGCATCCACATAAAGTCCATGTAGATTCCATATAAAGTCCATATAGAGTCCATATAAAGTCCACATAAAGTCCATATAAAGTCCACATATAGTCCATATAAAGTCCACATAAAGTCCACATAGCCTCCACCTAGGGTGCATACCTAGCAGATGATAACCGGACACAATCCCGACCAAAATCATTTTTTACCGACCCTGTATGGAGACAATATGCTCCCTGTTTCGAAATCAAATATATGAAGAGCCCTTTTCTATAACAAAGAACAACCAGAACAGAAAATCTGTTGTCCGCCAGAAGGACGACCCTATAGCATCATAAATAAACAACTCCGAGCACACTCGAACACCCACTTTGCGTAAAAAATGTTAAATAATATAGAAAAATAAAAAAATTATCATTTTTTATGCAACAAAATGGGGTCATTTTACGTCTATATATAGTAGGGCAAAAAACACCCTATTGAGAATAAAAAAATTTAGATGCTATGAAGAAATATATTGCGCTTTTGCTCCTCGTTTTGGTAGCCTCGATGAATGTCTGGGCACAAAGAGACCATTGCACAGGATGGAACAATCCCTCCAACTTCCTTCTTACCGGAGGTGATGCCAACACCCAGTACTCCGGCAAGACTGGAATCAAAACCTCACAGGCATTCAGCTGTATGGGTAGCGGAACATTGGGTGTTAACCTTACGACCGATGTTACTGCAGCCGGACTGGCCACAGCTACCGATGCCGGTGGCGCTAGCGATTGTGGAAGTACTGTGGATGGTTCCAAAAGATTTCGCATCATGCATTCAAGCGACTACGCCAATGGAAACGACCCCTTGGTAGGTAACAATCCTCCCCTTCCTGTCGTTCCTCCCGCTTCGTTTGGTAACTACAACAGCTCCATCCGCATCGGTAACTGCCAGATTAACGCAAACGCAGAGGCTTTGTATTACGATATGGATGTAGACTCCTACAACAGTCTTCTCATTATCAACTATGCCATTGTCGTACAAGCCCCTGGCCATGGTGTTAATGGTGACCCCGTTTTCAGTATACGTATTCTGAAACAGACCGGCTCGACCTGGCAGCAGATTTCCGACACCCTTTGCTATATGGTTTCCAGTACCCCCAGCAGCAACGGAGGTTCTGTAACCCTCAACCAGAACGGATGGCATTCGACCGGTTCGGGATACAACGCTATTTACTATCGCGAATGGGATAAAGTAGCTGTCAGTCTGATGAAATACTACGGACAGAGAATCCGTGTAGAGATTTCTATGGGAGACTGCTCCGCCAGCGGCCACTATGGTTATTGTTACATCTCAGGCGACTGCCAGCCTATGGCCCTTAACGGAAGCGGATGTGCCAGCGGCGGTTCCGATACCGTTACCACACTAACCGCTCCTGAAGGTCTAGCAGGATACACCTGGTACTGCTCCCAGATTGGCCGTATCGACGACGTTAATGATGCCAACGACATCAACAATTACCGCCAGATTACTGATCCCGGCACCAACACCAACGTGCTCGGCGTTCGCTCCAGCTACTTCTCACCCAGCAACCGCGATACCGTATTCATGCAGACCACTATACTTTGCCGCATGACTTCGTCACTGGATCCTTCAAAACCCTTTTACTCGTTTGTACGAACCAACCTCGACAACGTAAAACCCGTGGTGAGCGTTGATACCATCATGGACTGCTTCGGCAATATTACACTCAGCGACGCCAGCGCCGCATTCAGCGATCAGGGCGGTACCGGCGTTGATGCTACACATACCGACTGGTCCTTCTACGACACCCCCAACGTAGGCCGCAACTCGATTGTTGTAGGCACAGGCCATGGCCCAACCGCCACACATCATTACAATCAGAAAGGTAACCATTGTGTACGTATCCGTACCTATTCGGCATCCGACAGCACCTGCTTCAGCGAGAAAGACATCCGTATCCGCTCTCTGATGGCTCCGACTCCTACCATCCGCTTCTCGAAAGATATTATCTGCGCAGACTCTCTCGTAACGCTCTTTGACGACACTCACGACACTATCGGTATCGGAGCCAACGCTCAAGACTACAGAACCATCTGGCGCCAGTGGCACGTATTCAACAACAACGGCTACGACACCACCATTGTTCAGAACGGAAGTGACTATTCCGTCACCCTCAAGCTTTATGATACCTGTACCGTAGAACTCCTCTGCCATGTTAATTATCCTTACAGCATGGACACCAACGGCGACGGTCGTGTTGAAAGAATCTATTGCGACGGAATGGCTACCCGTACCATCTTTGTTGAGGCTCCTCCCAAACTGAAAGTTCTCGGCGATACTGTTGTCTGCAACGGTTCCCGCTCCGAGGTAAGCGTACAGGCAAGCTTGCCCAACTGCACCTTTGACTGGTATAAGGGCTCTATCAACGGCGAGCTGGTTCAACAGAACAGCCCAATCTACGTATCTATGCCTACAAGCGATATCAAATATTACGTACACGCAACAAGCCAGAACGGTTGCCAGTCATGGGACAGCATCACCATCGGACTTGTAAAACAGAGCCTCGACTATTGGACCAAATACGGCAGACCTGAAATCTGCGAAGGCGACACAGCCATTCTCTGGGGCGGACGTGCTATGGGTTACACCTGGAGCACCGACCTTGGCGATGCTGACGCTACCCTGTGGAACCAGGAACATGCCGACACCATCAAAGTCACTCCCTCCCAGACCACCGTATACTCCGTAGTAGGTCATGGCGCAGGCGACTGCACCACCTCTCCTATGAGCCAGAAGATTGTGGTTCACCCCTACCCCATCATCGGTATTCGTCTCACCCCCGACTATATCGATAGCGACAATCCCTCTGTACAGTTCAGCGACACCTCCAGATATGCCACACAGTCTCTCTGGACTTTTGGCGACGGCAATTCCTCGACAACACGATCGGTAGTATACACCTTTACCGACCTCAGCCAGGATTCCATCCTCATCACGCTCCGTACTGCTAACCCCCTTGGTTGCTATCGCGACACCGCATTTTACATCCCTGTAGGAATATTCACCGTATGGTATCCCAACGCCTTTACTCCCCGAATGGATGACAACAACGTATTCCGCGCCTTCACCAACAATGAACTCGTAGACTACGAACTCAACATATACAATCGTGGAGGAGCCCTGGTATTCCACTCCACCGATCCCGCAGAGGAATGGGACGGAACCTACAAAGGACAGGACTGCATGCAAGGCGCATACGTCTATATTGCCACCTACCGACGTCCCGGTGTGGAACGACTCATATTCCAGAAGGGCACAGTAATGCTGATTCGCTAACCAACCATAATAAGGATATATTAATACAATAATATATATGAAGAAACATCTTCTCTCAATTATCCTCGCTCTGGTAGCCTTTGTTGCTTCCGGCAACGCGCAGGTAGACTACGATCCCAACACCTGGTGTACAGGATGGCACAACCCCCTCAACTTCACTTTCTCGGGTGGACAGGGTAACACCCAATGGGAAGGTCTTATAGGTTCCAAACCTGCTACAGCATCAACCTGTACGGCAGGTGTGCCTTGGATTTCTTCCACCACAACCGTTATTACAGCTGCACAGCTCGCATCCCAGTCCAGTTCATCCTCCTGTACCCCACCTTCATCTTCTGTAGATATTAGTGGCCAGAGTGACTACCAGAAACGATTTGTCATCAAAGGCCGTGGAACTGATGCCGCAACAGGAAACCGACTCACTTATACTCCTACTGACGCACAGGGAAACCTGCTCCAGAACTTTACTTCGGCAGTTCGTCTGGGTAACTTCTGCGGCAATGGTGAGGCAGAGGCATTGCGCTACCAGTTTGAGGTACAGCCTGGCAATGCACTTGTAACGCTCTACTATGCTATTTCCCTCCAGAACGGACAGCATAATGCCGCACAGAATCCCGAGTTTGCCCTCATCGTTGAAAAGAGGAATCCTATGACAAACCAGTGGCAGCGTATCGGTGGCGATACCCTCTGCTTTATCAAACCTTCCCCCGAAGGCAGCAACGGAGATATTACCTCCACAGGTTTCTACCGTGGTTCTACAGGTACACAGACTGGTGCCACCTATGGCGAAAACGTATACCTGCCTTGGAACAAGGTAATGATTTCACTCTATCAGTACCTCTACCAGACCATCCGCATCACCATTGCAGCAGGCGACTGCTCTATGACCGCTCACTATGCATACTGCTATATTGCCGGAGACTGCGAGCCTATGCAGCTTACCTCTAACGGATGTGCAGCAGGCGCATCTGACGACGTTACTGTTCTTAGAGCTCCCAAGGGAATGCTCAGCTACCAATGGTACAAGAGTAGAACGGGTGTCATCACCGACCGCGTTCAGGCAGAAGACCCCGCCAACTACACCCTTATTCCCGGTGCAACCGACTCTATATACAATGTCGACGCATCTGCCTTCCTCGTAAATAGCGGTCCCATTCAAACTTCCCTTCCTCAGACAACAATTATGTGTCGTATGGAGTCTCTTATGAACCAGAATGCACCCTCCAAGACCGTAAAATCATGCGTTAGCGTAAACGTAGGTAATACCAAACCTACCGTCGCTATCGATACTGTAAACATTGGCTGCGACGGCGAGATTACCCTCCGCGATATCAGCTACTCCCAGTTCAAGGCAGACCAGGATCTCGATGAGATTGACTCAACCGTAACTACATGGACCTTCTACGATGCTTCTGCCCCTGTAACAGGTGAAACTCCTCTTGCTACCGTTACAGGAAAGACTGCAAACTATACTTATGCTCAACCTGGTGCTCATCGCGTAAAACTGCGCGTTAACTCCTATCAGGTTGATGGTGACGGCAACCGCACTTGCTGGAACGAAAAGACATTCCGTATCCGTTCTATGGAGCGTCCTGAAATCACTATGGCTTATGATTCTGTGCTTTGTGCCGGTGACACCATACTTCTTACCAACACAACAGAGCAGACTGTTGACGGACAGACCTATCGTGCACAGGGTGCCAACAATTCCAAATGGCATATCTTCGACCACCAGAATGTAGACTCCACCTACTTCTCTTTCGGTCAGCACACAGAGTTTACCTTCAACGAGACTTCTACCGTGACTCTCAGCACCTACATTCCCAGCCAGTACTTTATGAAAGACACCAATGCTGATGGTATTCCTGAAAAAATCTACTGCTGGAACTCAAAGGACTTCCCCGTTCGCGTTGAACAATATCCACAACTGACCGTTACCGGCGACATAATCGTATGCGAAGGTCAGCTCTCACAAGTACAGGTACAGGCTGACGTACCTTATGTAAACCGCTACAAATGGTGTACCCGTATGGATAGCACATCCTGCTTCCAGACCGGTCCTACCATGCAGGAACGCCCCACTACCGACAAGACATATTACGTAATGGTTGCTACCAACAACAATTGTATTGCATGGGATAGTCTCACCATTACAATGGTACACCCCAGAATTGAAGCCCCTGTCACCCAGATCTGCGAAGGAGAAACCATCCAGCTCTATGGTGTAAAGGCAGCATCCTACACCTGGGAAGGCAATCCCCACGATGCCAGCATAGTTACATCCGCCATCGGCGATACCATCTGGGTAACTCCCCATGAGACTACTACCTACACTATGGTCGGACATGGTTCCAACGGATGCAGCGCCGATCCTCAAACCCAGACGATTCAGGTATACCACTATCCTCAGATCGCATTTGAGATGTCACCCTATTTCATCGACTCTGAAGAGCCTACGGTAACATTCCGCGATGTATCTCTCTATGGTGTCCGCTCACTCTGGGATCTTGGCGACGGAAACACCAGCACCGAACGCCAATTGAAATACACTTTCACCAAACTTACTGAAGACAGTGTATATATCACGCTCACCAGCTACAACGAACTCAACTGCTCCAGCGACACAGGTTTCTATGTACCCATCAACCTCTTTGCTGTATGGTTCCCAGAGGCTTTCACTCCTACCCTCAGCACCAACCGCACATTCAAACTTTACACTAAGAATACTCTCGAACACTTCAGCATCTATATCTACGACCGCCGCGGCGCATTGGTATTCTATTCTACCGATCAGAACTTTGAATGGAACGGCAAGTACAAGGAACGCTACTGCGACCAGGGAACTTATGTTTACGTAAGCACCTACCGCCGTCCCGGTACTACAGACATCGTAACCCGAAGAGGAACATTCCTGTTGCTACAATAAGTTGTCAACTAATCTTATATAGCATAATCAAAAGCCCCTCGCAAACGAAGCGTGGGGCTTTCTTAACCCAAAGCAAGACTTCATAAATAACGCTATAATGCCCTCACCTAAAGAGATATTAAAACAATATTGGGGCTACGACTCCTTCAGACCTTTGCAAGAAGATATCATTCAATCGGTACTGTCTGGCAAAGATACTCTGGCTCTATTGCCTACAGGAGGAGGAAAATCCATCTGTTTTCAAGTACCGGCTTTGATGAAGGAGGGTGTTTGCTTAGTTGTTTCACCTCTGGTAGCCCTGATGAAGGACCAAGTAAACCAGTTGACGCACCGACATATCAAGGCCGCCTATCTTACATCTGACATGCATCACACGCAGATAGAACAGGTGCTGAACCAATGTCAATATGGTGACACAAAGATTCTTTATATTTCTCCCGAGAGACTCAAAAGTAGAACCTTTGTGGACCATCTGCGAAATATGAAACTGTCGATGCTTGCCGTTGATGAAGCACATTGTATCTCGCAATGGGGTTATGATTTCAGGCCCTCCTATCTTGAGATTGATATTGTAAGAGAATTTCATCCCCAAGTGCCAATCATAGCGCTCACAGCTACAGCTACGCCAGAAGTAGTGGAGGACATCTGCGGATGCCTTCGTTTTAGGGAAAAGAACATATTTCGTCAATCCTTCTTCCGCAAAAATCTTGCCTATATGGCTATCCGGGATGAAGACAAGCGAAGTCGTCTAATACACATCCTCAAGACAGTAAATGGAAGTGCAATTATCTATGTACGCAACCGGAGACGCACTCAGGAGATAGCTCAGCTTCTTAACAACAACGGCATCCCTGCCGAAGCCTATCATGCAGGAATGTCACAAAAAGAACGCGACACAAAACAGGCCGTGTGGACGAAGAGTAACCGATGCATAATGGTTGCCACCAACGCTTTTGGTATGGGTATTGACAAGCCTGACGTGCGACTGGTAATACATCTCGATATTCCGGCCTTTCCCGAAGCCTATTTCCAGGAAGCAGGGCGAGCTGGTCGTGATGGACAGAAAGCCTACGCTATTCTGCTGTATGAAGAGTCCGACCGGCAACGTCTGGTTGAACATGTAGAACAGCAATTTCCTCCTCTCAACCAGATACGCAACGTATACAAAGCCATCTGTAATTACTATCAGATTCCAGTAGGCTCAGGGGCCAATCAACGCTACGACTTTGATATGGAGAGATTGTGCGACAGCTATCAGCTCTCGCCACTATTGGTTTTCAATGCTACCCGATTCCTCGAGCGTGAAGGGCTCATAGAACTTCCACAAAGAAACGAGACTCACTCTGAGGTATACGCCCCTATAAGCAAAGAAGAGCTATACAGATTCCAGGTTGAGAGCAGCCGTTATGGAGATATGATAACGACTATGCTGAGGCTATATGGAGGCATCTTTACCGACTTTACCACAATTTCCGAAAACGAAATAGCCCGCCGTTGCCAAACTACCGCAGCAAAAGTTGAAGACGCTTTGTCAAAACTCGACAAACAAGGCATACTGAGTTACAAGAAAAAAGCCAACAAGCCACAGATAATTTTCCTACAACCGAGGATTGACACCAATAGTCTTTACATCAGCCAGCAGAACTACGCCCAACTGAAAGAGACGGCAATCAAACGACGCGACCAGATGTTGGCATTCGTCAATGATACAACCACTTGCAGAAGCCAGCTACTTTGTGCCTATTTCGGAGAAAGACTTGAAGAAAAGTGTCATATCTGCGATGTCTGCCTGACACACAACGGCAACACTTCAAAGACTAGTCCTAAAAAGAGTTCCTTGAGAGAAAGAATAATTGAAGAGTTGAAAAAACAGCCGCTTACCATCAAGGAATTGTCAGGAATCATCGACCCGATGAAGCAAGATGATATTGCCACATGCATACAGGAATTACTCGATGACGGTCTCCTTCAGGTTGATTCTGCATTTAGATTATCTTTATCAGAATAGCGTGGGCATGATTATCCCATTCAAGAAAGACAAATTATTTTTGTATAAAACAGCGATAATTCCAAAAATAATCGTATATTTGCTTTCTCATAATATAGGGCAAAAGCCGTCTAATTTTGCTTTAATATTTTGATTGATAAAAGGTAATCCACCCTGTGGCACTACCCACTATTGGTCGAAAACAAAGTTAGACACCCTATATAATAAGTGAAATAAAAATATAATATACTATAAACAATGAAAATTTACCAGACCTCTGACATCCGCAACATCGCCCTCGTAGGTGGTGCTAAATCGGGTAAGACCACCATGGCCGAAGCTATTGCTTTCAACGGTGGCGTTATCAATCGCCGTGGCTCCGTAGACGACAAGAACACTCTTTCCGACTATCGCGACATCGAAATCGACCGCAAGAACTCCGTTAGCACCTCCCTCGTATATGCCGAGTTTGGTGGCAAGAAAATCAACGTACTCGACGTTCCTGGTTTCGCAGATTTCCAGGGCGAACTTGTAGCTGCTTTCAATGTAGTTGAGGCTGCTGTTGTTGTGGTAAATGCACAGGCTGGTATCGAAGTTGGTACTGAGATTGCTTGGCGTTATGGCAACAAGCTCAACACTCCCATGATCTTCACCGTTAACCACCTCGACGCTGAAAAGGCTAACTTTGACGAGGCTGTAGCTCAGCTCAAGGAATACTTTGGCAACAAGGTAACCGTTCTCCAGTTCCCCTGCAACCAGGGTCTCGGCTTCAATAGCGTAATCGATATCGTACTCAACAAGCAGCTTACCTTCAAGGGCGACAAAGTTGAGATGAACGACATCCCCGCTGAATATGCTGACAAGGCAGAAGAAATGCGCATGGCTCTCGTAGAAGAAGCTGCTGCTGCTGACGATGCTCTCATGGAGAAATTCTTCGAAGATGGCGACCTCAGCCACGAAGACCTCACCAAGGCTCTCAAACTCGCTCTTATGAAGCGCGACCTCTTCCCCGTAATGTGTACCGCTGCTAAGGAGAACATGGGTGTTGCTCGTCTTATGGAATTTGTAAACGACAACGTAGCTGCTCCTTGTGACACTCCCGCATTCAAGAAGACCGTTGCCGGTAAGGAAATGAAGTGCGACAGCGCTAACCCCGCAATCGCATTCGCCTGGAAGGTTGCTAAAGACCAGCACCTCGGAGAACTCTGCCACCTTAAAGTATACGATGGCGAACTCACCAGCGCTATGGACGTTATCAACTCTGTTAACCAGGGCAAAGAGCGTATCGGTCAGCTACTCGTTTGCGCAGGTAAAAACCGTCAGCAGGTAGAGAAAGTTTGTGCAGGTGACATCATCACCACTATCAAACTGAAGGATGTTAAGACCAACCACACCCTCACTACCCCCAAGAACTCTGACGACCAGGTTCCCGCTATCGAATTCCCCGTTCCTATCCACACCGTAGCTTACAAGGCTGCTAACAGCAACGATGATGAGAAGGTAGGTGTAGCAATGAACGAACTTGCTGCTGCCGACAAGAGCATTACCGTTGAGAACAGCCGCGAGCTCCGTCAGACCATTCTCGGATGCCAGGGTGAACTTCACCTCAACACCATCAAGTGGTATCTTCAGAATGTCTACAAACTCGAAGTAAACTTCTTCGATCCTAAGGTTCCCTATCGTGAGACCATCACCAAGCAGGCAGAGGCTATGTACCGCCACAAGAAACAGTCTGGTGGTAGCGGTCAGTTCGGTGAGGTTCACATGCTCGTAGAGCCCTACTTCGACGGTATGCCCAATCAGACCAAGTACCCCATCCGCGACACCCAGACCTACGAAATGGATTGGGGCGGAAAGCTCATCTTCAACAACTGTATCGTTGGTGGTTCCATCGACGCACGCTTTATGCCTGCTATCCTCAAGGGTATCATGGAGAAGATGGAACAGGGGCCTCTCACCGGTTCTTACGCACGTGATATCGTTGTAAACATCTTCGATGGTAAGATGCACCCCGTTGATTCCAACGAGACCGCATTTAAGATTGCAGGCCGTACCGCTTTCCGCGAGGCATTCCGCACCGCCAATCCTAAGATTATGGAGCCTATCTACGATGTAGCCGTTACCGTTCCTACCGACGCTATGGGTGGCGTTATGACCGACCTCCAGGGCCGTCGCGCTATCGTAATGGGTATGGATGCTGAGGGTCAGTACACCACCCTCCGCGCTAAAGCTCCTCTCGCTGAAATGAACCGTTACTGCACCGCACTCAGCTCTCTTACCTCTGGCCGTGGTACATTCTCCATGACCTATGCTGAGTACCAGCAGGTTCCCACCGACGTACAGCAGGCTCTCCTCAAGGCTTACGAAGAGCAGGCTGCAGAAGAAGAATAATCATTCTCCTAACGTCAATAATCCCAAAGGGAAGTCCTATTCAAGGGACTTCCCTTTCTTTAGCCAAGCCCTCTCCTATTTCATCGTCCCCAACTATCTACCAAGAAAGACAGAATCCCCCCATAATAACATCTCTCATAGATGCCCATACTGGAAATTCAACAGAAAAGAAGCAAACTGATGCCTCGCATTCCCCATCTAATCTTTATCAACAACCAGTTTTTAGGTCAGATGCAAGCCGACAATGTCAAGATAGAGCTACCTGCCGGAGAATACGACATACGCATACAAAGTCTCATAAAATGGTTTTCTTCAATCCAACACGTCAAAATAGATTGTAACGTAAAAAACATACTAACTTTTGGCGATCGAGAGAAAGTTTGGGATGCCCTATTTGTTGTTGACATCATTGGCAGCATAGTCAAATTGTTCTTCACACTCCCCCATCCTTGGGAACTCATCTACGAAACATTCTCTTGGGGATACCTCATTCTTTGGCTTGTCTACGAATGGGCAATTCGCAAACGTTACTTTAGGACAGAATTTGCGCAATACAAAAGCAAGTAAAAGAGAATTGGTAGCACATAGATGTCCGTAGGATAGATAAAGCGATCTCGATTAATACGAGATCGCTTCTGTTATTATTCTTTGTTTGGATATATTATAGGCTTGATTCTATAATCATATCGTAGAGCTGAGCGGTAGAAATACCCATTGCTCGTGCCTCCTTGGGGACAATACTCTCAGCACTCTGGCCAGGAATAGTATTTACCTCGAGGAAGTAAAGTTGTCGCTTGTCGGTATCGTAGATAAAATCGAAACGAACTACGCCCTTGCAGTCGAGCAAATCGTAGAGAAGCGATGTCACGTGTTGTATCTCGTCGCTGACTTCTTTATCTACTTCAGCAGGGGTTACCTCGTCGGAGAAACCATTGTATTTGGCCTCGTAGTCAAAGAACTCGTGACCACCCTTGGGAATAATTTCGGTAACAGGAAATACTAGTTTTTCTGTCTTGGTACGCATCACACCACAGTCGAACTCACGTCCTTTGATAAATTCTTCTACCAATACCTGACTATCCTCACCTAGGGCTTCCTTAATGGCTGGCATTAGTTCCTCGCGGGTCTTTACCTTAGTAGTAGCTACGCTACTGCCACCAGAAGCTGGTTTGACGAAAAGAGGGAGAGACAATTCTTCCAGAAGCGCATCAATATCAACAGGACGGTCTCCGTAGAGAAGCTTGCTCTTTGCCACTTTTACTACATCGAAACTGGCTACAACGGGGTTGCAATAGCCTTTATTGAAGGTGAGAGCAGAAGTATAGAATCCACAGGTAGTATAGGGAAGACCTATCATATCAAAATATCCCTGGAGTTTTCCATTCTCACCAGGATTGCCATGAATAATGATGAATGCCAGGTCGAAACGAGTTCCATTGATAGAGAAATCGTTCTTGTCGACGGGCAAATGGCTGCCGTCTTCGCGTAGCTGATACCAACCTCCGCGGTCGATAACTATCTTATATACATTATATTTATTCTTATCGAGAGCTTCGTAGACCTGACAACCGCTATTGATTGAGATGTCGTGTTCGCCGCTAAAACCGCCCATAACAAGGGCAATATTCTTTTTCATGAGTGTTATTGTATGTTAAGTTCTTTTCGTAATTGTTCTATTTTCTTAAGGTGCCGCTGATAGGCCTCGCTTTCAGGAAATAACGGCCTATGAGCTTCCATAGTATGCAAGGAGTGGAATTTTTCGCCCAAAGTTATCGTTTCCTTATCCATAAAGGCTTGCTGAAAACGCTCCCAGATAATATCTACAGCCAGAGATGACGGATGAAGCATATCCTGCTCGTAGAAACGATAATCCCGAAGTTCGTCCATTACGATCTCATAACTGGGAAAATAGAGCACACCTCTGCGTTTCCTCAATTCCTCGACTGCCAGCATCAAGGTCGACTTACTTAACTGATTTCCATGAGCTCCGTCGGCCCAATGTCGAATGGGACTAATGGTAAAGATGGTTTTCTCCAGGCCAATATCCTGGAATGAATCTACTATCTGATTCTGATTTAACAAACATTTCTCAAAACATGATGCCGGCACCTTATGGCAATTGGCAACGGGGCTGTCATTATGGAAATAGGTATAAGCCGTACCCAAAGTAATCAGCGTAGTATATGGTTGCCGCATAAACTGATACGCCTCCTCTATCCTTTCGTTACATTGTTTGAGGCACTTATCCTTCTCCTGATGAGAGAAACTTCCATGATGTTTCCACGAATGCCACAATCCGTTATGATAGAACAGATCCTCCTCCTTGACAGCAATACCCCGACAGCAAAGGCGCAAACTTTCAGCTATAGATAGTGGATTATATAGAACTCCAAAAGGATTTATCAGCACCCTGAATCCAAAATCCCGTAACCGGTTGCCTATGTTTTCGGTAAAGCAAGAGCCCACAAGCAACAATCCCTCCTGATGAGAGATAGAGAGCGCTGAACGCTCGACAGGAACTGCTGTATAGAGATTCTTTTCAGTCATTTATTATTCTTTTGTCTTGGGACGGATGTCTCTTACCTGAGGCAATTCGGATATAGCATCGATAAAACCTTTGGGGTCAACTTTCAGCTCGCGCGAGTTCATTCTGATATTCATCATACTTGCGCTATCTATCACGGTAATCTGAACAGGTATATTACCTTTATGCTGTTTGGCTATCTTTGCCAACTGGTCTGACATTTCGCGTGTCACATCTTTCAAATCGAGCGAAAAGGCGATGCAACTTGTATATTTGTCAAGCACCCCGCTTAGGAGCATCATATTCTGCACTCGGAAACGAGGCGTACCGGCAGGAACCATTGCTTTGGTTTCCTGGTTACGGTACATTTTCTGAACCACTTCGCCTACAATGTATACAAACCAGCCCGTGCCTTCCCTTATAAAATTGGCATACTTCGCATAATCCTCCCTGTAGAATCTGAACTCGTAGCTACCCTCGTAATCCTCAACCACTATCGAGCCAGTCGGATCACCCATCTTAGTAGTACCACTGGAGGTGGAGGAAATAACGCCTCCCATACGCAACGGCTTCTTGTTGAGCAGCTTCTCAGGCTCATTCAACTCTGACACATTGGTATTGACAAATTTTTTCATCTCCCACTTGTAGTCATCGAGAGGATGTCCGCTCAGATAGAATCCGATAGACTCCTTCTCGTAGTGGCAACGCTCTACGTTGCTCCATTTCTCACACTTGGGAATCTCGGGATGATCCGACTCTTGCATCTCGGCGTCTCCCATATCAAAAATGCTCATCTGCGAAGCATTTGCAGCCTCCTGCTTTCGCGATGCCCATCGCAGCAGTTTCTCTGCCACCATTACACCCGAAGGATCTGTCTGCACATACTGGGCACGATGCACATTATTGAAAGAATCCAAAGCGCCCGATTTGGCCAGAACCTCAAGGTTCTTGCGGTTGATGGAATGAAGATCTACCCGGTCGAGGAGGTCGAAGATATCCTTGTAGGGACCATTCTTCTCCCTTTCGGCAATAATAGAACTCGACGCAGCCTCGCCCATGCCTTTGATAGCCGCCAGTCCGAAACGGATCTCGCCCTTGTCGTTTACCATAAAGTTCATATCCGACTCATTGACATCGGGCAGAAGAATAGACAACTTCATGCGCCGGCACTCTTCCATGTAGAATGTTACCTTGGCATTGTCCGAAAGGTTGTTGGTAAGAACGGCCGACATATATTCTGCAGGATAATGAGCCTTGAGATAAGCGGTCTGATAGGCCACCCACGAGTAACATGTTGCATGCGATTTGTTGAAAGCATAGGAGGCAAATTGCTTCCAGTCTTCCCAAATCTTCTTCAGAATCTTGGGGTCGTGACCATTCTTCTGGCCGCGTTCCATAAAGAATCCCTCCAGTTCGTTCATCTTGGCAATCTGCTTCTTACCCATAGCCTTTCGAAGGGTATCGCTCTCGCCACGGGTAAAGCTGGCTAGCTGGCGACTCAAAAGCATGACCTGCTCCTGATAAACGGTAATGCCATAGGTATCCTTGAGGTATTTCTCCATCTCGGGAATATCATACTCGATAGGCTTACGGCCGTGCTTACGATCAATAAAATCGGGTATGTATTGCATAGGACCCGGACGGTAGAGGGCATTCATAGCGATGATATCCTCAAACTTGGTGGGCTGAAGTTCGCGGAGATATTTCTGCATTCCCGGACTCTCAAACTGGAAGGTTCCGATGGTAGCGCCCTCGCTATAAAGCTTATAAGTAAGTTCGTCGTCAATGGGGATATGGTCTATGTCGATCTCCTCGCCCGTCGATTTCTTGATGTTGGCGAGAGCGTCCTTGATGAGGGTGAGGGTCTTGAGCCCAAGGAAGTCCATCTTGATAAGACCCACATTCTCCACCACATGGCCGTCGTATTGGGTCACCAGCACATCCTGGTTGGTCTCCTTATCCTTGATGGTACACACGGGGGCGAACTTGGTGAGGTCGTCGGCACCAATGATGACACCACAGGCGTGGATACCTATCTGGCGGTTGGTGTCCTCCAGCTCCGAGGCATAGGTGAGCACCTGCTTCAGTTCCTCGTTGTCGCCATCCATAATGGCCTTAATCTCGGGCACATACTTGCAACAGTTCTTGAGGTTCACCTTGGGAAGCTTCTCAAACTTCTTGCCATTCTCGTCCACTATGTTGTCGGGGAAGTCCTTCTCGGGAATCCAACTCTTTATCTGGTTGACAGTGGGGAGGGGAATCTTCTGCACACGCGACACGTCGGCCACACTCGACTTGGTGGCCATGGTGCCATAGGTGATGATATGAGCAACCTTCTCCTTGCCATATTTCTCTGTAATCCAATCGAGCACACGTCCGCGGCCTGCATCGTCGAAGTCGACGTCGATATCTGGCAGCGAGATACGGTCTGGGTTGAGGAAACGCTCGAACAGGAGGTCGTACTTGAGGGGATCCACGTCGGTGATCCACAGGCAATAGGCCACCACGCTACCTGCTGCCGAACCACGGCCAGGGCCTACGCTGACGCCCAGCTCCTCGCGAGCGGCACGGATATAGTCGCTCACGATGAGGAAGTATCCAGGGAAACCCATTGTCTTGATGGTATGCAACTCGAAGACAATACGCTCGGTCTGCTCGTCGGTCAACTCCTCGCCATAGCGCTTGTGAGCGCCCGACCACACCAGCTGCTCAAGATAGTCAGCCTCAAACTTGATGCGGTAGAGCTTGTTGTAGCCGCCCAGCTTCTTTATCTTCTTCTCGGCAGCCTCCTGGCTCATCACCACCTCGTGCTTCTCGTTCTGGGTAAACTCGTCGAAGAGTTCTTTCTCGGTGATGCGACTGCGATACTCCTCTTCGCTGCCAAAGCTCTCGGGAATGTCGAAGACGGGCATAATGGGGTCGCTGTCGATGCTGTATACCTCAACCTTGTCGGCGACCTCCATCGTATTTTCCAACGCTTCGGGAACATCGGAGAAGATAGCCGCCATCTCTTCAGGACTCTTGAGCCACTCCTGCTTGGTGTAATGCATACGGGAGGGATCGGCAAAGTCCTTGCCTGTGCTGAGACAGATCAGTCGGTCGTGAGCCTCTCCGTGTTCCTCATCTACAAAATGGACATCGTTGGTAGCCACAAGTTTCACATTGTGCTTGCGAGCCAGCTGAATGATAACCTGATTGACAGGTTCCTGCTTCTCGTAGGTATCGTAGGCTGCGTTGGGTTTGTCTGTCTTGTGGCGCTGAATCTCTAGATAGAAATCGTCGCCAAAAAGATTCTTGAACCACAGTACGCTCTGTTCAGCCCCCTCCAGGTCGCCAGCCATAATCTTCTGAGGAATCTCTCCTCCCAGACAGGCCGAGCAGCAGATTACACCTTCGTGATACTGTTCGAGCAACTCGTGGTCGATACGGGGGTGATAGTAGTTGCCCTCGGTATA
This sequence comes from Bacteroidales bacterium, assembly GCA_024400565.1. GTDB lineage: Bacteria > Bacteroidota > Bacteroidia > Bacteroidales > P3 > Colimorpha. The sequence goes on from JAKSMQ010000036.1 coordinate 22,750, forward strand.
GGCAATAGAAGCCAGCTTGCACAGACTCTTGTAGCCCTGCTTGTTTTTTGCCAGGAGAATGAGATGATAGCCTCTGTCGCCGGTCACACGTGTCTTTCGGCCCTCTCTCGAGCAATAGGCCTCCGTACCGATGATAGGCTTGAAGATAGTTGCTTTGAGGTCCTCTATCTTTGCCTCAGCCTGCTGCTTCTCTTCGGGTGTAGCGCCATCGTTGTCGAGAATGGCCTGCTGCTCCTTGATGGCATCTTTCACCTTGCCGTTTTCTTTGGCCACATTGTCCACCAACTCCTTGATACCAAACATATTTCCATGGTCGGTGAGTGCCATGGAATACATACCGTATTTCTTGCATTTCTTAATCAGGTCGGGAATCTTCGACATACCATCGAGGATGGAGAAATGCGAGTGGACATGGAGATGGGTAAACTGAGTCATATCGTATTATTTATAGAGGATTAAGGCGTTTGCCATGCAAACATAATTCACTGCAAAGATACAAAGAAAAATTGGAATATCCACCCTTCATCACAACAAAAAAATCAACAAAATCTTAACACCCCGCCCTACATTGTGACTATAAGCCCATTAACCTTAGTTAGAGTAATGAAAAAGAATAGTCCTCGAAAAGACCTCAACCCTAAAGAACTCCACCTCCATACCCCGTTCCAAACATTTCTCAAACATTTTTTCAAAAAAATATTCATAAATTCCAAATAATGTGTATCTTTGCACTTTCAAACATAACACTCTTTCATTCACCATTTATGAATGACATTTGCCACCCAAAACCGTACCCCACATCCAAAACATACAACACCCTCTGATTAGTTAAAAAAAAAATAAATAAAATTCACCGTCAAGCGTTACTTTTGGTTACTTTTTGACTCTAATTAGGAATAACTTTTTTTACATCTCTCACAAAA
>JAKSMQ010000037.1 GCA_024400565.1 Bacteroidales bacterium
GGGGGTGCTATAGGTATGTTTCATGGCGTTAGTCCTCCTGTTCGTAGTAATAAGAATAGTCGATACCTTTCATAAACATCTCGCGACTGTTGATGTCATCAGTCAATGCGCCATTGAGCAACTGCTTGATATGCGCACTATTGATGTGGCTCTCTATCATGGCATCCAAATATTCGGTTTTGTCTATCTTGCTCCAGTCCACGCACTTCGATAGCCGCTTCTTGAATATCATGTCCAGCCAGATGCGGGTGCTACGACCGTTGCCCTCCATGAATGGGTGCGCCACGTTCATCTCCACATATTTGTCCACTATCGCCTCAAAGGTGTTTTCTGGCATTTTTTCTATGGTTGCCAGATTGTCGTGTAGGTATTCTGCAAGGCAAAACAGCGTGTTGCCTTTTGCGATGGTCTTTGTGCGTATCTTACCGGCAAAATCATATAGTCCGCCAAAGAGATAGGCATGTATCTGCTGTAGGCTTTTTACGCTACCCACGTCTTTATCCGCTACCAGATGACTTTCCCACAGCTCGTAGGCTTTCTTCTTGCTCTTGCCATCGATGGTGTTGTCGCTGTAGGTGAACCAGTCGAGAAATTCTACGGCCTTTTGATTGGGTATGGCCTTGGCAAGGGCGGTAACACCTGCGGCATCAAGCACATCGGTTGTGTATTTCTTTCCATCCCTGGCAAGGAGTTTCAGTTGGTTAGTGGCGCTAACCAACTCGCTATTTTCTTTCTTCAGTTTGGTCTTCAGATACTTCCAGTAGTTGCGAGTCTTGGTATAGTCGTCCTGCTGGTTGATGGCACCGATAATGTCGAGGACAGAGAAGTACCATTGCCCAACAACCTCGTCCCACACGGCCCTCACCTCGTGGTCGTTGTAGAATCGTATCGATATTTTCTGCGTATCATTCATAGGACTTCGGCTAAGGGTATGTGGTTATAATAATTCAAAGAGTGACTTGAAAAAAACTTGATTCTCAATTCATCTAACACAGAAGGCACTCCATCGTTTATGCATACATTATTATTCATAGTTTATTATTGCCTAGATATTGTTGTTCTTAACATGCCTAAAAAATACACTTTTTTCGGTATGTCGCTTGCAACGTGCCGAAAAATCTCATTTTTTTCGGCATATAAAACCCAGTATACATAAAAAAACTGGTTTTTTCGGCAGGTCATTTGGCATCTATCCAATCTCTATTCAAGAACAAATCCATTAATTTTGTGTTAATATAGTAATGGGATGGACCTTGACAACCCTTTTAACTCTGCTAGTTTTTGATGGGACCGAGCCAATTGTTTCAATATCGGTTTGGTCTCTAATTCGTAGTCTAATGGAAGAGATGGTATTATATATTGATTGGACATAGTCTATTTTTTAGTTTTAATCAAACAATGACTTGATAAATCCTTGGCTCTGCTCGTCGAGGGCGCGGATGTCGGCCTCGTTCTCCTCCAGGGTGCGGAGGGGCACGGGCTTGTAGAAGTACTTGTTGAACGATATCTCGCAGCCTATCTTGGTGGGCGGCAGGTTGATCCATGCATCGGAAACGTATGGCCGCACCTCGCGCTGGAAATAGGCGTAGATGTCTTCCTTGACGGGTATCTTCTCGCTGTCGCGGAGGTCGCTGTCGGTCTCGTATTCCACAAAGGTCTTGCCCTGCTTGGTGTAGCCGTAGTCGGCCAGCACCTCGGTGGCGATGCCGTAGGTGGATTGCAGGGCCTCAATATCCTTGCTGCTGGGCTTGTGCTCCTTCTTGATCACGGGGGCGGCCTCGGGGTCGGTGACCGACATGGCGCGGGCTATGGCGTTGAGGGCGGTGCCCTTGACATCGAGTTTCAGTGTCTTGGCGGTGGCGGTGACTTTTTCGATGAAGATATTGTAGTCCATAAACACCTCGGTGCCGATGGCCTTCATGAGTGCCTTAGCGGCATTCTGGAGGGTGCGGCGGTCGTCCCAGGCCTTGGGGGAGATGAGCTTGGTCAGCTTCTTGTCGGTCATCTTTATCTCGTTCTCGTTCAGATATTCCTTGATGGCAGGCACCTCGCTTTCGAGACCAGAGAAGACACGGCTGCCATAGGTCTGGTAGAGCCAGCGGCTCATGTCGAGGTCGGAGCTGTCGAAGAGCATCTCGTCGATCAGGAGTGCGTTGAACTGGCTGCGGAGGCGCAGGGGGCGCTCGATGGTGACATTGTAGTAGCGGAAATCGTCGCCGTCGAAGATTTTTGATGACAGGCCGTCCTGCTCCTGCTCCACGAAATCCATATACACGCGGAGGATGGCATCGCGGTACTGGTCGGAGATGGTGCAGTTGCGCGAGCCTTGGTTCTTGCGCAGTTTTTCAAAAGCCTTGGAGGCGTCGATAAGCTGTACCTTGCCCTTGCGTTTGGGGGCCTTCTTGTTGGTCAGAATCCACACGTAGGTGCTGATGCCGGTGTTGTAGAAGATGTTGTTGGGCAGCTGGATGATGGCGTCCACGAGGTCGTTCTCCACCAAGTATCGGCGGATGTTGCTTTCGCCGCTGCCGGCATCGCCAGTGAAGAGGGAGGAACCGTTGTGGATGGAGGCTACGCGCGAGCCCTGGGGCTGGTATTCGAGAGGCTTCATCTTGTCGACCTCCTCCAGGATGAACAGCAACTGGCCATCAGAGGTGCGCGGGGTGCTGTCCAGCACTTCCTCCTCTCCGGCGAAGTTTTTCAAGGGCAGTTCGAATCGGCTGTCCAGGAGGGCTTTATCGTGATAAATCTTCTCCTTGTCGGTCTTCCACGACTTGCCGTAGGGCGGATTGGTGAGCATATAGCCAAACGACTTGCAGGCAAAGGCGTTGTCGGTGATGGTGTTGCCGAGGTGCATGCCGCTGGGGTCGACACCCTTGATGATGAGGTCGGACTTGCAGATAGCGTAGGTCTCGGGGTTGATCTCGGTGCCCGACAGCTGGATGGCGCTGCTCTTCACCCCGATGCCAAGGAGGTATTCGCGTCCCTCGGTGAGCATGCCGCCCGAACCGCAAGCAGGGTCGTAGAGGGTGATGATCTTGGGCAGGTTGTCCTTGACGGGCTCAAAGATGAGGTGGGCCAGCAGCGAGATGGCATCGCGGGGCGTGAAGTGCTCACCAGCCTCCTCGTTGTTCTCCTCGTTGAACTTGCGCAGCAGTTCCTCAAAGACGGTGCCCATGCCCACATTGGTGAGGGCAGGAAGGATAAGGCCGTCGGGGTCGGTGGCGTCCTTGTCGGTGAGGTTGATGCGAGGGTCGGTGATGCGCTCGATGATGGAGAGCAGGCGGTCGTTGTCGGCCAGCTTGCGGGCCTTGTTGTAGTACTCGAAATTCTTGAGCACATCGCGCACATTCTCGCTATAGCCGTTGAGGTACTCCACAAAGTTGTTGTAGAGCAGGTCGTTGCTGTCGGTAGCCTGGGATTTCAAGCGGTTCAGCGTCCACTTGGAGCTGTTGAAGTAGGTGAGCCCGGTGATGTCGGTGAGAATGCCCTCGTCGAGGCCTTCCAAGCCACCGTTGTCCTTGATTTCGGCTTCCACCGATTCCTTGGTGGGTTCGAGCAGGGCATCGAGGCGGCGCAGCACCACCATGGGGAGGATGACATCGCGATACTGTCCGCGAAGAAACACGTCGCGGAGGACATCATCTGCTATGTTCCAGATGAGGGAGACTATTTGGCTGTGAGAATTTTCCATTATTGTTATTGAAAACGTTGCAATTAGATTTTTCGGTTTGAATCAAAGAACAAAACTTCGTTAGGTCAATATGTTTTTTGAGTTTATCGGATTGTCACGTTCTGTCTCTGATGACAATTCACAAACTCTTCTACGACTGTCATTATCGCATATTTCTCTATATCGGTGTTTCTGCTATTTCTGCCCCTACAATTGCTTTTGTCATTGATTTTACATTTAATAGTTGTTTCCGAAATAAAAATGCAAATATACAAAAATAAACCCGAAAAACCAAAAATAACAGTCAATGCTATTTTACAGTATTGATTTACAAATAAATAATTATTCTATTATATATCTATGAATCGTCCAGAAGACACTTTACTGATGGCAGTAAACCACAAAATTAGTATTACAGCGGCACCACCTTGTTCTCCACCTTCGGGTATCAGACTGTCGCAGGCATTCCTTCTCAGACTTGTATACCGGCGAATCTGCCCCCACGTAGAATCTTTTGAAAGCAACTAAAGAGATTGCCTCATTCTAGCGAAAACCTCAAAAAAATGACTACAAAAGACTACAAAACCCAGTGATTTCGACTACGAAAACACTACAAAAAGGGCTGTTTGGACTACAAAGTGACTAATATTAGACTACAGAATCACTATTACTTTACTACAAAAAGACTATATCGTCTCTGAATCGTCTCTACAATATCTCTACAAAATCACTATATCGTCTCTACAATGTCTCTACAAAACAGAAAACGGAATCCTGACGAAATTTTGATGTCTCTATACTAAATTGACGGATTCGGGGTTATTATAGATATGATTCGCGATATGATAAGACAATATGGAAAACGCTATTGCCGTTTGCTCCTCATGCTGACCGCTTTGTGCTTTCCTTTTCTCCATTGTGTTGCCGACGGGCCTTTCCGTCAGCACAGGTATGACAGCTGGCGGGTTCTTATGCCTCCCCAAGGGGCTATAGTGTTCGTGGGCAACAGTATCACGGACATGCACAATTGGGGAGAAGCCTTTGGAGGCAACCCGCTGATAGTGAACCGCGGAAACTCGGGTGCTGTCAGCTCCGAACTGCTAGACAATCTGGACAGCTGGATTGGGTGCAACCCATCGAAGGTCTTTGTCATGATTGGAACCAACGACCTGGGATGGGACAGCTGTACGGTTTCTGTAGCGAGAAACATCCGTGCCTTTGTGCAAGCCGTCCATAAGAGATGCCCTTCCACCAAAGTGTATCTGCAAAGCATACTTCCCGCCTACGAACAGAGAAATCGTTCTCTATCAACCATTCGAGAGACCAACGAGATGATCAGGTTATATGCCGACAGCCTAGACTATGCGGAGTATATCGACCTGTTCGACCTGCTACACTCAATACTGAACAAAGAGCCATACTCACTCGATGGTCTGCACTTGGAGGCCTATGGTTATAGCCTCTGGTGCAGTCAGATAGAGAAACTCGTAGGGGCGAAGTCCGTATATCCTGCCAATACCGATTTGCTACAGAAGAATGCCAGAACATGGGGTTCTAACGGCATGAGAGCCACCTATTTCTCGATGTATCCTATAGAGCACGACGATGTCCTGTTTTTTGGAGATGAAATGGTAAAGAATGGCGAATGGAACGAACTGCTGCCGTTCTCCCATATCAAGAACCGCGGAACAGGCTGGGGCTATGGCGGGAACATCACTCTGACGAGAGCTATGGTGGAGGCCACTTTTGCAAAGAACGGCGTGAAGAAAGAACGCCCCTCGCAGATGATTGTCTATACCGGAACAGACGACATAAACTCTACAAAACCAATAGACTCTGTAAAGATCCAGTATATAAATCTGGTTCAGCGTATGCGAGAACTCGCTCCGGGAGTCCCCATCGCCGTATTGAGCCTGATGCCTACTATGACACCCAACAACCGTATTGTTGAGTTTAATGACTGGCTCCGAGAGTGGGCCGACAGGGAGGAAGGGCTGACTTTTGTCGACATCTATCATCCGTTGGCTACAGCCGAGGGGACGGCCGACACCATCTATATTCGGGACAATTATCTCTACGGAAAGGGCTACCTGAAGGTGGCCGAGCTGCTGAAAGGCTTAAAATAACAGACAAAGAACAGGTCAAACAACTGTTCTTCAATAAAAATCCGCGTCAAGGACTATCGTTTTAGAAGTCTTCGGGTATTTATTATTATAATTGATGCAATAAATCGCGTTATTTTCCGTAATAATATCATAACAAAAAAATTACTATCACGATGAAAAAGAATCTTACTTTCCCTATTATCCTGATTGCCATAGGCGGCATTCTGCTGCTCAAGCAGTTCGGACTGATTGACTGGCTGAAGGACTACCATCTGCAACAATATTTCTGGCCGTGCGTACTCATTGTCATCGGCCTTATTATGCTGATAAAGAGAACGGGAACAAGAAATCCCAGACCCGAGAACCTCATACCGACAGAACCTGGCGAGGAATGCAACGTCTTTATGTCGGGCCGACATATGACCTTCGCCAAGGGACAGCGTTTTGAGGGTGTCAGAGTGAAATGTTTTATGGGTGGCGTGAAGATAGATATCCGCGAAGCCGACATCAAGGATGGGGCTGTAATTTATGTTGACGCGATGATGGGCGGAGTTGAGCTTTACCTTCCCTCCGACGTGAATGTGGACATTCGTTCCAGCTGTATGGCAGGCGGGGTTGACAGCGAAAGACATCCCAACCATCCCTCTCCCAAAGCAGTCCTTATTCTCGAAGCCCATTGCACCATGGGTGGAATTGAGATCAAATAATCTCACAATCAAACCCTTTACTTACACCACTTCATCCTTTATCTTATGAGCGAACCTAATGCACACGATGCCGTAATCACGGACTTCGATTTCAAAATGATTGCAGAGTTCTTCTCTACCCTACCCCAACAGGGACCTGGGTCGGACGCTATGACGAGGGAGGCTATCGCCTCGATTGACCACTCGGACATCTGCCATATAGCCGACCTCGGCTGCGGGACAGGCCGACAGACAGTAGCCTTGGCACGGGAGTTTCCACAGGCAGACATTGTCGCAGAAGACCTTCTCCCCGAGGCACTTGAAGGACTGAAACAACGACTCGAGAAGGAAAACATCTCCAATGTAAAGGCCCTTGAGTGTCCGATGGACAGCCTGCCTTTTGAGAAAGAATCGCTCGACCTTATCTGGGCAGAAGGAAGTATCTATAACATCGGCTTCGAAAAGGGACTGAAATATCTGCATCAGTTTCTCAGATCTGGCGGCTATATCGCTCTTACAGACTGTGTTTATCTCACCAATATCAAACCCGACGACGGCGGCTGGCTTGAGAACAACTTCGCAGACATTGCCACCATTGCAGAGAAAGTGATCCAGCTCGAAACGAACGGATATTCCGTACAAAAGAGCTTTGCCCTTCCCTCGACCTGCTGGACCGAGGATTATTACAAGCCTATGATTCCTGCCATGGAAGCATTCCTCAAGAACAACCCCGACAACCCGACTGCCCGATTCTTCGTAGACCGGCTTCACGAAGAGATGAACCATTACAAGGAGTATGGTGACTACTACGGATACGCCTTCTTTATTGCCAGAAAAAGATAATAGATAACACATATTATGAAAGATACAATAGCCTGTTGCGGTCTCGATTGCGAGAAATGCGAAGCACGGATTGCCACTATCAACAACGACGACAATCTTCGTAGAGAGGTAGCTGACAAATGGGCTAAAATGAACAATACGCCCGAAATTACACCCGAGACAATCCATTGTCTGGGGTGTCGCTGCAACGGAGTCAAGTTCTATTTCTGCAGCCACCTCTGCGAGATCAGGAAATGTGTTACAGCCAGGGGTTTCGAGACCTGTGGTGAATGCTCGGAGATGGAAAACTGCGACAAGGTTGCCATGATAATCGGCAACAATTCGGATGCCAAAAACAACCTCCTGAGCGTGGCTTCAAAATAGCCTAAGCTACTTCCCCTGTTAGCCTAGGCTAACTCGCCATCTAGCCTAGGCTAACTCATACAATAGCCTAGGCTAACTTGTACTATAGCCTAGGCTAACATTTGGGCAGACAAGACCCGTGGTTTCTGATAGGATTAAATCAAGAATTCAAGAACTCCATCTATCTGATTAGAAGCACACTTCCACTCAACTGATGGATAGTTCTGGGAGTCACTTCATCGGAGTAATGGATGATATAAACATAGCTTCCGCCTGGACATAGTTTACCCTGGTGGGTTCCATCCCATCCCTGATTGATGTCGTTGGTATGAAACACTTTAACACCTCCGCGGGTAAAGATATCCATCTCAAAAGTCTCAATTCCTACCCAATCGGTCTTGAACACATTGTTGGTCTTGGCCTCTGGCGTAAAAGCATTAGCTGTAAAAGTTCTGGCCCTGAACACATTGAGCACCATATGCGCGGTATCGGAACAGAACTGATTATACACCTGCAGATCCAATACTACCGAATCGGCAAAGGGGGATGCCTCGTAGGAGAACGAAGTCCGATAGGAGTATTCCTCCCCGTCGACCAGCCACACTCTACCCGTAGCATTCTGGCTGCGGTCGCGGGCTTCGAAGCGGAGATTCTTGTCGCTTATATGAGGCGGAACGACCTCTATCTCAGCCACTATAGGATGAAGCGGTTCAAGCTGGATGTCTGCCGAATTGGGGCAGGTAAGCTGGGGAAGATAATCTGCAAAAAGTGTGTAGGTGGTAGGCTGGGCGGGATTCAACTCTATGTAGCGGCTATGGAAATGGGCTGCAGTCCGCGAATCGTTGGGGACAGAGCTCCATTCGAGATAATCTACCTGAGTATCTACCGTGACACAATGTTTCAGCCGCTCGCAATCCACCCAATGGACAAAGTTGATGGTCGGAGGCATCAACTCGGTCAGTATCAGAACGATGATCGAGTCGCAATAGGGAGCCACAGCCGAAACGTAGTTCTGATTATAGTGACCGCCATGAGTCAGGAAACGGTCGTAGAACTGATAGGTATTCCCATGACACACAGAGTCGTATCTCTCTGTAATAGAAGAGCGATGCAGATCGAGTCTCAACACCACAATAGAGTCGCATCCTCCTTGATTCTGACGACGATAAGAATGATTTCCACCTTCGAAATAGGTCTCCCCGTCCTCATCCCATACATACTGGTCGCAGGCCACAGCGTCCTGATAGGTTGTATCCGTGCCGTAAAGCCTCAGCCTGAGCGTTTTCCGATGAGGACAGCCGGCAATATTGGTTGAAAGGAGCATGGTATCAAAATCTTGCAGATGAAGACCTTCTTGGAGCGAAAAAGAGATTCCGTTCCACAGAAATCTGTTGCAAGCCACTACGCTATCGTCCGAATGAGTTGAGGAGTTGATTCGGAAAGTCCATCTCAGGAGCGTGTCGCTATTGAGCGTATCCACATGATGTACAGTCGTCCAGTAGTTGGGATTGGTCGAAGTGAAATAATAGACCGTGTCACCCCACACAATACTGTCGCACACCGTAGAGTCTCTCTGCACAACCACTTGTCCCCGAGCAGGAACGAGTGCCAGAAAGAAAAACATAAGAAGAAGTAGCGACAAAGGAGTTCTCATATGGTTACTATTTCATTATCAGATGCACAATTCGGTCGTAGTATTTCTTGTAGGGCTGGTAACGGAGAGGAATATCTATAAGTTGGGACTTGGAAATCATACTCTTGCGATGGCTGAAGGTCTGAAAGGTAAGACGCCCGTGATAGCTTCCCATGCCGCTCTCCCCTACTCCTCCGAATCCCATGCTCTCGGTACAGATATGATTGATTGTGTCGTTGATACAGCCACCTCCGAAGGAGACATAGCGGGTAAAAGTCTTCTCAATCTCTCGGTCGTTGGTAAAAACATAACAGGCCAGAGGCTTGGGTCGACTGGTCACAAAGTCAACCACCTCATCTATCTTCCTGAATGTCATAACAGGAAGCACAGGTCCGAAGATTTCTTCCTTCATAATAGCGTCGTCGGGAGATACATTATCCATCACGGAGGGGGCAATCTGAAGGGTTGACTCGTTCATTTGGCCTCCCATTATGATTCTCGAGGAATCTATCAAGCCTTTGAGACGGTTGAAATGTTTCTGGTTTACAATCTTGCCGTAGTCGGGATTCTGCAGAGGCTGAGTGCCGAACATATCCAGGATACATTGACGGTAGTAGCCGAGGAACTCCTCCTTAACACTCTCTTCAATCATCAGATAGTCAGGAGCGATGCAGGTCTGTCCACAATTCACATACTTGCCGAAACAGATACGCTTAGCCGCCAGTTTGAGGTTGGCCGTATGGTCGACAATACAGGGACTCTTGCCACCCAGTTCGAGGGTTACGGGGCAGAGATGACGCGAGGCCTTCTCCATAACCATCTTTCCTACAGCCACGCTACCCGTAAAGAAGATATAGTCGAACTTCTGCTCCAGGAGGGCCCTGTTCTCGTCGCGGCCACCATTCACAACAGCCACATGCTCAGGAGGGAAGACTTCCGAAATCAACCGCTTCAGCAGGCCTGTGGTTGCAGGAGAATAGTTTGAAGGCTTCAGAATAACTGTATTACCTGCGGCCACGGCTCCTATCAGAGGATCCAGGCTCAAGAGGAACGGGTAATTCCATGGCGACATAATGAGCACAGTTCCAAATGGTTCTTCCACCACCTTGCTACGCGAAGGGAAGTTGCCGAGATGGGTAGAAACCCTATGAGGACGGGCCCAGCGGCGGATATGCCTCAGCATATAGCGCAACTCGCCCAAAGCCATTCCGACCTCACACATATAGCCTTCGTAGGCCGACTTGCCCACATCCTGCCTCAAAGCCTCACATATCTCCTTCTCGTGCAGACGGATAGCTCGCTGCAGTTTCTTCAGCATCTCAATACGGTAAGAGACGTCGAACGTACGGCGGGTGCGGAAAAAAGTCCGCTGGTTCTCAATAATCTGGATTATTTCTTTGTCTGTCATGGTAGGACTGATGGATGATAACAGTATTTAATTTAATGTAATGTATCTGAAGCGGTTGAAGCGTATTCTCTTACCGGAAAATCGAAATAGGTATGGGGGAAGGGTTCGTTGCGGAGCGTAAAATGCCACCATTCGGTCGCTATGGGACTGAAACCGTGACGATCCATCACTTCACGAAGAAGCTTACGGTTGCTATGTTGCTCGGCTGTGACAGAGGAAGAGTTATAGTGAGAAACCTCTCCAAAGAAGTCGAACAGCCCCCCCATATCGACCTCCTTTCCTTTGGCAATATCAAAGAGAGTCAGGTCGACAGTACTGCCGCGAGTGTGTCCCGACCGGCTGCTGATGAACCCTTTGGCAAAAAGAGAACTTTTTTCGATACGGGGATAGAAGACCTGCCGCATAAGGGTATCATTACTCTCTCCAGCCCACTTGACGAAATAGGACACAGCCTGTTGCGGACGATAGCAGTCGAAGATCTTCAGTCTGTAGCCCTTCTGTTCCATCTCTTCCGCCACCTTCTTCAGAGCTCCGGCAGCCTTACAGGTCAGCAAGGCTACAGGCTGTTCATAGCCAGGGATACGGCGACCCGTAAAATTGTAAGTCGAGAAATATCTCATCTCCAGGATGACGCCAGGAATACTATCCGTAAGAAGACAGAAGCCCGAAGGAAGATCGGAAGCCCGATAGGAAACAGTATCTGTAAGATAGAGAGTATCGCGTTGAACAACAGGTTCCGGTTTATTATGACAACCGACGAAGGAAATTATGATAATCAGAAGAAAGAGCAACCGTTTCATATTGAGGGATTATTTTCAAAAAGCCAGACTCTCGGTAGGTTATTAAGACCATTCTCGAAAAAGCAGATATAATAACGTCGTTTCTCTCAATTTATTGCATCGGGAGTGAATCTATTATTATTTTACTTCATCCGACTAATAAAATCTCGTCTTGTCAGACAAAGGTATTTTCCACAAAAAGACGGTCTGCCATCAGGCCGACAACAACCATAAACGAGCGATTTCCTTTGTCATTAAATCTTTCAGCATAAGGCAACTAACATTAAAATAAAACTGATTTCTTGTTATTTCAGTATTTTTTTGTATCTTTGCAAATCGTAACACGAAAAGATATACAATAATTACAACACTATAAATATATACCAATCATGTCGTTAATCAAATCAATCTCTGGTATTCGCGGAACTATCGGCGGCCCTGCAGGCGATGGACTCAGCCCCCTCGACGTTGTCAAATTCACATCTGCCTTTGCTACTTTCCTTCAGCGTCAGCAACCCGACAAACGACTCACTCTCGTAGTTGGCCGTGACGCCCGCCTTTCGGGAGCTATGGTAGACCGCCTCGTTGTAGGAACTCTTCAGGGAATGGGTATTGACGTGCTTGAAACCGGCCTCTCCACTACCCCAACCACAGAGATGACTGTTATCGACCACAAAGCCGACGGTGGAATTATCATTACCGCTTCTCACAATCCCCGCCATTGGAACGCACTCAAACTCCTCAACGCCAAGGGCGAATTTATCGACGCCGCAGAAGGCAACGAGGTATTGAGACTTGCCGACAGCGACGAAATCCGTTTCGCCGAGGTTGACAAACTGGGCCAGGTTACCGAGAACCACAATACTATCGAAGAACATATCCAGCGTGTATTAGGACTTAAGCTTGTAGATGTTGAAGCCATCCGCAAGGCCAATTTCCGCGTAGCCGTTGACGCCGTCAACTCTACCGGAGGCATCGCTATTCCTGCTCTTCTTCGTGCTTTGGGTGTAAACGACGTAGTTGAACTCTATTGCGACCCCACAGGCGATTTCCAGCACAACCCCGAGCCTATTCCTCAGAATCTGATCGAAATAGCCAAGGTTGTAAAACAAGAAAAATGCGACCTCGGAATTGTTGTTGACCCCGATGTTGACCGTCTGGCTCTTATTAGCGAGAACGGAGAGATGTTTGGCGAAGAATACACACTCGTTAGCGTAGCCGATTATGTTCTCGACCATACTCCCGGCAATACCGTAAGCAACCTTTCTTCTACCCGCGCTCTTCGCGATATTACCGAAAAGCGTGGACTCACCTATGCCGCAGCCGCTGTAGGAGAAGTAAACGTAACTACCAAAATGAAGGAAGTCAACGCCGTTATTGGCGGCGAAGGCAACGGAGGCGTTATCTACCCCGAGCTCCACTATGGCCGCGACGCCCTGGTTGGCGTAGCCCTTTTCCTTACCCTCCTGGCCCACAAGCGCCAGCAGCAGCCCGGTCTCACTATGAGCCAGTTGCGTGCCTCCTACCCCAACTATGTGATCTCCAAGAACCGTAAAGATCTTGAAGCAGGCATGGATGTAGACGGCATTCTCGCCCGTATGGCCGAACGCTATCAGAATGAACGTATCAGCACCATCGACGGAGTCAAGATTGATTTCGCCGATTCCTGGGCTCATCTTCGCAAGAGCAATACCGAGCCCATTATCCGCATTTATTGCGAGGCACATACGGCCGAAGAAGCTGAAACCCTTGCCCAGAAGATGATCGGCGATTTGACCGAGCTCTCCAAATAAACAACCTATACCCGAAGGATAAGAAATAGTTGTGGAGAAATGCAATTATTTCTTATCCTTTATTACTAAATAACCACAGAAACAAAAAATATGACAGGACCAAGAAAACTTACACGCTCATGGAGCGACCGCAAAATTGCAGGCGTATGCGGCGGACTGGGAAAATATCTCAATGTTGACCCTACGGTTATCAGAATCATCTTTCTAATAGCCCTATTCCTGGGTGGTGGCGGTGGATTAGCCTATCTCATTATCTGGGTGTGTGCTCCCGACGGAGATTAATCCAACCTTCTTCTGTCTGCATTCTATCCTCATTCTCTCCACATTCTCTCCACATAGACAGCACATAGACAGCACATAGGCAGCACATAGGCAGCACAAAAAGACCCATCCGTGGAGGCTATGTGGACGCTAAGTGGAGGCTATGTGGACGCTATATGGACGCTACTAGGACGTTAGGCAGACGCTACTAGGATGCTACTAGGAGTATACAAGGGGCTTTCTGCGGAACGCTCTCTGAACAGAAACAAATAAGCCACCCCGAAGTGGAGTGGCTATAAATCTCTGTCTAGACAGAAGGCTAGTCCTGATAATTGATGGTTCGGGTAACGACCTGTACGAGTTCGGCCGAAGTGGGAGTTACATAATAGCCGTAACACTTTATCCAGTTGCCCTTTTCATCGTACTCGTAGTTGTAGAGCACACGATGACTCAAGTCCACGCGGATTCTGTTGAGTTCAAGCTCTTCAATCAGAAGGCCATCGGTATCGTAACGATAATGAGTCTCACCCTTGTAGAGATTGTTCTCTCCATAGAAGAATGTAACGAACTTTAACCGATTATTCTCGTCGTAAACCTTGACTGCACGATTGATATCCTTGCCGAACTCATCGATATTAACCACCTCAATCTCATTACCTTTCTTGTCGTAGGTGTAGATAGTCTTGATGGTAAGCGTGTCGTCCATCAGCAACAGCTCGGCCGTGAGAGTTCTGTTCTTCTTGTTGTAGGTATAGTTGCTTACGCCCATCAGCTGGCTGAAGGGTTCAAGCAGACGGGTATCGGAAACCAGCTGACCTTTCTTATTATACTGGTAATGAACCGTGATAGCCAGATTGCCTGCCGTATCGAAGAAATGAACATGCTCAAAATTGCCTTTCGAGTCGAACATATAACGTACTGGCTGACCCATTACCTGATTCTTACTGTTGCGGGTGGTCAACAATACGGAACGGACATCACCCTTGAGATTTTTGTCCATACCATCGGTCAGAGTATGTTGAGCCAGAAGGGTTGAAGCCGAAAAGAGCAGAATTGAAACAAGAACAAATGCCCGTAATTTCATATCGTTGTGTATTTGATTGTTTACTAATTGAGGATGCAAAGATACAAAATAATTATCACATAACAGAAAAAAGATAAAATAATTTAAGCACTTCTGCGTTATTAGAATAATTAGATATACTTTTAAAAATGAAAAGACTCAATACATCCATAATATTCAAAACTTTACTGCTGATTGCCTTTGTATGTCATGGATTTATGGCTACGGCCCAGAAGAAAGGCGTAAAGGAATGGCCTGTCAACGGGTATAAGTTTGTGCTCACCATCAAGGGCAACACCGACTCTATCATGTATCTGGGCAACTACTATGCCGGAGGCACCTATGCCAGCGATACAGCCCGCCGCAACAGCAAGGGTCAGTTTGTGTTTGAGAAGAAGAATCGCCCCGTTTTTCCCGGTCTCTATTTCTTCACCAGCCCCTCGGGCCGACATGTTGAATTTGTGGTCTACAACGAGATGCCCAACCTCACCTTTGTGACAGACGAGAAGGACTGGGTTGGAAATATGACGGTAAAAGGCTCTAAGGAGAATGAAGTTTTCTTCAGCTATCAGAAGGCCAACGACGAGAGTTACCGCAAGATTCAGGAGGCCAAATCCAAGATGAGCGAGGAGGAGCACAAGAAATTCCGTCACGAAATCATGGTAAAGAACGACGACCTCAAGATGAGCATCATCGAAAATCATCCCGACTGTTTCGTTACCCTTCTGATGAATGCCACCCGAACCAAAGAGCCTCCTGCCGTTGACGAAAAAGGCGACAGCCTCAGCTATCGCCAGCGTTGGGAATGGTATATGGACCACTATTTTGATTATATGCGACTTGACGACGACGCTCTGGTCCGCACCCCCGACCCTGTGTTTCACAAGCGTGTGATGGATTATCTTGATCACAATCTGAAAGGTGCTACTCCTGAAGTACTTTGCGAATATATTGACAAGCTGATTGAACGATCACGTCCCTCCAAAGAAGTCTACAAGTATCTGGTTCACACCATCACGGAGAAATATCTCCAGAGCAAGATTATGAGCTACGATGCCGTTTACGTCCACATGGTCAAGAAATACTATGCTGAGGGAAATTACTGGTCGTCGCCCAAAGTCATCGACGAGCAGATTGAACGTGCAACCACCTGGGAGCGCCTCCTTATCGGCAAGACAGCTCCCGACCTCATTCTCCGCGACATGCAGGGCTATCCCCACCAGCTGTCAGGGCTCAAGAACAAGTACACCCTTCTGATATTCTGGTCGCCCACCTGCGGTCATTGCAAGACCGTAATTCCAGCTCTCTACAAGAGTTTTGAGAAATACAAAGACCAATGTGACATTGCCGCGTTCGCCATATTGAGCGAACCCGACAGCGTGACACGTATCAAATGGCAGAACTTTATAGAGACCAACAAGATGACCGACCCGCAATGGATTCATCTTGATGGAGGAGAGGCCAACATAGACTGGCACGAAGTATACGACATAGAGACTACGCCTCAGATTTATCTGCTCGACAACAAGAAGAAAATCCTGGCCAAGAAGCTCAACGCCGAGAGTTTCGAAATGGTAATCAAACAGATTGAGAATATTGAAGATTAGCAGAATCGAGTTACTGACCAACTCCCAAACATTTTACGTCTGCCCCTCAACATCCGAACACAAATAAAAATCTATATGAAGAAATCATTATTAATTGTAGCATGCGCAAGCTTGAGTCTGCTTTGCGGATGCAAAGACAAAAAAGCTATGGACAACCCATTCTTTGGGGAGTGGAACACCCCCTACGACATTCCCGACTTTGGCAAGATTAAGCCCGAGCACTATATGCCCGCTTTCGAAGAGGGCATGAAACAACAGAAAGAGGAAATCGACGCCATCATCGCCAACCAGGAGAAACCTACCTTTGCCAACACCATCGAGGCTCTTGAGTACAGCGGTCATCTTCTCCACGAAGTAGAAGGCGTATTCTTCAACCTCACCAGCTCCAACAACTCCGAAGAACTGGAGAAAATCCAGGAGAAGGTTTCCCCCATGCTGGCCAAACATGGCGACGACATCAGCCTCAACGCCGACCTCTTTGCCCGTATCAAGGCCGTTTATGACCAGAAGGAATCGCTCGGTCTTGAGGGAGAACAGCTCCGTCTGCTCGAAGAGACCTATAAGGGTTTTGTTCGTGGCGGCGCTCTCGTTCCTGCTGACAAGCAGGCCCGTTTCCGCGAAATCAACGAGAAGCTGGCTACCCTTGAGCCTAAATTTGCCAACAACGTGCTCAAGGCTACCAACGCCTACAAGCTCACTCTTACCAAAGATCAGCTCGGCGGTCTGACCGAGGGTCAGATTCAGGCTGCAAAAGAGGCTGCCGACAAAGAGGGCGAATATGTTATCACCCTCCACAATCCCTCTCTCATGCCTTTCCTCACCAACAGTAGCGACCGCAAACTGCGCGAGGAAATCTGGAACGCCTACAGTTCCCGTTGCACCTCTGGCGAGTTCGACAATACTGAGATTATCGACCAGATTGTAAACCTCCGTCTCGAACGTGCCAACATTCTCGGTTTTGAAAGTCATGCAGCTTTTGTTCTTGACGACTGCATCGCCAAGACCCCCCAGGCCGTTTATGACCTGCTCAACCAGATGTGGACTCCCGCTCTCAAGAAAGCAAAAGAGGAGTGTGCCGAATACCAGAAGATGCTCAAGGCCGACGGCGGCGACGAGCTTAAGCCCTGGGACTGGCGCTACTATAGCGAGCGTCTGCGTCAGGAACGCTACTCTATCGACGACACCGTCAGCTATTTCTTCTCTCTCGAGAATGTTCGCAAGGGCGCTTTTGACGTAGCAAACAAACTCTACGGTATCTCCTTCCGCGAGAACAAGGAACTCCCCACCTACGACCCCGAAGCAACTGTTTACGAAGTAGTTGAAAACGGCAACGTAATCGCCATACTCTACATGGATTTCCATCCCCGTGCCAGCAAGCGTAGCGGAGCCTGGATGACCGAATTCCGCGGCCAGTATGTTGACCAGCAGGGCAACAACCACATCCCCCTCATCTCCGTTGTTTGCAACTTTACCAAACCTACCGCCGACAAGCCCTCTCTGCTTGATTTCGACGAGGCAGAAACCCTCTTCCACGAGTTTGGTCATGCTCTCCACGGCATGCTCTCCAAATGCCACTACCGCAGTCTTGCAGGAACCAACGTTCCCCGCGATTTCGTAGAGTTCCCCTCTCAGGTAATGGAGAACTGGTGCCGCAACTCACAATGCATGAAAGAATACGCACGCCACTATAAGACCGGCGAGGTTATTCCTGATGCTCTCATCGAAAAGATTATGGCTGCTCAGACCTACGGTCAGGGTTTTGTAAATACCGAGCTCCTTGCTGCTTCTCTCCTCGACATGGACTATCACACCATTACCAAGGCTACCAAGATTGTCATCCCCGACTTCGAGAACAACGCCATGGCTAAGATAGGCCTCATCCCCGAGATTATCAGCCGATACAAGAGCACCTACTTTGCACACATCTTCGATACAGGCTACAGCGCAGGCTACTACAGCTACACCTGGACTGCTGTTCTTGATGCCGATGCTTTCGAGGCTTTCAAAGAGAGTGGCAATATCTACAACCCCGAACTTGCTAAGAAATTACGTCATGTTATCGAAAGTGGCAACACTACCGACCTCATGCAGCTCTATCGCGATTTCCGCGGCAAAGACCCCGACATCAAGCCCTTGCTCCGCAACCGCGGCTTGATTTAAGATATAAATTTCCCTAAATAGAATGCCCGTTGCTCTCGTGCAGCGGGCTTCTATTTTTATCCAGACGATTGCCCAAATAGAGAGCAAACCACCAGATCAAATTCCGTTCTGACGCAAGAAAAACGATACGAAATTTATTGATAAACGATAAAAATATTGTTAAAAACAATAATTTCCTTTGGCTTATTTATTATTATTTGTATCTTTGCATTGGAAAATAATCACAACTATGGCAAACCGAAAGATGAATAAAATGCGGAGAATGTGGGTCTTGTACGGACTCTTCTTCGGTATTATGCTTTTTTGTTTGACGCTATTTCTTTGTGATGTTGTAAAATCGGAGGATTCTTATCACCTTGACAACCTCCAGCGACAGATGAAGAAAGAGCAACGCTACGGACTTATTATTTCTGACCTTATCAGAACTGACAATGCGTTCAAATACGACATTCCCATCGCCACTACTCCCGAAGGCGATGAAATACGTGGCCGGATCAACACCTTCGACCTGGTAATAGAGTCGAGTAACCCTCAGAACGTAGACTTTGGCCGAATCAAATGGGTGATGGCTCTTCAGATAGTATCGGTCGTTTCGCTCATTACCATCCTCATCCTTGTACTGGTGGTACTGACCTCATTCTTCAAGGCCATCAAAGAAGGCCGGATCTTCAACCGCAAGAGCGTGCGCTGGCTCTCGGCCATCGGCATTCTGATGATTGTGATGGCGCTCTCCATCGACACTTCGACCTATCTAGAACGTTGTGTAGCAGCTCAACTTCTGGCCGGAACCGAGTGGGAACCCATGAGCGAATACACACTTCACATCACACGACTCTTCCTGGGAATCATCGTACTCTTTGTAGCCGAAATTCTCCGACTGGGGTATCACATTCAGGAAGAGCAGGATTTAGTCATCTAGCATAGGAGGAGACGAACGTGATAATAGTAAATCTAGATGTTATGATGGCACGCCGCAAGATCACCCTTTCCGAGCTTGCAGAGAAAGTAGAGATTACACCTGCCAATCTCTCCATCCTCAAGACCGGAAAGGCAAAAGCCGTGCGTTTCAGCACCCTTGAGTCCATCTGCAAGGTGCTCAACTGCCAGCCCGCAGATATTTTGGAATATCGACCAGAGAAAGAACAATAATAAAGTATAACGTTAAATAAAAATCATCATGAAAAGATTCTTAGTAATGTTGCTCGTGCTAGTAGCAGTAGCAACAACAGCTTTCGCTCAAGGTAAGAGCGACAAAGCTGCAAAATCGGACCTCACCGCCAAGGTTCCCCTCGACAAGAAGGTCCGCTACGGCCATCTCGACAATGGCTTTACCTATTACATTCGTGCTAACAAAAAGCCCGAAAACCGTGTACAGTTCCGCCTTGTAACCAATGCAGGCTCCATCCTCGAGGACGAGGACCAGCTTGGTCTTGCTCACTTCTGCGAGCACATGGCATTCAACGGAACCCAGTACTTCAAAGGCAACCAGATGATCTCCAAACTCCAGGAGAACGGTATTGAGTTCGGCCTCGGCATCAACGCCTACACCGGTTTCGACCAGACCGTTTACTACGTAGAGCTCCCTTCCGACAAGGCAGACATGATCGAGATGGGTTTCAAGATTCTCGACGGCTGGGCAGGCAAGCTCCTCTTTGCTCCCGAAGAGATTGAAAGCGAGCGTGGTGTCATCCTCGAAGAATGGCGTGGCGGTCTTGGTGCCGACGAGCGTCTTCGCAAGGCAACCTGGCCCATCCTCCTCAACAAGTCCAAATACGCTGAACGTCTCCCCATCGGTACCGAAGAGGTTCTCCGCACCTTCGACCGCAAGACCATCACCCGTTTCTACAACGACTGGTATCGTCCCGATCTCCAGGCCCTCGTAATTGTAGGCGACATCGATGTTGACCAGATGGAAGCCAAGATTAAGAGCTACTTTTCCGGCTATGCCAAGAGAGAAAATCCTCGCAAGCGTGAGGAATTCAGCATTCCTGGCAACGTAGAGCCCCTCATCGCCATTGCTACCGACAAAGAGGCTACCTCTACCACCCTCGAGCTCTTCTGGAAACACAAAAAAGCCCACTCTGGCACCGTTGGCGACTACCGCCAGGGACTCGTTCGCAGTCTTGCCAACAGCATGCTCAACGGCCGTTTCAGCGACATCTGCGAGAAAGCTACTGCTCCTATGACCTATGCAGGCGGCAGCTACGGCGGATTCCTCGCACGCGACTGCGATGCTTTCACCCTCTATGCAGCTCCTAAGGAGAACCGCATCGAAGAGGCTGCAACCCTTCTCCTCACCGAGATGAAGCGCCTTGACGAGCACGGATTCCTCCAGCCCGAACTCGACCGTGCTAAAGAGGCTCTCCTCGCCAGCTACAAGAAGATGGCCAAGGAAGAGAACAAGACCCCCAGCGACAACTTCGCTGACGAATACACCAACCACTTCCTCGAGGGCGAAGTAGCCCCCGGCATCCGTCAGGAATACCGCTATGCACAGGAGTTCGTTCCCGAGATCACCCTCGAAGAGATCAACGCACTCGTTGCCACCTGGATTACCGACGACAACTTTGTATTCTACCTCACCGCTCCCGACAAGCCCGGCTACAATGTTCCCACCGCCGATGACGCACGCCGCATCATTGCCAGCGTAAAGAACATCAAGACCGAGCCCTGGGTTGACAATTTCAAGGACGAGCCCCTCTTCACCAAGGAGCTTCCCGCTGTAAAAGCTAACGTAACCAAGACCAATACCGCTCTCGGCTACAAGGAATACACCCTCCCCAACGGCATCAAGTTTGTCGTAAAACCCACCGAGTATAAGGCTGACGAAATCCGCATGACCAGCTACGCAATGGGCGGCACCGGCATGTACGAAGACAAAGACTACTTCCAGGCAAGCAACGCTGCCGGCATCATCGACGGCGCAGGTATTGCAGGTTTCAGCTCCTCCCAGCTTCAGAAGAAACTCAAGGGTCAGATCGTAAGCATCAGTCCTTCCATTAGCGGCGAAACCCAGGGCTTCAACGGCACCTGTGCTCCCAAGGACCTAGAGACTATGCTCCAGCTCCTCTACCTCTATTACGATGCTCCCCGCAAGGACAAAGACGCTTTCGACCGCGACATCGAGGCAACCAGAAACCAGATCAAGTTTGCCGGCGAAAATCCCCAGCTCGTACTCTTCAAGGAGCTCTATAAGATTGCTTACCAGAACAATCCCCGACTCATCATCCTTCCCACCGAGGAGATGCTCGACGGTCTCACCCTCGATGGTTGCTACAACGTCTTCAAGGAGCGTTTCTGCGACGCATCCAACCAGACCTTCTTCTTTGTAGGTAATGTTGCCGACAGCGACATCGACCTCATTGCCAAGTACCTTGGTGCACTCCCTTGCAACGGCAAACAGAAGAACGACAAGTTCATCGACCGCGAACCTAAATTTGCCCCTGGCATCAACCGCAGCACTGTCTACAAAGGTTCCGACAACCAGGGTATGCTCATCTGCATCGGCAAGACCGAGAACTTCGTTCCCACCTTCGAAAACCGTATGGCCATCAACGCCCTCAGCGATGCAATGTCCATCACCGCTCTTGAGGTAATCCGCGAGAAGATGGGCGGCACCTACAGCCCTGCTGTTCAGGTAAGCTACGACATCCATCCCGACGGTACCGGTGATGTAAGCTGGCTTTTCTTCATCAACTGCGACCCCGACAACGCCTCCAAGATCGAAGGTGCTGTTATGGACATTCTGAAACAGTACATCAAGAAAGGTCCCAACAAAAAGACCCTCGCAAAAGTTAAAGAGCAGATGCTCATCAACCGCCAGAACTCCATGCAGGAGAATGGCTTCTGGATGGGTCAGATCTACGGAAGCTACTTCTACAACGAGAGCCGCGACCAGTGGGTCAACGACTACGCAACCTTCGTCAAGAACCTCAACATCAAACAGGTTAAAGAGATGGCTGCCAAGTATCTCAACCTTAACAACTTCACTCTCGTAACCCTCAAGCCCGAAGCTAAATAATAAGGCCTGAAGTTACGCTCAGCAAAGGCGGTGGCAACAGGCCGCCGCCTTTCTTTTTCTAAATACGCAACCTAAGACATTACACCACGATGACTCTACCCGATTTTCTCATCCGCCGCGACCCCTTCACATCCAAGATCGACTATGGCCACGCCCTGCTCATAGCCGGCGCCTACGGCAAGATGGGCTGCGCAGTCCTATCGTCGCGGGCCTGTCTCCGCACCGGAGCAGGACTGCTCACTGTTCACGTGCCCCAGAAGGGCGTCAGCGTGCTTCAGACGGCCATTCCCGAGGCCATGACCTCCATCGACAGTGACCCCGAGATCTTCTCTACCCTACCCCTTCATCTCGACCGCTACAGCGCCGTAGCCATAGGCCCCGGCATTGGCACCGGTCCACAGACAGCAGAGGCCCTACGCAGCCTCCTCATCCATCTCCCCAAAGAGACACCACTCATCATCGATGCCGACGGACTCAACCTGCTGTCCCGCGAACGCGATCTGCTCGACCAACTGCCCCGCAACGTCATTCTGACCCCTCATTCGCGCGAGTTCGACCGCCTGTGGGGTTCACCCCTCAGCGATGATGCCACTCGCCACCAGGCCGCCCTCCAGCTGGCACAGAAACTGCGGGCCACTATCCTACTCAAGGGTCACACCACCCTCATCGCCTCGCCCGACGGCCATAAAGTCTTCAACACCACCGGCAACGCCGGCATGGCTACTGCAGGTAGCGGCGACGTTCTCACCGGAATACTGCTAGGTCTAACAGCACAGAACGCAATGGTTTCCAGCGTAAAACAGCTTTCCATGGCTCAAATAGCCCACACAGGCGCCTTTCTACATGGCAAATCTGGCGATTTTGCCGTCCGAAATCAGGCAGAATGCACCCTTATAGCCTCCGATCTGGTAGAAAACTTAAAGTACGTAATTGCATAATCCATAGCACATTGACACATAGGAATGCATAAAATAGTAAAATAAATTTGGTCAATTCGGGAAATAGTTGTACTTTTGCACCCGATTTCAAGAAATCAAATTCCTCAATAGCTCAGTTGGTTAGAGCACCTGACTGTTAATCAGGGGGTCGT
>JAKSMQ010000038.1 GCA_024400565.1 Bacteroidales bacterium
GCAACCTTCCCGAGCTGCCCAAGTGCCGCACCTTCGGCGTGAACATCAAGTTCTAGTTCTCAAGGCGGCATTATTGTAACCTCAAAAAATCCAGGAGAATAAAAGAATAAGATTCTTTACACGAAATTCTCATAAATGACAGTAAACTATTACGAATAATTAGAGATTGCCTATTTTAACATTTCTAATTCTACATACAGGTTATAACAATCTCCGCTCCGATGTTGTCCGAAGCGGAGATTTTTTTTGGGGGGGGTGGATATTCTGATTTGATTGAATCCATAGGATTCCTGGTAACAGCACCAAGACAGCGAGCTACAACAAGAGCCTCTATCACCACGAGAACGACTATCAAAGCGACGGCAAACACCCATAGACATATCGCCATGTGGTAGGCAATGCTGCTGAAATACATTTCGGAAATAAAATAGCCGATGGGAGACAACACGCCAGCTCTATGGTGGCATATTTTTTTGCTGGACATTGCAAGTATATCCCTTATACCGGCTCTAAGCATACGTTTCACAACATTCTCTCTCATGCTGCGCTATGTTTTGAAGAGCACGTGGCTGAACACTCCCACCAGAGCCAGAATGAATGCAATCAGCCTAAATGCAGTAACCTGCTTGCCGAGTTTACTCTCAACCTTATACTTGCAGGCAAGTTCCCCGTCAAAGAGATGCGGCGCCAGGCTGTCTCGGACACACATCACATATTAAGGTCCGTACAACAAATCTGATATATTTTAAGTTCACGATTCGTACTTTTTTAAGCAATTTGAAAAGAAATTATACGGCCTTGTTTTTATTGCCGCAACACCTCATAAACATCTAAACATCATAATAATCAAGTTATTAAGAAGCTAAAACTTTTCATAAAACCTTGAGATAAAATGGGGAAGAAAGAGGAATGACTACAAAAGTGGCTGTTTTGACTACAAAAGTACTACAAAAACACTACAAAAACACTACAGAATCTCTACAAAATCACTAAATCGACTCTGAATCGACTCTACAATATCTCTACAAAATCACTATATCGTCTCTACAATGTCTCTACAAAACAGAAAACACGGATTACCTTAATCGAATCATGAAGATTTATACAGGGTCATGGCAGGATTGGCTATGTTTTTTCTTGTTTATTTATTTATTATTCTTAATTAATTTGTATCTTTGCACTTCGTTTCGCAACTGTACCATTAACCCTAATCGTCTAACTGATAATAAATAAACCTTAATATTACATGAAGAAACAAGACCTGATTTTGATTGTTTGCGTGGCTATTGTGCTCGCACCCTTCTTTATTCCTTCAACCGGATTCCTTGCCGGATTTGAGGATCTCACCAAGAACTATCCTTTCG
Organism: Bacteroidales bacterium; assembly: GCA_024400565.1. Taxonomy (GTDB): domain Bacteria; phylum Bacteroidota; class Bacteroidia; order Bacteroidales; family P3; genus Colimorpha. Next base: position 1,365 of record JAKSMQ010000038.1, read on the forward strand.
TAATGGCCTTTTTCAAGTTCGCTATCCTTGCTACTGTAGGCGAGATGATCGGTCTCCGCATCCGCAAAGGCGTCTACAACGAAAAAGGATTCGGTATCGTGCCCCGTATGATGGTATGGGGATTCCTCGGCATGGGCATCGCTATGGCTATGATGATATTCAAGACCGGCATTCCCGTTGTGATTGCTACCATTGCCAACCTCGACGTTCAGGCTGTACGCGACGTGTTTGCAGGCGATCTGTCCTGGGGTAAGGTAGGAGTGGCTTTTGCTGTTAGCGTGGCCATGAACAGCATCTTTGCTCCCGTCATGATGACCTTCCACAAATGTACCGACACCCACATTCTCCAGAATGGCGGTACCGTTTCGGGCCTGCTCAAGCCCATGAAGATGCGTCAGATTATCACCCATCTCGACTGGGATACCCAATGGAATCTTGTAATCAAGAAGACCATCCCCCTCTTCTGGTTCCCCGCTCATACCATTACTTTCCTCCTTCCCGGCACCATGCAGGTGCTCTTTGCAGCCATCCTCGGCGTTGCCCTCGGCGTAATCCTGGCTCTGGCTAACAATACCAAGAAGAAATAATCATTTATTGACGATAACTGGATGTGTGCTGCGTCATCGTGGCACACATCCGTTTATAATAAACTCTTATGAAAAAGACATTACTTACTATTCTTACCTTGCTATTGGCGTTGCCTGCCGTAGCTCAGACCGATAGCGTGGCACGCAAATGGTCGTACAAGTTCCACGGTTTCGTCAATCCCGTAGTCTGGGCTGACAGCCGCCAGGTGGTAGCTGGCCGCGAGGGGATGATGCATTTCTATCCCAAGCCCGTAGAGCTGGACGGCAACAGCCAGGATATCAACGACGAGCCTTCGCTCAATATGCTGGCCATCACAGCCCGAGTCAACCTGGCCGTTCAGGGACCCGACGTGCTGGGTGCCCACATGATGGGATTCGTAGAGGGAGACTTTACCGGTCCTACCGATGCTACGATCAACACGCTACGACTCCGCCATGCCTACATCAGGATGCAATGGGAGAAGCAGTCGGTACTGGCCGGACAGTACTGGTACCCCATGGTCATCCACGAGATTATGCCTATGACCCAGCCTCTCAATATGGGCGCTCCTTTCCACCCCTATGCTCGCTACAACCAGGTGCGCTACTCCTGCAACCTCGGCAATTGGGAAGCTGTCGCCGTAGCCGCATTCCAGCTCGACAACAAGAGCAAAGGTCCCAATGGCGGTTCTACCGAATACATCACACGCAGCATGGTTCCAGAGATGAATCTTCAATTGCGCTACAAGGGCGAACGGCTCTTTGCCGGCGCAGCAGCCAATCTGTTGAGCATCCGTCCCCGTACGCTTGATTTGAACGGCGACAAGGTGGATACCCGCTACAATAGTGCTTCGTTCAGCATCTTCGGAAAGTATCGTTGGGACAATTGGACACTCAAGGCCCAGACTCTCTTGAGCGACAATCTCTATGAGGGCTGCACTATGGGCGGATATCTTGAGGATTATGACGCTATGAGCAACACCTTCTCCTACCGCCCCTTCAGCTGGACTACGGCATGGGTTGATTTCAGCCGCAACAAAGGCAAATGGCGCCCCGCCCTCTTCTTGGGTTATGGCTTGAACAATAACTTCGGCGACACCTACTCCACAACCGAAACAGCCTATGGCCGCGGATTCGAAATGAAGAGCCTATGGCGCGTTCAGCCCCGAATCAACTATATAGCAGGCCACGGACTTAGCTTTATGTTCGACGTAGAGGTAACCAATGCCGAATATGGCAAAATGGTAAGCGATACGCCAACCACCTACCACTTTGTCTCCGACCCCGACAACAGGCCTACCAACATACGACTTATACTGGGCGCCCAGTACGATTTCTAATCAGACCCTAAAGGGAGGCAGGAGACTGAAATCTTGCCTCCACATTACGGCTGACAACGGCCGGGGCGAATTGTGAGAATAAGGAATATCATAAAAGGAGAAAGTGAGCGACAACTGGAACATATATGCCGACTGGAATCCCTGGCACGGATGTAAGAAAATCAGCCCGGGATGCAAATTCTGCTATGTCTACAGGCAGGACGAAATGTATGGTTCAGAGACAGCCAGTAGCGAAGCACGTAAAACGCTCGCTTTCAACCTTCCGATGAAGCGCAAACGCGACAAGAGTTATAAGATAGAACCAGGCAAAATGGTTTTTACCTGCTTCACGTCGGATTTCCTTCTCGAGGATGCCGACCCTTGGCGCCCCGAAGCCTGGAAGATGATAAAGGAACGAAAGGACTGCTGGTTCTATTTCTTTACCAAACGCATCCATCGCTTTGAGAAATGTGTGCCCGACGATTGGGGAGACGGATATGATAATGTGCTGGTAGGTTGTACGGTAGAGAATCAGGAGATGGTCGATTTCAGACTCCCTATCTTCAAGAATCTGCCCATCAGGCACAAGAGTATCATAGCCTCTCCACTTCTTGAGAGGATTGACATCTCAAGCTATCTGGACTCCTCTATCGAAGAAGTATCCGTAGGAGGAGAATCGGGAGTGGGCGCGCGCCCATGCGACTACGATTGGATTCTCGACCTGAGGGAACAATGCATAACGAAAGAGATACCATTCCGATTTCATCAAACCGGAGCCTATTTCGTCAAAGATGGCCGTAACTACCGTATCTATAGGAAAGACCAACTAAGCCAGGCTCATAAAGCCAATATAGACTACCGTATCGGTAAGTATTTCGTTCCGGAGACAGCCTGCTATCAATGGCCAGATGATACCTATCACGATTAATCCGTTACTTACGAATAATTTCTTGACACCTCGGCAGTTATACTTGTATGTCTTTTCAAAGAAAACATTCCCGTTCGATTAATAACTTGCAACAATAATATCAAAAGTCCTCATGTACTCTAACTATCATACTCATTCCCACTATTGCGACGGAAAAGGCGAATTGCGCGAATATGTAGAGTTTGCCCTTGCCCACGGATTCAGCCATCTGGGTTTTAGCGGACATGCGCCCGTCCCCTTCGAGAACAACTTCGGAATCAAGCAGGAACACTATCTGGAATATTGCAACGAGGTACGTGCTCTTCGCGACGAATATGCCGGACGAATCAATATCAAACTAGGCCTTGAGATTGATTATGTTACTGGAGTGCTCGAGGATTTCAGACCCTTGATTGAACAGGGGCAGCTTGACTATTGTATAGGAAGCGTCCATCTGGTTACTCCGCCCGAGATTGCCAACGGCTCGGAGCATTTTGACCCCGAACACCCTCAGTTGTGGTTTATCGACGGAAGCAAACAGGAGACCTACGACTATGGTCTGAACGAATATTTCCATGGGGACATACGCCAAGGCGTAAAGGCCTTCTTCCGACAGAGTTGCGAGATGATTGAACGCAATCGTCCTACCATTGTGGGCCATTTCGACAAGATTGTGATGCACAACCGCGGACGCTATTTTGATTATAATGACAGCTGGTTCAGGAGTCTTGTCGGGGAAATGGCCGCCCTCATCCGAGACCTGGATCTGATTGCCGAAGTCAATACCCGAGGCCTCTACAAGAAGCGCCACAACGACTTCTATCCGGCCCGCCAGACCCTCAAGGAAATGAACCAAATGGGAATACCCGTAATAGTGAGTTCCGATGCCCACAAGCCCGACGATCTCAACCTCTTTGAGGGAGCCTTCGAAATGCTTCACGACCTGAACTACCGCAACATCGTCCAGACACTATAACAGACTGATTCCAAGACAACGGAAGACCTTCAATAGAAAACTCTTCCCAAGATCCTTCCCCGATGCTGACAACCTCTAGAGTCCACCTAGCGTCCATATAGCGTCCACATAACGTCCACTTAGCGTCCACTTAGCGTCCACTTAGCGTCCACTTAGCGTCCACCATCTGGGCTAAAAATTGATTTTTCGTGGACGCTATGTGGAGTCTAAGCAGACCTTGTATGATGGCTACGCGAAGGCTAAGAGAAGGCAAATACGAAAGAGCCCGACCCGATACCCTTTGCCAGCCCGAAATAATGAGTCAGGACCCGAACTTTTCTCGTCAGGCCCGACTCAGAATTCATCCCTTCAGAATCTCGTCACTCCGATGGGATTTATTTTTTTGTACCCCTCAAAAAATATCGGCTGAGAAATGAAACTTTATTTGGAAAATTACGTTCCTCAAAAGGAACAAAATGGAAATTTCTAAACTTTTTTGGAAAAAATTGGTAATTATTGGAAAAAAGTTCGTACTTTTACATTTTGAAACATTATAGGAAAAATGTCGTTAATACTTGGAAAAGAGTACTGTAAGCTTGATAGCAATGGCCGATTCAAGCTTCCAATTGCATTAAAAAAGCAGTTGGAGAGCTCGGATAATAGGTTTGTTATTAAGAATAGTATCTTCTCTGAGTGCCTCGAACTGTGGACCTATGCCAGTTTTGAAAAAGAGATAGAAAAGCTCAAGAGCAAGCTCAACCCCTACTCCATTGAGGACCGTCATCTGCTTCGTAAATTCAGCGAAGGAAACATAATCGAAATGGACTCCAACGACCGTTTTGTGATTCCCGCCGAGCAGAAGGATGTGCTCAAATCTGGCAAGGAACTTGTCCTGCAATCCGTAGGCGACTGGATAGAAATCTGGGATTACGACACCTATCAGAAAGAAACCAGCGCAGCCACTACCGACTATGCCCAACAGGCTAACCAACGCCTGGGCCAGCTGTCGGCAGAGCAGCAATAAAACGGAACGAGGATAAGAAAACGATGAGCGAATACCACTTGCCGGTCATGCTGACCGAATGTATGGAAGGACTGAATATCCACCCCGACGGCATCTATGTAGATGTCACCTTTGGCGGAGGTGGCCATTCGCGTGCCATCCTTGAACGGCTTTCTCCCGAAGGCCGTCTGCTCGCATTCGACCAGGATGCCGACGCGCTTAACAACGCTATTGACGATCCCCGCTTCACTCTGATTCACGAAAACTTTGCACACCTCAAGAGTTTTCTGCGGCTTCATGGCGTACGCCAGATTGACGGTCTGCTGGCCGACCTGGGCGTAAGCAGTCATCAGTTTGACGAAGGCTCGAGAGGATTTACATTCCGGACCGATGGTCCTCTCGACTTGCGTATGGACCGCCGGCAGGAGGTGACCGCCGCGCAGATCGTCAACAGCCTCGACGAGAGCGATCTTGCACGACTGCTTCGTCTTTATGGCGAGTTACCCAATGCTATGGCCATGGCACGTTCGATATGTGCAGCCAGAAAGTTGGCTCCTATCGAGACTACCCTGCAGCTGAGAGAGGCTGTACAACGTCACCTTCCCCGTCAGCAAGAAAACAAATTCCTCGCTATGCTGTTTCAGGCTCTTCGGATTGAGGTTAACGGAGAACTGGATGCGCTCAGACAGATGCTTCAGCAATCAATTCAGGTGTTGAAACCCGGTGGCCGTTTGGTGGTAATGAGTTACCATTCACTCGAAGACCGGTTAGTAAAGAACTTTATGAAGACCGGTAACTTCGAAGGCAATCTCGAGAAAGACTTCTACGGCAACCCGCTAACCCCATTGAACGTAATAAGCCGCAAAGCCATCACAGCCCAGCCCGAAGAACTAGAGATAAACAATCGTGCCCGGAGCGCTAAACTGCGCATAGCAGAAGTAAAGCAACCCAAAGAAAACAATTAGACCATTAAATATAATATGAGAATCTTTAATAAAATAAAAGGCCGCTACGTCGACATAGAGAAAGAGACCGAGGAAGGACTCGAATATCCTTCAATGGCCGTCGAAGAGAATGCCGACGCAGAGTCTTCAGAAGAAAAACAACAAAAGCCTATCAACCTCAAGACGATTAAGGCTTATTTCAAAGGGCCCTGGCTCCTGAAGCAGTTGCCCTGGATATTGATGATAATGATTTATTGCCTTATTCTGGTGTGGAACCGGTATGCGGTAGAATCGTTGACCAAAGAGAAGATAGAGCTGACAAAAGATATGGAACACATACGTGAGAAGCGTATACAGATGCAGAAAGATTATCAGGAGTCGATCAAGATATCACGCATAGCCTCGGTACTCGACACTATAGGTGTGCAGTTTATCAGCGGTCCTCCCTACGAAATAGAATCAGAACAATAACCAACAGAAGAGAATAAATGGCTAACGAAAAGAGAAAAGACGGATCCGCGCTTCGACTGGCGCTACTCTTCTTCCTGCTGTTGTTTGTAGCAATAGTAGGTATTGTTGGTTGTATCATCAAGATAGATGTCGTCGACGGCGATATGTGGAGAAGAAAGGCCAACCATTGCACGGAGAGCTATATCGACCAGCCTGCACAACGAGGCAATATCTACTCAAGTGACGGCAATATCCTGGCATCTACAATCCCTGTCTGCGATTTCGTCCTCGATATGGGTATGGTTCAGAAGACAAAACCCAACGGACAACCCTTGCTTAACGACAAGGGGCAGAAAATACTTGAACCGCTCATCCCCGACTCAAGCTTCACCAAACACCTTGACTCGGTTTGTATCATTCTCAGCAGCTGCGACCCCTCGCGTTCCGTATCTGATTTCAAGACAGCCATTCTTTCGGAACGGGCCAAGGGAAAGAAACGATGCTACAAAGTGGCACGAAATTTGCCCTATACCAAATGGTTACAGCTGACCAAGACTCCTGGCTGGAGACGAGGAATCGTTAAGACCGTTGACGGAGAAAGTGTAATTCACAATATCCGCTCCCACACCTATGGCAACCTTGCCGAGAACGTAATTGGCTTCAGAAACAGTATCTCCAGCGGTACCTATACTGGTCTGGAAGGAAACTACAATACAGACCTCAAGGGACAGGACGGCAAATTGCTCCGTCGCCGACTCACCATGGGCGTATGGCTACCGGTTGAGGGCGGCCGCGAATATCACGACTCCCTGACCTTCAATCCGGAGGTACAGCGTCCGGTCATTAACGGCCGACACATCATTTCTACCATCGATACCCGCTACCAGGATATTGCAGAAAACTCGCTCCGCCACCGTCTGGTAAACTCCGAAGGCAACCGCGTTGGAGATGCCGGATGCTGTATCCTGATGGAGATTGAGACAGGAAACATTTTGGCTTGCAGCAATCTGGTACGCGACACATCGTATAAAGACGTGAATGTGTTCCGCGAAATGCCTAACCAGAATATTGCCTGCTCTTGGGGCTATCATCCTGGTTCCACTTTCAAATCTGTAATATTGACGGCCATTATGAACGATACCGTTATCGACACAGCTATGAGAGTAAGGGCAAGAGTGAAACGCTATCCCAATACACCCAAAGAAATAAAGGACGACCACGGCGATTTGGACACATTGAGCGTTAAGCAAGTAATCGAGATATCCTCGAACGTTGGTATGTGCGAATTGGGTTGGACCTACTACCGCAACAACCGCGAGCGACTCAAGAAAGCTGTTGAACGCGTATTTCCCTACGAAGATCTGAATATTGACCTTCAGACCGGTAAGGTCAAGAGCTACATCAACAATCTTGCGCCCAACATCAACTTTGTAAACTACTGTTACGGATATAGCACCTTTGTAACGCCCATGCAGGTACTTACTTTCTACAATGCCCTTGGCGGCGGCGGACGCATGGTAAGACCCCGATTCTGCAAAGGTATTATTGACGGTCACGATACTACCTGGTTCAAGCCCCAGGTAATGCGCGAGAGCATCTGTTCGCCCCAGGTTGCCGCCACAATGAAAGACCTCCTTGTTAATGTCGTTCAGAATGGTACCGGTAACAATATCAAGAACAATGCCTATGGTATTGCCGGCAAGACCGGTACAGCTCAATTCAGAGTAGGCCACCCCGAACAGGGCTATATTGCATCGTTTGCAGGATACTTCCCTGCCGAGAATCCTAAATACACCTGTCTGGTTGCCATCTTCAGAACCTCTATGTATGGCCGTCAGTCTGCAGAAGTATTCAAGGATGTTGCTGACTGCGTTATGGCTATGGACAAGCAACTGGGTAGCGTGAAACTCGACTACCTCCAGAAGGATAATGCCAACACTATCCCATTCTCACCCAAGGCCCGACAGAGCGAACTGTTACGTGCATACAATATCCTCTCTATACCTTATCTCTCAACCGATTCCAGCTCGTATTGGACAATCTATCAGCAGGGAACCGACTCTCTTGGAACACGTTCGACCTACATTCCATATGAAGTTCCCAGCCTGGTACCCGACTGTAGCGGTATGACCATACGTAATGCCATTACACTTTTGAAGAGGATGGGCTATAAGGTAAAATTTAGTGGTTGCGGACGTGTGTCAAGCCAGACGCCTAAGGCACGTACCAGCCTGCGTAAAGGAGGAACCGTTGTATTAACCCTTGACAACTAATCGTCATAACAGAACAGACAAACCTAAGCAATGAAACTCTACGATATAATAAAGAATCTGGATTGCCAGCTCCACCAGGAGAAGAATGTCGATATCAAGAAAATCGAATTTGACTCCCGCAAGATTGAGAACGGCACACTATTCGTAGCCCAGAAAGGAGAACATGTAGACGGACACAAGTTTATCGACTCCTCTATAGAAAAAGGGGCAATAGCTATAGTATGCGAAGATCTGCCTAAAGAACTGGTAGAGGATGTGGTATACATTGAAGTAGCATCTTCTAACCACGCATTGGGCATAATGGCCGACAATATGTACGGGCATCCCTCTTCCAAACTGCGACTGGTAGGCATTACAGGTACCAACGGAAAAACAACTACCGTAACCCTACTACACCGTATGTTCCGTATGCAGGGCTATCATGTCGGTCTGATTTCTACTATTGTCAACAAGATTGATGAGAAGGAAATCCCTGCAACACACACCACCCCCGACGCGCTCCGCCTCAACCAGCTTCTTTCTCAAATGGTAGAGGAAGGATGCGAGTATTGTTTTATGGAAGTAAGCAGTCATGCTGTTGTACAGGAACGCATTGGTGGTCTTACCTTTGCTGGCGGCATTTTCAGCAATATCACCCACGACCATCTCGACTTCCATAAGACTATGGCTGCATATATTGATGCCAAACGCACGTTTTTCGACCAACTGCCCTCTAATGCCTTTGCCCTGACCAACATTGATGACCGCAATGGTATGGTCATGGTCCAGAACACTAAGGCTAAAGTTTATACCTATAGTCTGCGAGAAATGGCTTCGCTACGTTGTCGCATAGTCGAGAACTCATTCCAGGGTCTGCTTCTAAAATTCTCTGCCGAAGAATGGAACCTGAACAACCAAGAGGTAAGCACCCAATTGGTAGGTCGTTTCAACGCCTATAATCTTTCCGCAATTCTTGGAACAGCTATTCTTCTTGGCATCGAGCCTCAGCAAGCCATGCTTCTGATAAGCCAGCTTAAGGCTGCAGAAGGTCGTTTTGAATATGTTATCGGGAAAGGTATTACCGGTGTAGTAGACTATGCACATACGCCCGATGCACTTGAAAATGTAATCCGTGCTATCAACGACGTCCGAACCTCCAATCAGAATCTTATTACCGTAGTAGGATGCGGTGGCGACCGCGATCCTCTAAAACGTCCTATTATGGCTAAAATTGCAGCAGAAATGTCCGACAGGCTGGTTCTGACTTCAGACAATCCCCGAACAGAAAACCCCGATGATATTCTTGATGCAATGGAAGCCGGACTATCTGCAGAACAGAAGATTCATACGGTTAGAATCACCGACCGACGTTCAGCAATCAAGACTGCTGTAATGATGGCTCAGGAAGGAGATGTCGTTCTGGTAGCAGGAAAGGGACATGAGAAATACCAGGAGATTAATGGTGTCCGCAATCATTTTGACGACAAAGAGGAACTGCACAAACTGCTTGACGCTTAATACATATACAATAGAAATAAGTACACACTATGTTATACTACCTATTTGATTGGCTTGATAAAACATTCAATATGCCCGGGGCTGGTGTTTTCCATTACATCACCTTCCGAGCAGCTATGGCAAGCATCACTTCGCTGCTGATAATGATCATCTTCGGCAAACGGTTCATCAATTATCTGCGCCGTAAGCAGATTGGAGAAACCGTCCGCGACCTCAATCTCGAAGGTCAGAAAGCTAAGGAAGGTACACCTACCATGGGCGGACTGCTCATTCTTGCAGCCATTATCATACCCACTCTGCTTTTTGCCAAGATGAACAATATCTATGTGCTCATCATGCTCGGCACTACTGTCTGGCTGGGAATGGTCGGTTTCATTGATGATTATATCAAGGTATTCCGCCACAACAAGAAAGGTATGCCAGGCAAATGGAAGGTAGTCGGACAGGTTTCGTTAGGTCTGATTGTAGGTCTGCTCATTATGTTTCATCCCGACATCACTGTTCGAGAAACATTTGAGGTAGACAATCGTACAGTAGCCACCCACCTGGAGTCGATGCCCGAGGAGTTAACTGCCGACCAACAGGCCCAGATAGAGAACAGCCGCCGAGAGGTAGTAGTCTTTTCGGGCAGCGATGTCAAGACAACCAAAACCACTATACCCTTTGTAAAGGACAACCAGCTTGATTACGCCAAGATTATTACCTGGATGGGATCATGGGCTGACAAATGGGTATGGCTGGTATATGTATTGATTGTTATCTTTATTATAACAGCCGTCAGCAACGCATCTAATCTAACCGATGGTATTGACGGATTAGCAACAGGTGTGGCCGCTGTAAATGGCGGAGCACTTGCTATCCTTGCTTGGGTATCAGGCAACATCATCTTCTCAAACTACCTGAACATTATGTATCTCCCCAACATCGGAGAGCTTACCATCTTTATTACTGCCTATATGGGAGCAACTTTGGGATTCCTGTGGTTCAACACACACCCTGCTGAGATTTTTATGGGCGACACAGGTTCTCTTGCACTTGGAGGTATTATTGCCGTATTCGCTATTCTGATTCGTAAAGAACTTTTGCTTATTATCCTCTGCGGTATCTATATTATGGAAAACCTCTCTGTCATTATTCAAACCGCAGGATGTAAGTTATACAGACGCAAACATAAACTCCCAATAGGAATACCCGTTCCAATAGAGAAACGTCCTTATCTGATGACACCTCTTCATCACCACTATCAGAAAAAAGGCATCCCCGAAGAGAAAATTGTTCAACGATTCATTATAGTTGCTATACTCCTCGCAGTAGTAAGCATAGCAACACTCAAACTAAGATAATCACACAAAACAACTTCAATAAGCACAACCCCACATCAATACAATCTGAAAGCACAATGACTAATCTTGAGACTCTAGCCCGTCAGGGGCGAACCCATATACCTTCTTCATTAGCAGGCATAGATACTGCAAAGCTCAAACAATTGCGCAACGAACAGCTGCGTCTCTGTTTTGCACAGATGCAAGAGCAGCGTTACCGTCTGGAATTTGTAGCACGCGTGCGTGGTATGGAATTTTTCAACGATGCCTCTTCGCGTAGTGTAAACGCCAGCTGGTATGCACTCAACAGCATTGAAGGTCGAATTATATGGATTGTAAATGCAGATGATGCCCGAGCAGACTACAGAAAACTCGTTCCTATTGCCAAAAGCAAAGCTGAAATGATTATCTGTGTTGGTTTCGATACAAACAGACTCCACGAAGCTTTTGAAAATACCGTTCCTACCATTGTAGATAGCACCAGCATCAACGAAGCCGTACACATGGCCTATTGCAGCAACATCGAAAACGTTAAGGTTGTTTTCTCTCCTGCTGGAGAAAATGGTGTTTCATACGAGACAGAAGGCGAACTATTCACCCGAGAGGTTAACGAACTCTAACCTTAGTCTATGAAGATTCGCATAGAGAAAATATTAAAAGGTGATCCTTACATATGGGGAGTGTTCTTCTTCCTCTCCTTCATCTCGCTAATAGCGGTATATACCTCTATTGGCAAGACCGCCATTGAGGTTGTTCATTCTACACCTATGAAGGAATGGATAAAGCACCTCGTATTTGTGGCAGCAAGCTGGATCATCGCTATCATATTATCCAACTATAAGAATTACAGACTCTTTGCAGGACTATCCCGACCTGGGTTACTGGTAATCTGGGCATTGCTTGTCGTAGTATTTGTAGTGGGCGGCAGATGGTTCAGAATAGCAGGCTTTGCATTCCAGCCCTCCGAATTTGCGAAACTGATTCTCATTCTGTATCTTGCTGCTCAATTATCGATAAACAACAAGAATCTCGACGATTTAGGACTATTCCTTAGATTGGGAATTGTAATTGTTATCACAATAGGTTTAGTCGGACTACAGAATTTCTCTACTGCTGCGCTTATTGGCGTTCCTTCTCTATTAGTGTTATTCATAGGTGGAATCAACAAGAAATACTGGTGGAGAAGCGTTGGAGTTGCAGCAATAATGGTATGCTGTCTATTAGTCTACTCTTATTTCAAATACTCCGAGACCAGCAATAACAATGTGGTAGCAACAAATACAGAACAGGAAACATTTACTGACATCAAGCAACAGACTTGGGGCCACCGAGTATACACCTGGATGCATCGTGATACCAACGAACTGAATCAGGTAAACCAGGCTCATATGGCTATCGCAACTGGAGGCGTGAAGGGTGTTGGTATTGGAGGAACCGTTCTTGCACGCCTATTTACTCAGGCAGACAGCGATTTTATCTTCTCAATAATCTTGGAGGAAGGAGGTCTGTTTGTGGGACTATTTATCATCCTTCTTTATTCAATCTTGTATGGCCGATGCGTAATACTAGGAGCAAAATGCAAAGGAAGATTCGGAACTCTGGCAATAGGAGGGCTAGGAACCTTAATCTATATTCAAGCATTGGTTCATATGGGCTATAATGTGGGGTTAATACCTGTTACAGGACAGACCCTTCCTCTGATATCTCACGGAGGTTCGGCTTACATCATGTTCGGCTGTACTATCGGAATCATACAATGTATAGCTCACGATATAAAGAAAAACGAAGATCCGACAAAAAAGAAAAAAGGTACAGTAGAACAACCGACTACAAATACTGAGTCACAACCCGAAGTACAATAAAAATTGAATCTGAAATAAAACCCGATTTTGTCGGTAATATATAAAAAAAGCATAAACCATGAAAGCAATAATTAGTGGAGGCGGAACAGGCGGACATATATTCCCAGCCATTGCAATTGCCAATGCAATCAAAGCGCGCTGGACTGACGCAGAAATCCTATTTGTAGGCGCAGAAGGAAGAATGGAAATGGAGAAGGTACCTGCAGCCGGATACGAAATCAAAGCCCTCCCTATTGCAGGTCTTCAACGCCGCCTAACCCTTAAAAACCTGGCCGTTCCTTTCAAGATGATACGCAGCCAAATAAAAGTAAGGAAGATTATCGGCGGATTCAATCCTGACATTGTAGTTGGGGTTGGAGGTTATGCAAGTGCTCCTACTCTTAAGACTGCAGCCAAGATGGGTTACAGCACCTTGCTTCAGGAACAGAACTCCTACCCTGGCCTCACCAATAAGATGCTGGCATCGAAAGCCAAAAAGATTTGTGTGGCATACGACGGACTTGAGAGATTCTTCCCTCAGGAGAAGATAGTCTTTACCGGCAATCCTGTACGAGCTGATATTGAAGAAATAACAGCAACACACCAGGAAGGCTGCAATCATTTTGGAATAAACCCCGACCAGCCTGTTATCCTCTCTGTAGGAGGCAGCCTTGGAGCAAGAAGCATTAACGAGATGATTCTCGCAAACCTTGATTATTTCAAACAGCACGAGACACAGATTATCTGGCAGACGGGCCGTTGGATGTATGAACAATGTGCTGCTGCCGTAAAGGAAGCTGGCCTTGAGGACAAAGTGAAGGTTCTTCAATTCGTAAGCCGGATGGATTTAGCATACGCAGCTGCCGATGTAGTATTCTCGCGTGCAGGCGCTATTGCCATATCAGAACTTTGTCTGGTAGGAAAACCTATCATTCTTATACCTTCGCCCAATGTTTCCGAAGACCATCAGACCAAGAATGCCATGGCGTTGGTCAACAAGGGTGCAGCCATTATGGTAAAAGATTCAGAATGCAAGGAAAAAGGCTTTGGCATTCTTGACGACCTGCTCAGCAATCCTGACAAGCAAAGTTCCATGAGCCATGCTATCAAAAAATTGGGAATGCCTAAAGCGGCAGAAAAGATTGTAGATGAAATAGAGAAACTTATTCATTAAAGAAGGAAAGGGATCTAAAAGATGAAATATTACTTTTTGGGTATTGGAGGAATAGGAATGAGTGCTCAGGCTCGTTTCTTCAACCAAATGGGACACCAGGTGTTCGGTTACGACCGTACGCCCTCCCCTCTTACTGCGCAGCTTGAAGCAGAAGGTATTACTATTCATTATACCGACGATCCCTCGCTTATTCCCTCTGACATTGACGTTGCAATATATACACCTGCTGTTCCAAGCAGCACGGCCGAGTTCCAATATCTTCAGCAATTAGGAATACCTTTCAACAAACGTTCTCAGATGCTGGGAGAATTGACCCGCGGGAAGAAATGTATTGCCATTGCAGGTACTCATGGAAAAACCACGACCAGTTCACTTGTGGCTCATCTCTTATCTCAGACCGAACAGGGATGTAGTGCTTTCCTGGGCGGAATTGCCAAAAACTTCGACAGCAACCTGGTAATCAACAAAACCAGTCCTTATGTAGTTGTGGAAGCTGACGAATACGATCGTTCATTTCTCCAGCTTCATCCCTATGTAAGTGTGATTACGTCTACCGACCCTGATCATCTCGACATATACGGCACTCACGAAAATATGCTTCAGGCATTTGCTCAGTTTGCCAGTCAGACAGACGACGACGGACTCCTCATATTGAAGGAAGGGCTATTAGGCACAAGTAATCACAACCACGAAGAGAACGGCATTTGCCATTGCCATGAGCAAGGACCTCTTTCGAACGTTAAGACACCCCACACGACCTATACCGCACGTGGAGTTGAGGCTGACTATTATGCCATTAATGTTCGTTGCAATAAAGGAGACATCTTTTTCGATCTTCGCACACCCAAGAAGGTATTCTACGACCTCCAGTTGTGCCAGTCTCCTCTGTATAATGTAGAGAATGCCGTTGCAGCCTCTGCGGCAGCATTGGCTTGTGGCATCACGGAAGAGCAACTTAGAAAAGGGCTTAAGTCTTTTACGGGTATCCGAAGACGTTTTGACTACCATATCAACCGCCCCGACCTGGTATATATTGACGACTATGCTCATCATCCCCAGGAGTTGCAGGCTACAATAGAATCTATACGATACCTATACCCCGGCAAACGTGTTGTCGGTATTTTCCAGCCACACCTTTATAGCCGTACGGCCGACCATGCCGATGGATTTGCCCAGGTATTATCACAACTCGATGAGACCATCCTGATGCCCATCTATCCGGCACGTGAAGAGCCCATACCTGGTGTATCCTCAGAACTTATTCTCCACAAAATGTCCTCCATCAATCGATATCTCTGCTCTCCTCAGCAGGTATTGGAGCTCCTGCCTGCTCTTTATCCCGACGTTGTGGTGACGCTAGGTGCTGGCGATATAGACAGATTGGTTCCCCAAATAGAAGCGCTCCTCAAATAAGAAATATCCCTACCTTAACCTATAAACATTAATAATGAATAAAAACAATATATTATACGCCTTCCTCTTCGTGGTATTGCTTGTGATTGGATTAGTCATAAGCAACGTGCTGCGTCTCAACCGCGAGGTAAAGGATGTTAAGGTTGAGGTAGTATACAACCACGATAGAACCATACCCAAAAGCAATAGCAAACTGGCTCCAGACCTGGAATTAATGCCTCCTGGAGACACATTGGTTACAGACTCTACCCTTAGAAGCCTTATCCTCTCGGGCTACCCTTCCATCCTGAACGAAAAGCTGAAAGAGGTTGATCTGAAGAAGGTGGAACATATTGCTTCGAGAAATCCCTATGTATACTCAGCAGAAGCCTCGCTAAGTATCAGAGGAGAGGTAGAAGTGCATATAGAACAACGGGCGCCTGTATTGAGATTGTTCACGGGCCAGAACGAAGTATATCTTACACGTGATGGTCGTTGCATACCTACCAATCCTGCTTGCGAAGCCGACGTGCTGGTAGGAAGCGGAGTATTGAAAGAGAAAATCAAGCTTAACGATTCTATCAACCTTAAGAAACTGGAAGCAGATACTGTAAAGAGAAACTATAGCATAGTCCGAATGTGGAAACTGGCCTGTTTCCTCTACGACAATCCTATCTACGGCACCCTATTCGACCAGATTGATATGCTCGGAGATGGAGACCTACAGCTAGTTCCCAAGATAGGAAACCACGTAGTCCTGCTGGGCGGAATTGACAATCTTGATACCAAATTTGCAGACCTCCTCGTCTTTTATCGCAACGGGCTTTCAAAAGTGGGGTGGGACACTTACAAGACAATAAGTCTTAAATACAAAGGTCAAATCATCTGCAACAAAAGAGAAAAGAAATAAATAAACATAAAAATAAGTATAGCATTATGGCAGAAAAAATCATCGTTGGGTTGGACATCGGAACAACCAAAATTGCATGCTTCATCGGAAAGAAAAACGATGAAGGAAAGATTGAGATTCTTGGATATGGCCGTACGCCCAGTAGCGGTATAGAACGAGGACAGGTAATCAGCATCATTGGCGCAGCCGACAGCATTAAGAAAGCCGTTAAGTCTGCATCCGAGATGGCTGGTGGCTATGAAGTAAAAGAGGTATATGTTGGTATTGCAGGCCAGCACATCAAGAGCATCCGCAGTAATGGAAGCATTATGGTACCTCCCGAGCATCCCTATGTACTCCAGGAAGACCTCGATAACCTGATTGGTCAGCAGTATCAGCTTATGCTCAATCCAGGAGAGGAGATTGTACACGTATTCCCTCAAAAGTACATCGCAGATGACCAGGAACTTCTCTACACCCATCCTGTAGGTGTTCCTTGTGCCAAACTTGAATGCCAGTTCCATATCGTAACAGGCGATGTAAAGGAAATCAAGAAGATTTATTCTGCCGTAATCAAAGCCGGACTGGAAGTTAAACAGCTGGTTCTCGAACCTATTGCTTCCTCGCGTGCAGTACTCAATAGCATGGATACTGAAGCAGGTGTAGCTTTGGTCGACATAGGTGGTGGTACTACCGACATCGCTATTTTCCAGGACAAGGTCATTCGCCATACCGCCGTATTGCCATTGGCTGGAAATGTGATCACCCGCGATATCCAGGAAGGATGTACCGTACTTCGTCATCAGGCAGAAACGCTCAAGACCCGTTTTGGCAATTGCCTTCCCACCGATGTAAGTGCCGACGACTACATCTCCATACCTGGTTATGCTAATAGCGCTTCTCGCGAAATCAGCATGAAGACCCTCGCAGGTATTGTAAAAGCACGTACCGTAATGATTCTCGACCTTGTCAATCACGAGATTGAAATGTCCGAGTATAAGAATAAACTCATCGCAGGCATTATGCTTACAGGTGGCGGTTCTATGCTCGCCAATATCGAGAAACTTTGCGAATACACAACAGGTCTCAATACTATAGTCGGAAAACCTGATGCTTTATTATCAAACAACACGCCTCAGGAGCTGAAGAACCCCATGTATTCAACTGGTATCGGTCTGTTAGCGTATGGTATTGAAGCCGAGGAGAACACTCCTGAACCCGAACCAGAGCCCGAGCCAATACCTGAGATTACCCCCGAACCAGAGTACATCGAGGAAGAAGAGGAAGAAAATCCCAAGTCATCGAAGAAAGAAAAGAAGAAAAAAGAGCCCAAGGAACCCAAGTTCAAGAAAGCGGCTGTCAACGTATCAGATGCTGTGAAAGAATGGCTCAATAAGTTCATGGGGGAAGATATTGACACTATTGACGAAAGCGAAGACTAAACAAGTAAAATGTATTGATTGTCAATAACCTGTTGATAAATATTTCTAATAATAATTAATATTACAATAAAAAAGATGTATCTTTACAAAGTCTTTTAATGCATAAGCACACCATGTAATATGTTATGACCTAACGTATTACGTATTATTTAACATAGTCATTAGAAGGCAAAAAACATCAAATAAGTAATATAAGCGAACAAAAATACACCAAAATAAGATGTGCGATTCTGCTGAAAACAATAATAACGTATTGGATTTTAATGGTCCCCAAGACCAATTTGTGGCCAATATCAAGGTGATTGGTGTAGGAGGCGGTGGAGGAAATGCCGTCAACAACATGTACAAGCGCGGCATCAAAGGCGTAGATTTTATTGTATGCAATACCGACCTGAAAGCTCTCAATGCTAGCGACGTTCCCAACAAGATAGTTTTAGGCTACTATGGAGCAGGTAACGATCCTAATGTAGCAAGAGAAGCTGCTGTCAAGCATTCCGATGAGATACGCAATGCATTGGGAGAAAAGACGCAGATGCTTTTTATCACAGCTGGTATGGGCGGCGGAACAGGTACTGGTGCAGCACCTGTCGTAGCTGAGGTAGCCAAAAGCATTGAGCGAGACGACGAGGTAATGAAGAACATACTCGTTGTAGCCGTTGTTACTATGCCTTTCTCCTTTGAAGGTCCCCGACGCAACAACCAAGCTTTGGAAGGCGTAAAGGAACTCAGCAAGTTTGTAGATTCCATACTTGTCATCAACGACGACAAGCTTCGCGAAAGTCCTAACCTCAAACTGGGCGAAGCATTCGGACTTGCCGACAACGTACTGTTTGATGCCGTTAAAGGCATTGCCGAAATTATCACCTGTTCTTCGTATGTAACCGTTGATATCCGCGACGTAAACTCTGTAATGAAGAATAGCGGTACCGCCCTTATGGGTACCGGCATTGGCGCCGGCGACAACCGCGCACAGGAAGCCATTGAAGCAGCAACCTCTTCCAAACTGCTCAACGATAACGACATCCGGGGCGCTCAGAATGCATTACTCTATTTCTCATATTCTTCCGAATACGAAGTAAATATGGAAGAAATTGCAGTAGCTTCCGACTACGTTACCAACCTCATTGGAGGTCAGGGTGCCAATATCATTTGGGGTACCGGTATAGACGAAGACCTTGGAGACAAACTCAAGATTACCCTTATTGCTACCGGTTACAATAGCAATGGTGGCAATAATGGAGGTTCTAATGAAGACACCCCAAAGGGACCTCGCAGACTGGATGGCCCTTCTGTAAATCCTACTCAGCATCCCAACGACACCAGAGATATTGACATCCTCTATCGAGACATTATTGGCGGTCGTCCAATCTATACGGACAGAACAGAGGTTAAGCCCCAAGCTAAGGTCCAAACAAACGAGGCTCCTAAGGCAGAAGAACCATTTAAGGTTGTATCCCGTCCTCAGAATAGCGGAACCATTGAAGCCGCCATTGCAGAAGCTCGCAACCAGAGTCCTATAGGAAGAACCTCTGTTGAGCAAACCGAAACTGCACGTCGCCGTAATGTTATTTCGCTTTACGACGAGCCCGTAAGTTCAGCCAACACGAGACCACAGGTCAGAACTATGGAGGACCTCTATGCCGACCCAAGAATGGAGGTAGTGACTGCTCCTGCAGCAGCACCTGCTGCAGCCCCTGCTCAAGCAGTAGAAACCGTACGACAGGTAGCCTATACAGTAAAGGACAAACCTATCAGCGCATTCCAACCCCAAGGTCTGCCTATAGAGTCTAGAGAGCCCCTTAATGCAAATCATAATTATACCCCTAGTGACAAGCTTGAGGATATTATCAGGAAAATGCGTAAAGACCCCTCCCTTCTTGAGACAATAAACATGGCAGAATACACAGGCGAGGCTATTCACCAAGGAACACCTTCCAACGAAAGCGAAATATCACGAATGAGTTTCGATACAGAAGGTCTCCAGTATATGGTAAGCCCCCATCTCTATAGCCAGCCTGATTAAGAGATAAAATTTCTATAAGCTATACTTTGACAACCACACCCCTTATGAGGTGTGGTTGTTTTTAATATATTGGTGTCCGCTAAACTTTCATTCACCAAATTTAATTATTGGTGTCCGCTAAACTATCATTCCTAAAAATTAATGCGTTATTTTTCCGGACAACCGACCCTTTTCATGTGTACCAGCACATCTAAAGGGTGAAAATCCGTCTATTGAGTCGTTAAAGGCAATTTGAGCGTTTTTTCAGATCGAATAGCTCTGTAAACATCAAAAGTTATACCGGACAGCCGTTATATTTAGGTAACCTCTAATAATTAGATTGAGATGGATTGCTGTTTTTTTTGAGCGATTCTGAGAGGAAACGCGCAGGTGCATAGCGGTGCTATGTGCCAAGCGGTTACGCTTGGAAGCGCCAAAAAGAAGCAGCAAGACGCTCAAGCTAATGTTACTCATTTTTCTAATTTTTAGAGGTTACCTTTAATTGACTATTGGGCTTGTCCATGTATAATAATGGTAAAAACAAGGACTTAAAAGTTTAGCGGACACCAATAAAATTAAATCTCATCAGTTAGTTCTAGCCGCGTAAGAAAATTGCATTGGAAGAGGGTGATTTTTGAAAATTGAGCCTCCGAAAATGATGATTCTGCG
>JAKSMQ010000039.1 GCA_024400565.1 Bacteroidales bacterium
ACGAAGCAGGGTTCGGGGTTGAAGATGATACGGTCAAACTGGGTAAGAGGAAGAGCGAAAAGTTTCTGTTCGCCTTTACCGTACATTACACAGGGAACCTTAGCGTCACGACGAAGTGCCTTGGTAGCTTTTTTCCCTACGTTCTCGCGAAGAGAACCGCTCATTTTAACTACTCTCATTGTTGTGATTTGTTTAAGTTAATAATATATTGATTAGAAAAATGTTTTCTAGTTGAAAAGTTTGTTTGCGAAACCTTTCTGACGGATAGTGATCTCGTAAAGATTGTCGATTGACTCGTGGCTTACGATGCGGCGGATAGCCTCAGCAAGGAGCCATGCTGTGGGGAGAACGCGAATCTTGTCGCTGGGACGCTTCAGGGGGATAGTGTCGGTAACAACGAGTTCTTCGAGTTCGGAAGCCTCAATCTTATCGATAGCATTACCGCTGAGTACGGGATGGGTAATCATAGCACGTACGCTCAAAGCGCCAGCCTCTTTGATGATACCTGCAGCCTTGCAGATGGTGGTACCGGTATCGATGATATCGTCGAGGATGATGACATGCTTGCCCTTAACGTCGCCGATGAGACGCATTTCGCCGATCTCGTTGGGTTTGTTGCGATGCTTGTAGCATACAACGAAACTGTTGTTCATAGTCTTGGCATAGACACCTGCGCGTTTGCTGCCGCCCATGTCGGGAGAAGCGAAGAGAAGGTCCTCAACGGGGATCTTGAGGTCGCGGATGTAAGGCATGAACAGGGAGGAGCCGAAGAGATGGTCGACGGGGATATCAAAGAAGCCCTGAATCTGATCAGCATGGAGGTCCATGGTGATGATACGGTCTGCGCCAGCAGCCTGAAGCATGGTAGCGATGAGCTTGGATGCGATAGGAACATGGGGTTTGTCCTTGCGGTCCTGACGGGCAAAACCATAATAAGGAATAACAGCCACGATCTTCTCTGCCGATGCACGCTTGGCGGCATCAATCATCATAAGGAGTTCGAAGAGGTTGTCAGTGGGGGGAGTTGTAGACTGAATCAGGAACACAATACCGCCACGGATAGATTCTTCAAAAGAAGGCTGAAATTCTCCGTCTGCGTACTGGAAAACTGTGGAATTTCCTGGTTCAATACCGTAATTTTTGGCTACTTCATAAGCCAAATCTTTAGTCGCACGGCCCGCGAAAATGAATACTTTATCAGTCTTAACAGCGCTCATTTTGAGTTATATTTGATTTTGCAAAGATACATCTTTAATTTGGATTGACAAAAAAAATTTTGCTATTCCGAAAAATGTGTGTACTTTTGCACTCGATTTCAGGAGTTGAAATCCCCTTTGCCCAGGTGGCGGAATAGGTAGACGCGACGGTCTCAAAAACCGTTGAGGTAACACTCGTGCCGGTTCGATCCCGGCCCCGGGTACAGAAGAAAGACTTGACAATTCAGGTCTTTCTTTTTTGCTGTCCCTCAGCTTCATTTCCCCTCTCCTGCATGCATTTATAAAGCATCTTGCGTCCCCATTCCCGGCACCTAGCGTCCATATTGCGTCCACATAGCGTCCACTTTTGAGGGTTCTTGTGCTATTTGTATGCTGTTTGTATGCTGGCTATATGGAGAGAAGACCGAGTCTGTCCGGACGCTACCGCTTGGTTCTCTCTGGTCAAAGCATACAATACATATTTATAAAACATATGATACATATTTATATTGACCTGGCTAATCCAATCTCGAAGGAGCTCCTACTCCCACCCCTGTCGGACCTGTTTGGGTCTGCGGACAATAAAAAGACGACTGCCGCGTTATCTTATCTGTCCTTACAAGGAAGAAACCGAAAACAATACAAAACCCTCTAATACCCCACACAAGTGAGCTGGAAAACCGATAACGAAGCCTTTATGGCCCGAATGGCAAAGAACCCCGACTACGAAAAATGGGACGATGGTCTCTATTGCCGCTATCTGACCAAAGCCGAATGCGACCCCGACGCACGCACACCCCGACGCGATTCGGTAGTAACCTGCCATTATACCGGCCGACTGATAAACGGCAAGGTGTTCGACGACAGCCACAAGACTCCCGTTCCGGTCGCTTTCCGCGTAAGAGAGCTGATACCCGGATTCCAGCTTGCCCTGAGAGAGATGCATGTGGGCGACAAGGTAGAGGCCTGTTTCTCATGGAAACTCGGATACGGCAAGACCTCGTGCGGAGCGGATATTCCCGGATACTCCACGTTAATCTTCGAGATAGAACTGATGAGTATTTATTAGACCCTCTAATTGAGGCGCGACAGCTCGTAGCGAAGCGTCTGTTCGGGCAGGTCGAGGACCTGAGCACAATAGCCCAGATACTCGTTGCGTTCGAGTTCGTCGCTGACGAAACGCAACAGGGTCAGCATTTCGCGTATAGCTTCGTTGCGTTGAGTCATGCTTGAACCCATAGACTGTACCAGCTGGTTGATACGGAAGAAGACGTAATTCTGGGGTTTCTCTTTGGCCAGATCCTGCAAGGCCGTAGATCCGTTCTGCCGGGCATAGGCATCGGCCGTAATACCGCCCGGAACCAATACAACCCTTACGTGCAACCCGCTCAGAAGAAGTCTCTTGGCTGCCTCATGGAGATAGTGTGTGGCTATGGGATAGAGGAACGTGACATTACGCGAGAAGCGGGACAGCTGACGAATCTGGTCGTCGCTGATAGGCTGAGAGAAGGGCGTAATGACATTGGAAATACCGCTCTGAGCCACCGACACGACCTCGAAAGCATCGGCTACCATATAACAGCAATCTTCCTTGATGACAGCCCCTTTCGAAAGCGTCAGGCCATAGAACGTGGCTGCAGGTTTGAAGAGAAGGGAGGCCGGCGAGAAGATATAATTGCCTTCGCAGAGAGAGAGTGCGGCAAAACCCGAGGCATGCTGGGTGTCGGAATAAGGAAAGATGATGCGGTCTACGAAAGCATCTGCCAGGCCCGACTCTTCGGTCTGCAGAGCCAGTCCCGTCTTGAGCAGCATGGCCTCCGAATAGCCGCTGGCCAGGGCGTGAGAGACAAACGTATTGCCCCCCTGTGGCGCAAGGCCTATACCAAACTGCTGTAGAGTCTCTCTTGATATGGAATGATCGGCAAAGAACTGCAGGGCGCTATTGTCGGCCGAGAACAGCTGGTCGGCATAATATTTCTGGGCAAATTCGACTAAATGACGCATCGAGTCGCGCTCGTACTGCATGGCCTTGACCTCGGGCGAGAGCTCTTCCTCTTCCACCTCGATATTGTATTTGGATGCGAGGAAGCGCAAGGCTTCGGGGTATGTGAGATGCTGATATTCCATCAGAAACGAAATGCTGTCGCCCGACTTTCCGCATCCAAAACACTTAAATATGTTGCGGGCGGGGTTAACGTTGAACGAAGGCGTACGCTCGTTGTGGAAGGGACAGCAGGCCGTATAGTTTGTGCCTCGGCGACGAAGCATCAGAAACTCGCCTATAACTTCTTCTATATGACAAGCATCCTTAATCCGTTGTATGGTCTCGGGGGTAATCATTTCAAGGTGCAAAGGTACGAAGAAAAATCAACATCGTAAGAAAATATTGAATAAAAAGCTGCCATTTGAAAAAGTTTTTGTAATTTTGCAACCTCTTTTTATAATAAACTTGAGCGTGAATAAAGCTGTACAATTCATATTGATAATGCTGATGATGCTGGCCGGATTCGGACTCCAGGCACGCAACGAGCGCGACACATTGGGACTGGGTTCGAGGATGACTTTTTCGGAGAATCTGGGCCAGTGGGACAGCCATATC
Organism: Bacteroidales bacterium; assembly: GCA_024400565.1. Lineage (GTDB taxonomy): Bacteria > Bacteroidota > Bacteroidia > Bacteroidales > P3 > Colimorpha. The sequence continues at coordinate 3,796 of JAKSMQ010000039.1, forward strand.
CTCTTCCGGTCGCAGATGAAAGCCGCCTCGCTTTTTCTCGAAAAAGACTGTTTTACCATCGTAGTACAGCATCCCGACAACGAGTTGCACCATCCGGCTCACGCCCATATGAACGACCGCTACCGCACCCATGCCTACAAGGTCCGTTTCCTGGGCGCCATAACCGACACCCTTGTAGGCGGAATGAAGCAGGACGACCACGAGAATTATTTTATCGGCAACGACCGCAGCCGCTGGAAGAGCAACGTCGCCGTATACCAGATTGTCAGCTATCAAAACATCTACAATGGCATCGACCTGAAGGTCTATTCGGCCTCCAACGCTATGAAATACGATTTCGTTTTGCAGCCCGGATCCGACCCTTCGCAGATAGCCATGCGCTACGAGGGCGTTGAGGGCACCCGACTCAAGGAAGGGAACGTTATCGTCCGTACCTCTGTTCTCGACATCGTGGAACTGAAGCCCTATGCCTACCAGATCATCGACGGCAAGGAGCACGAGGTAGCCGCATCCTATATCCTCAAGGACAACGAAGTGCGGTTCCAGCTGGGCGAATACGACCACTCCCAAGAGCTGGTCATCGACCCCTATCTCTATTTCTCCACCTATACCGGCTCTACAGCCGACAACTGGGGTACGACGGCCTGCTACGACATGTACAAGCGTACCTATAGCGCAGGCATGGTCTTCGGAAACGGATACCCTGCGTCGCTAGGTGCTTACGACGGTTCCTTCAACGGCGATGCCGACGTGGGAATCTTCGTATTCAGCGAGGACGGAAGCCAGCGCATCTATGCCACCTATCTGGGCGGAACCTACGGCGACATGCCCCACAGCATGTTTGTCAACGACCTCAACGAGCTGGTCATCTTCGGCACCACAGGGTCGCCCAATTTCCCCACCACGCCCAACGCCTACGACACATCCTTCAATGGTGGCACGCCCATCACTTACGACGCTTCGGCCATCCACTACCCCCAAGGTAGCGACATCTTCGTTTCGCGTTTCAACAGCACAGGTACCGAGCTGGCAGCCTCGACCTTTGTGGGCGGTTCGGGCAACGACGGACTCAACTATAAGCAATACTACAACAACAGCATAGCCACCGTGCTGCAAGGCAACGACTCGCTCTATTTCAACTATGGAGACGGAGCCCGCGGCGAACTTATTACCGACAATCTGTCGAACATCTACGTGGGCTCCACCACCCAGTCGGCAGACTTCCCCACTACGCCCAACTGCTTCAACACCACCTATTCGGGCGGACAAGACGGCATCGTATTCAAGATTGACTACAACCTGCAGAACATACTCTGGAGCGGTTATCTGGGCGGCACGGGCGACGATGCCATCTATTCGATTGACGTCGACGACAGCTACAACCTCTTGGTATGCGGCGGCACCACCTCGCGCGATATTCCCACTACCGCCGGCGCCTATCACACCCGCTACAGGGGCGGCACTACCGACGGCTTTGTAGCCAAGATAGCCTATCACGGAGCCACACTTATGGGATGCACCTATTTCGGGTCGCCCGACCACGACCAATGCTATTTTGTGCGTTGCGGCAAGCAGAACGATGTATTCCTCTTCGGCCAGACCAAATCGTATAGCAATCTCATCATCAACGCTACCTACGGGACCACCAGCGGAGGTCAGTTCCTGGCACGTCTGCAGCCCGACCTCAAGGGCATAGTGTGGAGCACCCAGTTCGGCTCGGGAAGAGGCGAACCCGACATCTCGCCCACCGCCTTTGCCGCAGACATCTGCGACCGCGTCTACGCCGTGGGCTGGGGACGCAAGTTTGGCGGATACTATCTCAACGGAACCACCATCCCCTGGAGCACCTACGGCACCACAGGCCTGCCCACCACCCCCGACGCCTATCAGGACACCACCGATGGACAGGACTTCTACATCTTCAGCATGGATGCCAACGCCACCCAGCAGGTCTACGGCTCCTTCTTCGGCGAGCTCCACTCCTCGTCGCTCGACTATGGCGGCAACGACCACGTAGACGGCGGCACAAGCCGTTTCGACCGCTGCGCCACGCTCTACCAGGCTGTATGTGCTAGCTGTCAGAGCACCAACGGATTCCCCACTTCGGCCTCGGCATGGTCGAACGACAACAACTCGTCTAACTGTAACAATGCAGTCTTCCGTTTCAACGTCAGCTCAGACTTCCCCGTGGCCGACTTCTGCCAGCCGCCGGCCATGTGTGCCCCCGTATCCGACTACACCTTCGTCTTCAACGGACGGGCCGACAGCGTGCGCTGGGACTATGGCGACGGCACCTCCGACAACGGATTCAACAGCCAGCACTACGGACGCCACTCCTACAGCACCCCCGGTCTCTACACCGTGCGTCTGATAGCCTATATGGACAACGGATGCCGTGCCACCGACACCATGGAGCACCAGATGCTGGTGGTGGGCAACAACAGCTACTGGCTCGACACCATACGCACCTGCGCCCAGACAGCCATGCAGATAGGCACCATGCCCACCCTCAACGCCTCCTATCTGTGGACCCAGGGTCAGGTGAGCGACAGCACCGTGGCCAACCCCTACATCACCCAGCCCGGCAGCTACACCATGCTCATAACCACCACTAGCGGCGCCAGCACCTGTGTCGACACGGTGCACCAGGTAGCCCTCATAGGCCAGGCAGCCTTTACCTTGGTGGGCGACACGGTGGGGTGCTCTTCGCCCATGCAGTTCGGAGCCCTCAGCGAGGGCAGCGGCCTCACCTTCCAGTGGTCGCGGTGGTCCGACCTGCGCGACACCCTCAATGCTGACCCTACCTCGCCCACCCTGCTTATCGACCTCGACACCTCCCTTTCGCTCTATCTGCATGCCGTCGACGAGCTGGGATGCGAGAAACTCGACAGCATCAGGGTGCGCTACTACCACGTGCTCGACAGCCTGGCCACCACGGGCATCAGCTGTCCCGGACTCTGCGACGGAACGGCCACCGTCATAGCCACCGCCAATGCCGTCCAACCCTACTCCTTCTCGTTTGACAGCGGCCCCATGAGTAGCGACTCTCTCCGCACCGGCCTCTGCGGAGGCACCCATAGCGTAGTGTTTACCGACGGCGCAGGCTGCCGCGTAAGCAGGCAGTTCTCGCTCAGCGAGCCCGCCCCACCCTTCTTCGTGCCCATGATCAGCCACATCCATTGCGACCAAGACCATTCGGGCTCCATCAGCCTGGGCATACAGGGCTTCAGGCCACCCTACACCATCAGCTGGAGCAACGGCGAGACAGGCCCCCTCATCAGCGGCCTCACCGCGGGCGACTATACGGCCACCGTCACCGACTCTTCGGGCTGCCTCTTCACCCGCACCTATACCGTCAACGACTGGCTCCACTCGTTCGACAGCCTACGCACCTGGGCCGACGACGAGGTGGTCTTTGTCAACATGACCACACGGCTCCACGCCGAGGGCGCCGACAACTGCACCTACTATTGGATGCCTGACGATCTGGTCAACGACCCCACCTCGGCTCATCCCATAGCCACCATACGCGACACCACCATCTTCTACGTGACAGTTACCGACTCAGTGGGCTGCACCACCCTCGACTCGGTCAAGGTGGACTGCATACTCTTCGACTGCGGCAAATCGAGTATTTTTATTCCCAACGCCTTCACCCCCAACGGCGACGGCCTCAACGACCAGCTATGCTTCCGCAACCAGTGGGTAAGAGAGTTCGAGATACGCATCTTCTCGCGCTGGGGCGAGATGGTATACCAGTCATCCGACTACAACCAGTGCTGGGACGGCACCTACAACGGAAAGATGTGCCAGCCCGGAGTATACACCTATTATTGCAAGATAGTCTGCGAGGCCGAACAGGAGGCCACCTTCAAAGGAGACATCACCCTCATCAGATAGCACCCCGACCATGGAGAAGAAAAAGAAGAAAGACCAGTTCGTCATAGCCTACCTCACCGATCTTCAGAGCCCCCACACCGTAGTGAGCCACGCCCTCCTTATGGCCCGCATGCTGCGCAAAGGGCTCATACTGCTCCATATCTCCGACCCCAAATATACCGCCCTCACCCCCGACGAGGCCCAGCCCCTTCTGCAGACCATACGCGAGGGCATCGACCTTGCCGACTGCAACTATGTTGCCCTCAAAGGCGATACCCGTGCCGTCGTCAAGGCCCTCCCCGACCTGCTGGGTGCCGTGCTAATAGTGGCCGAAGCCAGCGCCGGCGCCCCGCGCCGCAGCCCCATTCACAAGAAGTCGGTTCTCGGCAATTTCGAAGAGTGCAAGGTAGCCTTCCTCACCGTACAGGAGCCCTGTCAGACCCGCTTCGAGGACGTAGCCCTCTTCATCGATTTCAAGAAAGAGAGCAAGGAGAAATACATCTGGAGCAGCTATTTTGCCCGCTTCAACGGCAGCCGCATCCAGGTGCTCCACTACGACTACAAGGACGAGGGCCTGCGCCACAAATGGTACAGCAACATGAAGTTCCTGACCCGGCTCTACAACAGCCTCGAGATCACCTTTACGCCCCATTTCATACCCCACAAGTCGGCCTACAACGACCTCGACGCCCTGCGCTACGCCCACGAGCAGGGCTACCGCCTGCTCATCTCCACCACCACCAAGGAGAAGGACGTTGCTGAATGGTTTATGGGCACCCAAGAGGAACGCATCATCGTCAACAGCTACAACATCCCCATTCTGTTTCTCAACCCGCGCGAAGACCTCTACGTGCTCTGCGACTAATCTAATGAGAGTTCCTCAGCTGAAGATAGCGCCGGATGAAGCGATACTGTTCTTCGGTCACACGGGCTTATGGTTGATGAAGCTCAGGTGATCCAGCCAAGCCTTCTGTTCGGGGTGGCATTCTATCTTCTTCTGCAGTCGGTCGAAGAGGCAATGACTGGTCTCAGGATAGAACAGATTTTTCCGTTATTTCTTTCTTTGTTGAAGGATAAAGGAATTTACCTGTTGGATGAATTAATTTATTAATAATTTCTTTCAGAAAAAGTTATATGTGTCAATAAATCTCGTGCATTTGTAGCGAAATTCATTAGTTACATAGAGAATGTTATGCACAACTTATATGCAAAGATACAAAAGTCGATCGTAATAAATAATTATTTTGGCATTACCGAGGCCTCGTATCTTTATGAGCGCAGCGAGTAAAGCACGCAAAAGATCTTGACCTATGCAAGCATATCTTGAAAAATCTCGTCAACGAACTTGGCAGAGGGGTAACACGAACCTTTCTTTAGTTAACGGGTAGATTAGCGTATACCTGTAAAATGCTTATGCTATGCCCATACATTTCCTTTACCCCCGGGGGTAAAAGCACCCTAAAGGCACCCTAAAGGCACCCTAGAAGCACTATAATAGTCCCAGTATAAAACAGGATACAACCACTATAATCAAATGGAAAGTTCAAAAATGTCAGCTTTTGTTCGGAGGTGTTCGTCGGAGAGCCTTTCTAGCTTCCTCGCATCTGATGTTTGCCTATTTCTGCATTCCCTAAAAATCTAATTACGCCAACGGGTGAAGTTTATTTTTTGCGTTATTTCCGTTTTTTTTTACGTTTTTTGTCTCCTGTCGAAGCTGTTTTTTCAAAATCAAGTTTCTCTCTCACCATGGACTCGCCCAGTTCATGCAAGAACTGGACGAAGATCTCTTCGTCGACAAGATTGTTTTTTTTCATACACACCACCTAAGTCACGAGCGAGAACGTACCTTCGCCGGTCATCTGTAACTTCATAAGGGAGTGATATTGATAGAATAATTCTCGCTTATTTCGTCGAGGCCATGACGCTGCTGGATGGAGAATTCTGCTAATGGATGGACGACGACGACCAGCGGATACTTGAGGTGACGCAGCAGGAGTTCATAGTGTTCTGCGTAGAGATGGAGATGAAGAAAGATCATTTCGAGCACGACAACCACCTCAGCAACTAACACACACTCACCTACATATACACTCAACTACTAACCAATCTGCCCAACTACTGCCTTGACAAGCAGAGCCTGCAGTAGTACCTCAACAAATAGCAGTTTGAGTATCGCCACACCAGTCGCGGCATCTGCTACCACGTAGTAAAGAAAGTAATCTAAGTTCCTCCAACCTAGAAAGACTAGGAATCCCTAGCCCATACCTTAAACTAACCCCACTGATCCATGAACAACACCATCAACCCCGAAATCACCAACATCCTCAGTGTGATTTTCTGAGTTCTAGGTTCTTGCTTGTATCGTCCAAAGCTGCATCCCCCCCCCCTTTTTTTTCTTCCTTCCACACGAAACACTTCTCACAAAAAGAACTCATCTACTCATACGAGGCCTCCAGTCACGGCATTAGTAACGCAATCCCTACCGCAGCTACCACCAACATCACCTGTTACGACAACCGTCGTCTAATGGAGAGTTTCAAGACCTTGCCCCTCGACCAACTGATAACCTACCTCGACAGAGCTGACGGCACAATAGTATGGCTCCACGTGAGCCTCTATCCCCTCCCCCGACGTCAGCTGTTGACCAAGTACATCTGACGCCGTCGCCACCCCGGTCTAGAAAGAACATTGACAGCCGCAAGCGAAGAAAAAGCAGATCGCGGTAACACAGGATTAGAGAGAAAAAAGGCATCCCGGTGAGAGGATGCCTTAAAGAAAGAGATAAGTTAGGTTTTTATTTAGTGAGTACCTCTACGGTACCATTGCGTTCGATATTGCCAAGATAGCCCTTTCCGCTGAAGCGCCAGAAATAAGTTCCGGCAGGGATGTTCTCCTTAGCGGGATCCCAGAAGTCATCCTCGGAGCTAATGTTTACCTTGTAGTAGACACGCTTGCCCCATCGGTTGTAGATGGCTAGGGAGTTGTTGGGATAGCCGAGGCCGTTGATGAGGTTCTTGATTTCGAACACGTCGTTGATACCATCGCCATTGGCGGTAATCACGTTGGGGAACTGGAGGAAGTCGTTAACGAGGAGAATGGTGTTCTCGACGGTGTCACGACATTCGAGGACGTTACCACTGGGACCACGCTCGTCGGTCTTGGCTATAAGACGGGCGATATAGGTGCCTGAGATGTCCTCACCCGAAGTGGTCCAGGTGAAGGATGGATTGATATCGCGGAGAGTGTGGTAGGAGAGGTTATTGTCCTTGTTGTACTGGATTTCCCAATAGTACTTGTTGCGGTCCTCCATGGGTTCTGTCATATTGATGAACTGAACGGTAGGATGGAGCACGGTGGGATTGATAGGATCCCACGAGAACTTAGCAACAGGACTAGAGAAGACAGTAATGAGGTCGTCGTAGATGAGAGAGTCCTTGCAACCTTCGGCAGAAGTGACATAGTACTTGAGGCCGTAGCGTCCGGTAGAATAGGTATGGATGGGGCTCTCCTTGTCGGACACTTCGCCATCGCCGAACTCCCAGCGGTATTCGTTACCGTACATGGTGGCGTTCTCAAACTTGATGGTAAAGGGCTCACAACCTTCGAGAGGATAGATGCCGGGGTCGAAGTTGGGGATAGGCGACGGGAAGTAGTTGATACGTATCGAGTCGCGAGCTCGACAGCGGATGTCGCTCTGAGTGTTGGTAACTTCGACCATGTAGAGGACGGAGCTGTTGACGGTTCCCTCGTGGGTAGTTATGATGCCGGTGGAGTCGGCATAGGGCTCCCACATATAGGTCTGATTGGTGAAGGGAGTAGTACGGTCGGTAGCGTCGAGGGTGACGGTCTCTACGTGGCAGAGGTTAATATCGTCGCCGAGATCGGGCATAGGATTCCATACGGTAGTGATACGGGTAAGGGTATCCCATACGCAAGCAAACTCGTCGTAAATCTTAACGTGAATGGGGAACATACCGGCGGTGTCGGGCGAAGCGATATAGGTGTTGACGGAGTCGCGTTTCCAAAGGGTAGCACCACGCCACTTGCCAGTGCTGAAGTCGCCATAGGCTGAATCTGGAACCCAAAGGATGGAGTCGATACCAACCTGATACTCGCAAGAGCCTGAGGTGCTGATACCGCAGATATCCATAGTCCAACTGAATACCCAGCCGTTATCAACACGGAAGTTGTCGCATACCTGTACGACCCAGTCGCCGTTGAGGGGGCATCCTACGAGAGAGCTGAAGTCATCGGTGGGGAGATAGTAGTCGGTCTTGCCGTCGTGGTTGCTGGGATGCTTGCTGGTGAAAGAAGAGGTAGCAGCGGTATGGCCTGCATCGTTGAAAGGAGCAGGAATGGGGTCAAAGACGAAATTAGTGACCTGGTCGATGTACTGAGGACCGGCAATGTAACGATCGGCATTGTGGTCGATGCGGTTATCGTGGATATCGCAACGTTCACCGGTTACGAGGCTATAGTCGGGGTTGCGTGACCAGCAATATTCCCAACCTACACCATACATATTGGCAGCCTCGTCGCAGTTGTGACCGCCACGGCCATCGTAGTCGCTGTCGTTCCTACCGCCATAAGGAACACCTGTATAGGTACCACCGCCGGAGTGCATACCGGAACAATGGGTACATCCGCTTCTCATACTGTCGGGCACAGTACCATCGGTACTTCCGGAACCATCGCCGGGGATACCATACTTGAGTACGGCACGGTTGCCTGAAGGACACTTGACTGCAAGACTGTAGTCGCTCATATAGGAGTGCTCGTATTCGATACAGATGGAGCAGATATCGTTCTTGGAGGTAATGGTTGCGCTGTTGGGGAACTCGTTGAAGGTTACGGGTGCCTCAAAACAGGTGGACTGGCTGTATCCGGCATCAACACAGAGACGGCCGTCGGGAATAAATGTCAGAGCAGGGTTGGTCTTGGAGGCCGAACGGGCAAACTCTATCTCGCGAAGGGTAAGGGTTGCTCCATCGCCTTCGAAACCTACGTTAACGAGGAGTGAGTCGGTGTTGCAGATGGTTGCCAAGTCGTAGATGGTCTTGATAGGCATCTGCGCGATACGGATACGGATGCCGGCAGGCTGGGTCGTCTCACAGCCCATGAGGTCGGCCATGGTGAGGCCAAGGTCGAAACATCCGATATTCTTATATTTGTGTCCCACACGTGTTGCACCGGCAAAGGTGATGACATCGCCGTCAGCAAAATCCCAAGTAAAGGTGGATGAGCGGTCACTGGGGTTGTAGAAACCGTTACCAGTACTGGCATAGTCACCATGACACATGATGATGAGGCTATCGCCCTCGCAGAGGTTGAGACCGGTGAAGGGTATCTCAACAAGATGGAATCCGGTGGTATCGTTGTAGGAAGTATCGGGACGATTTATCTCGTTGTACTCCCATACAGTGTCCTTCTGGAAATAGGTTCCGATAATCATGGTGTCATAGATGACGCCATTGCGGGCTTTGTAGAACACGCTATCGAGGACGGGATGGCTGAAGATACAGGGCGTACGGCAGCTGGCTACGAGGGAGAATCCAGGCGAGCAAGCCGAGGATGCAGCTGACTTGAAACGGACACACAACTGACCGGAAGTGTTCATGGTGCTGGCAATAAACAGCTGACCTGCCACGTCGTTGTTGTTGTTGGAAGCACACAGAACGGGAGAACTGGTGTTGGGACCATCATAAATGAACAAGGTGTCGCAGGGAAGGATGTCAATATCCATTACCTCGATAACGAGGGTGGTAGTAGACGATCCGCAGTTTGCCGTGAAGATGACATTCCAGTCGTGGCCGGCAGTATAGTTTGCATCGCCACCACCATCATCCTGGAGGAGAAAACCGCCTGCAGAACAGTCCTTAGTGGTTCCATTGGTTGTTGCATCCAATACGATCTCTTCCTGGGCAAATGCAACTGCCGAGGAGAGAAGGAGGGCAACAAATAATGATAAAACCTTAACTATTTTCATAACTCTATAGATTTATCAATTATCAGATTAGCGATTGTAGTTTTCTATGCGGGCGGTCTCCTGCATCTCTAAAGCAAGACTATGCTGGGCATTGAGCGAACGAACTCCAAGATATTCATGTTCGCCGGCATAGAGTCGGATGTAGATATCACGATCCATATCATTCAAAGCAAACTGCTTTTCACGATAGTCAAAACGGAAATAATTGAGATTGCTCTCGGTAGGATTGTAATCGGAGGAAACGTGAAGACCGGTCTTGAGGTCGGTCAGCGAGGTCACATCGATTACGACAGCATCTGCTGGGAGCACCTCGGGGAAGAAGAACGCAGCCTTGGACTCAATGCAGACATTCTCATACTTGATAGGGTCGATCAGATCAAGTATGTCGGCACGGTAAGAGTAACGGGCCAAAACGACATCGTCGCAGTTCTGAGCCTTGATGGTTCCACCGGCCAGAACGGAAACTGCCAGCAGGGCGAACATCAATATCTTTTTCATTGTGATCATACTTTAGATTGTACAATTTTTTTTTCTTTACTATATATGTGCCACTCTAACGCAAAAAACGTTCGCTTTTTAAGATTTTTTTTGAAACTTTTTTTTCGGACGTAAGCGCTCAACTCTAAAAGTCAAGCGCTTGCGTTTTGTAGGACACATATCTTTTTCCTGCTGCTTATGCTTTACGCATACGGGCAATAAGTGCCATAAGGAGACCGAGGCAGATGAAGCCGCCGGGAGGCAGGATGAAGAGAAGCATGCCGTCGGAACCACCGATAACGCTATGACCGAAGATGCAACCGGTACCAAGAAGCTCGCGGACAAATCCGATGAGGGTGAGAGCCCAGGTGAAACCGAGACCCATGAAGAGACCGTCAAGAAGGGAGTTCATTACATTATTCTTGGATGCAAAGGCCTCGGCACGCCCCAAAACAACGCAGTTTACTACGATGAGGGGAATGAAGAGACCAAGACTTGCATAGAGGTCGGGGATGTAAGCCTGCATGACAAGCTGTACAACAGTTACGAAGGTTGCAATTACTACGATGAATGCAGGAATACGTACCTTATCGGGGATGAGACTCTTGAGGAGGGAGATAACGATGTTACTCATCATCAACACAAAAGCGGTAGCCAGGCCCATACAGAGACCGTTTACGGCTGAAGTAGTGGTTGCAAGAGTGGGACACATACCAAGGATGAGTACCCATGTGGGGTTCTCCTTGATAAGACCATTCATTATGATATCTTTAGCTTTCATTATTCGTTTCCTCCTTTCTGTGATACTGCATATGCATTATTGATAGCCTCGCAGAATGCGCGAGAAGTGATGGTAGAACCAGAGATGGCATCGATGTCGCCACCATCTTTCTTAACAGAGAGAGGTGTGCTAGGGTTCTTGCCGATTACACAGCCTTTGCCGTCTTTCTGGAACCAGTCGCCAGCCTTGGCTCCAAGACCGGGGGTTTCGGAAGTCTTTACAATCTTGTAGCCAGAGATGTTGCCATCGTTGTCGAAACCGACCATTACGCCGAGATCGCCACCAAAGCCTTTCTTGGAAACGCTTTCGATTGCCATTCCTACGGGATTACCGTCTTTATCAAGTCCGATATTTATTTCTGTTTCATCAACAGTTTCGGTTTTCAAGGTTTCAAAAGCAGGGAGAACAGCCTTGATAGCGTCCTCTTTCTGCTGCTTCTCGACCTGCGCAATGGGCTCTTTGGTCATTCCGCTGACAAAACCCAAAACGCCTCCAGCTACCACGGCGATGAGGGTAAGCGAGAGGAGCATATTGATTAATGTTGAAGGTGCTTTTTTCATTTTTATAGTGATTTGTGATTAGTGATTTGTGATTGGGTATTGTGATTGGCCGTCCTGTCGGAGCCATTCACTATTCACCATTCACTATTTTGCAAAACGTTTTGGTTTGAAACCACGGTTGATAAGAGGAGTTACAGCATTCATAAGAAGGATAGCAAAGCTTACGCCTTCGGGATAGGAACCCCAGTTACGAATGATAATGGTAAGCAGACCGCAACCTACGCCGAAGATAAGTTGTCCGCTCTTGCTCATAGGAGAGGTAACCATATCTGTTGCCATGAAGCATGCGCCAAGCATGATACCACCCATGAGGATCTGCTGTACTGCATAATAACCTGCATTTACTCCTTCGGGAGCCATACCGCAAGCGCCACAGATGAGGGACATGAGGAAGGCGGTTCCGATGAAAGCAACAGGGATATGCCAAGTGATAACTTTGCGGATAAGGAGGTAGATGGCTCCGATAAGGATTGCAAGAGCTGATACTTCACCCATCGAACCGCCCATGTGGCCGACGATGAGTTCCCATGCCTGAGGAAGGGCCTCTGCCCCACCCTCTTTGAGAATTCCGAGAGGAGTAGCACCCGTTACGGCATCAGCTGAGAAGGAAAATGCCTTGGCTGCGGGAACAGGCCAGGTGGTCATCTGTACGGGGAAGGATATGAGCATAAATACACGACCTACGAGTGCAGGGTTGAAGGGGTTCTTACCCAATCCGCCAAACGACATCTTGCCGATACCGATAGCTACAAGTGCTCCGATAGCTACAATCCATACCATTTCGCAGGTAGCAGGAACGTTGAATGCAAGAAGCAGACCGGTAATAACAGCAGAACCATCCCAGATATTGGTGGTGGGCTGTTTCATGATAAATTTCTCAATTAGCCACTGGAAGAGTACACAAGCGGCTACAGAAACAATACTTACGAGAAGGGCATTCAGTCCGAAATAGGCAATGGCTACAAGCAAAGCAGGTACCAAGGCCAGATTTACACGCCACATAATCTTTTTGGTCGATTCATCGCTGTGAACGTGAGGGGAACCAGATACATTTAAGAGTTTCATATATTATATTGTATTATTCTATTATTATTTATATACTTGCTTTGGTGTGAGACTATTTCTTCTTGGCAGCAAGAATGGCACGCATCTTGTTCTTTCCAAGACGAATCTCATCGAGCAAAGGTTTATTGGCGGGACAAGAGAAGAAGCAGCATCCGCATTCAATACAGTCGAGAATGTTGTTGGCACCAGCCTCTTCAAAACGGTCGTTGCGAACTAATGCGCTGAAGAGGTAAGGTTCGAGACCCATAGGACATGCCATCATACATTTTCCGCAACGGATACAGTTGGACTCTTGTGCACGTACAGCTTCACCCTCGTCGATTACAAGAACGCTTGACGCACCCTTCACCGTAGGAGCATCTAGGTTGCACATTGCCTTACCCATCATAGGACCGCCGCTGATAACCTTACCGGTGGTTGCGGGGAGTTCGCCGATTGAGTGCTTAATAATATCTGAATAGGTGGTACCAATACGAACCTGATAGTTGTGCTGGCTGGGAAGTTTCTTGCCGGTTACGGTAAGGATGTTCTCAATGAGAGGTTTGTTCTTCTGTATAGCCTCATATACGGCGAAGGTTGTTCCGACGTTGCTTACTACACAGCCTACGTCGATAGGCAATTTGCCACTAGGTACACAACGGCCGGTAATGGCGTTGATAAGCTGTTTTTCTGCACCCTGGGGATATTTTACCTTGAGAGGCTCTACTATGAGGCGTCCGCCAAACTGAGCAGCCACTTTCTGCATATGAGCAATGGGCTCGGGTTTGTTGTTCTCAATACCGATATAGGCATGAGGAACATTGAGGGCTCCGCGAAGGATATCAATACCAATGCAGATCTCTTCTGCATGCTCAAGCATTACGCGATGGTCAGAAGTCAAATAAGGCTCACACTCAACTGCATTGATAATGAGATACTCAGCCTTCTTGCCTTCGGGAACGGCATATTTAATATGAGCGGGGAAGGTAGCGCCACCAAGACCTACTATACCCATCTCCTTGAGTTTTGCGATTACTTCTTTGGAATCGAGGTTGCACTCACGCTTGATGTCGGGAGTACGGTCGATTGTTTCCATCCATTCGTCACCTTCTACATCAATAACGATAGCAGGCTTCATCATTCCGAAAGGATCCTTTACTGCTGTAATATCCTTTACAGTACCGGAAACGGGAGAATGTACATTGGCACACATAAATGCCTGTGCCTCGCCTATAAGCTGACCAACCTTTACTTTATCGCCCTTGGCTACGATAGGAGTAGCGGGTGCGCCAAGATGCTGATTCATCAATACGGTCATCTGGGCAGGAACGGGGAATTTCTCTATAACTGCGTTGGTCGATATTTTGTTTTCTTCGGGGTGAACACCACCCATTGCGAAAGTTTTCATTCTTGTAGTATTTAGTTAAACCTTGTTAGACTGATGATTGAAATAGATTATTATTCAGTCTTAGGGGTGGCTGGAGTTTCTACTTTAGGGGTATCAACCTTGGGGGCTTCAGCAGCAGGAGCTTCTACCTTAGGCTTGGGCTTTACGGGAGTAAAGTTTACAGCGTGGATAGCGCCGGTGGGGCATTCGTTAACACAAAGGCCGCAAGCTACACACTTGGTCCAGTCTATATAGCAGAGGTTCTTTTCAATGGTGATGGCCTCTTTCTTACATACTTTCTGACATTTTCCACATCCGATACAAGCTGCGCTACAGTTCTTGCGAGCAACGCCGCCCTTTTCAGTATTACGGCAAGCGACGAAGACACGACGATTCTTCATGCCTTTCTTGCGAAGTTCAATCAAATTGCGGGGGCAAGCCTTAACACAGGCTCCGCATGCGGTACATTTTTCTTCATCAACAACAGGAAGTCCGGTTTCTGGATCCACACTCAACGCACCAAACTGACAGGCTTTTGCGCAATTGCCTAAACCGAGACAGCCGAATGAACATCCGCTTTCGCCAGTATAAACACTATTTGCGAACGCACAATCCTTCAAGCCGTCATAATGATTCTTGGCAGGAGCATTCGAGCAAGAACCATTGCAACGAAGAACGGCTACTTTAGGATCAGATGCTTCTGCGACACAGCCTAAAATAGCGGCAACTTTTTCTGCTACAGCGGCACCGCCAGCAGGACAAGACAGACCTTCCATGTTTCCTTGCTTTACGAAGGCCTCGGCCATAGCACGACAACCAGCTTTACCGCAACCGCCGCAGTTTGCGCCGGGCAGAACGTCGGCAATCTGATCAATCATTGGATCTTCAATAACTTTAAATTTCTGGGCAACGATGTAAAGTACCACAGCGAAAATGGCACCAGTAACACCGAGAATTAATACTGCCAATAAGATTACATTTATGTCCATTTCTTTTAGTATAATTAGGATTCAATAGTTAGAATTAGAGATTGCAAAAATACGAAAAAAAAATGGAAGAAAAATAATTTTCTTTAATATATATTTAACAATTTTACACCAACAATCTTATTCAACATATTTTAGGATGTTCATTTCTTTCTTCTTTTAATATTTTTTAGGGTCTATTTCTCACATTTTTTTTTGTAATTCAAGAAATGTTCGTATCTTTGTACCCAAATTATAACAACAAAAAAAAACAGATCATGAACAACATTGTAGTAGGTTTCGACTTCTCGTCAGGCTCTGCAAAAGCTGTTGACCTGGCTATTGACATTGCCAATAATTGGCATAACAACATACGTCTCGTTTACGTAAAAAAGGACGCAAACGAAGATGAGACACCTATCCGTGGGGAGATAGAACGTCGTAATGCTGCCGTTGAACACCTCCTCAAAGGAATTAAACTTGAATACGTAATAAGAGAAGGAAAAGTTCATCAAGAACTTACTGCGCAGGCTATTGAAGACAATGCTTCACTAGTAATAGTTGGCACTCACGGTATGTCTGGTTTTCATACAGATTGGATTGGAAAAAACACATATCGTACCATAACTGAAAGCGAAATTCCCGTCCTTTCTGTACGCGAAGATTTCAATTTTAATAAAGCCCTCGAGACTATCGTTGTACCTCTCGACAGTACTTCTGCAACACGTCAAAAAGTGCCTATTGCGGTCAAATTTGCAAAAGCATTTGGATCAACAATTCACGTTTTAGGACTATATACAACTGATACAAAAGACGTACGCAAACTCGTAGACAGCTATGTTGATCAGGTAGGAAAATTTATGGAAAAAGCAGGTGTAAAACATGTAATCAAAAAGATTGATGTACCTAAAAATCTAACTGTTTCAACATTAGAATATGCAGAATCAGTCAACGCTGACATTATAGTAATTATGACCGAACAGGAGAAAGCTCTTAACAACTGGTTTTTAGGAACTTTTGCCCAACAGATGCTTAACCTATCCACACGTCCTATTCTTTCTCTCCGACCTGAACAACTTGGATCTGTAGCCCGATAATAATCATCAATCTCCTAATAACATGAAAAGAAATATTGGTTTCTTTCTACTCGCAATATTACTCTCTACTCCAATATGGGGACAACGCAAAGTCCACGCTCAAATCACCGGAGATGTTGCTGTTACAAAACTTGTAGAAAAGAATATTGAATTCAACGACCAAATAAAGACTGTTCCTGGTTATCGAATCAAAATTGCTTCACTCTCGGGTACCAATTCTAAGACAGCTGCATTTGCTCTCAAAGATAAGTTTTTGGCTACGTATCCAGATTTAACAGCATACCTTGTGTTTGATGAACCCAATTTTGTTATCAAAGTGGGAGATTTCACAAACAGACTTGACGCATTTATATTTCTACAAAGAATCAAAAGCGTTTATCCAGGTAGTATAATACAAGATCAAGTATACCCAATACGCTTAAATTGGGATGACTTAATACCAGAAAAAGACTCTGACGCAGAAGAATAAAGAAACTAACCTCGGACTAGCAATCCGAGGTTAATTTTACTACTAAAATCAAGTATTATAAAGACTGGAATCAATAGATCAACAGCGTTATACATTTTTCAATTATTCCTCAAACAACTTGACACAATGGTCTCAGAGGGGCTATTTTCGAAAGAAGACAGAAGAACTGTCTATTCCGCCTCAACGGCAGAAGAAGTATTTACTATCTTAGATAATAACGAGACATCCTTATTAACCAATTCGACTAAAGCATCGATATCAGGGGTTAAAGCTTCGATACAGAAATGAGCCCTTTCATAGTACCTGGATCTTTCTTTAAGTTGCGATTTAACTTTCTCAGCTTTTTCATCATCAGTAAGAGAGGCAAGTAGAGGTCTTGTTTTTTTTGAGCGGGATTCACGGGAAAGAATTGCTGCAGATGTCATCTTTAGATAGACAACACAGCCTTTAGAAAGAATAAAGTCCATATTGTCTCCAAAACAAGGTGTTCCACCACCTGTAGAAATAACCACATCGTCCCTGTCGGAGACGATCTCCAGAACATTCCGTTCAAGAATACGAAAAGCATCTTCTCCATACTTATTAAAAAAACTAGGTATGGAAACATGATAGCGTTGCTCAATAGCCCGATCTAAATCGACAAAGGAAATATTCAGTTTTTTAGCCAACTGTTTCCCGATAGTTGTTTTACCGCTATCATATAACCGACCAGAAAGATTCGCATAAAGAAGACTCTATTTAATAACAATAAAACGGAGATTACTAGGAAATATTATATAATGAAGAGATAAACGATTAAAGAATATCTCCTAGCCTGGATCTGAATATTACATCTGTGGTGAGGAATGTATATAAATAAAGAAAGCCCGAGAAGAATCTCGAGCTTTCAGTAGAAAGATTGGCGGCGA